>NZ_CP034328.1:3505467-3847289 GCF_003940805.1 Tabrizicola piscis
CGATATCCACGACATCGGCAAGAACCTTGTCGCGATGATGATGGAAGGCGCAGGGTTCGAAGTGCTTGACCTTGGGATCAACAACTCGGTCGAGAAATACCTTGAGGCGCTGGAGCGGGAACAGCCCGATATCCTTGGGATGTCGGCCCTGCTGACCACGACGATGCCCTACATGAAGGTCGTGATCGACACGATGAAGGAAAAGGGCATGCGCGAGGATTACATCGTGCTGGTCGGTGGCGCCCCGCTGAACGAGGAATTCGGCCGCGCCATCGGTGCCGACGCCTATTGCCGCGATGCCGCGGTGGCGGTGGAAACGGCCAAGCAGTTCGTTGCGCGCAAGCACAACCAGCTGAGCGCTTAAGGCGGCTGCACGGCTCTGTGATCCGTGGCGGGCTTGCGAAAGCCGCATTCGGGGCGCAGATTGAAGATCGGGGGGGCACAATATGCCACTGACGCATTTTCTCGGCCTGATCGCCTTGGTCATCCTGTCGGCTGGACTGACAATCATCCTGGCCCTGTGGTCCGGCGTGCCGCTGGCCGCTGTCGCCTTTGCCGCGCTGTCGGCCAGCCTGATTCTGGCGTGGTCGCGCGTCGGCAGGTAGGGGCCATCTCGGACCAATGGAGGCGAGGTTGGACGATATCTCCCTCAGCGAAGCGGGCCTTGCTCCGGCGCGGACGGGGCGGGTGCTGCTGATCGCCTGCGGCGCACTGGCGCATGAGATCCTTGCGCTGAAGGCGGCGAATGGCTGGAGCCACCTTGACCTGCAATGCCTGCCGGCAAAACTGCATCTTTGGCCGGACCGGATCATCCCGGCTGTCGAGGCAGCGGTGGCCGAGGCGCGTGGGCAGTACGCCGAGATCTTCGTTGTCTATGCAGATTGCGGGACTGGCGGGCGATTGTTCGAAAAGTGCAAGGAACTGGGCGTTCAGATGGTTGAAGGCCCGCATTGTTATTCGTTTTTTGAAGGCAACGCGACGTTTGCGGCCAAGGCCGACACCGAATTCACGGCCTTTTACCTGACGGATTTCCTTGTCCGGCAGTTCGATGCCTTCGTCTGGAAGCCGATGGGTCTGGACCGGCATCCGGAATTGCGGGACATGTATTTCGGCAACTACACCAAGCTGGTATATCAGGCACAGGTCAATGACCCGGTGCTTGACGCCAAAGCGCAGGACTGCGCGGCGCGGTTGGGACTGGCCTATGAACGGCGGTACACGGGCTATGGCGATCTGGCAGTGACGCTTGCCGACGTCGCAGACCGGTAGTGGTCAAGCACGAACAACCGGATCGCTGAGGCAAGGCCCTCATCCCCTGACCGGGCATCGTCGATGTCGGCTGCAAGCTGGTTCAGCGGCACTTGCCGTAGGGCGGCAATCTCGCGGAACGCATCCCAGAACGGGGCCTCCAGCGAGACGCTGGTGCGGTGGCCATGCAGGGTGAGCGAGCGCTTGATCGGGCGGGTGGACATGCGCCAAGCCATAGCGCAACGGTCGGCCTTGGACAAAATCCTTCGAAGGATTTTGCAAATCTTTTCGAAAAGATTTGCGCCAGGTGTCAGCCGCGCGTCAGCAGATAGACCGGCTCGCGATTGCAGAAGACGATGAATTGACCTGCGTTTTCCACAACTCTGAAGCCTCGGCGATGAACTTCCTGAAGAAACCTGTCTCTGCCGATCAGACGTTCAACATCGACCACCTTTCGCCGCACTGTCCCGCCTTCAGCGGCGCTTCTGGCCGAAAAGAGATGCGTGATCCAGCGATCTGGTGAAATCGAGTCTGGCAGATCCTTCATGGCGCACCCCCTGCGCCAAAGCCTGCCATTACAGGGTAAACTATTGATTAATCCGTCTCACGCCGATGCGCATCCAGATGGGCGGCGGCCTTTTCGGCCCGCGCCTTTTCCAGCTCCCGCTCGCCCTTCGTGCGCCCGAATTTGGCGGCGTTGGCATCAGCCGCACTGCGGGCGGCCTTGCGGGCCGCCTGCTTTTTCGCCTGCCGCAGGTTGACAATCTCGGCCAAGGCTTAGCCTTTCGGGCCGATCATGTCTTCGGGGCGCACCACGCGGTCGAAGGTTTCGCCGTCAACATAGCCCAGAGCGATCGCCTCTTCCCGCAAGGTGGTGCCGTTCTTGTGCGCGGTCTTGGCCACCTTGGTCGCCGCATCATAGCCGATGGTTGGCGCAAGGGCTGTCACCAGCATCAGCGATTCCTTCATCAGCTTGTCGATCCGCGCCACATTGGCCTGTGTGCCCGCCACCATGTTGTCGGTGAAGGACCCCGCCGCGTCGCCCAGTAGCTGCATGGATTGCAACACGTTGTAGGACATCATCGGGTTGTAGACGTTCAGCTCGAAATGGCCCTGGCTTCCTGCAAAACCCACTGCGGCATCGTTGCCCATGACCTGGGCGCAGACCATGGTCAGCGCCTCGGCCTGGGTGGGGTTGACCTTGCCCGGCATGATGCTGGACCCAGGCTCGTTCTCGGGCAGGATCAACTCACCCAGGCCAGAGCGGGGGCCGGAGCCAAGAAGCCGCAGGTCGTTGGCGATCTTGAAAAGGCTGGCGGCCACCGTTTTCAGCGCGCCTGAGAACATGACCATCGCGTCATGCGCGGCCAGCGCCTCGAACTTGTTCGGGGCGGTGATGAAGGGCAGGCGGGTGATCTTTGCAATCTCGGCCGCGACGCGGGTATCCCAACCGACGCGGGTGTTGAGGCCGGTGCCGACCGCCGTGCCGCCCTGCGCCAGTTCATAGATGTCAGGCAGGCACATCTTGACCCGGGCAATGCCCTTGTCGACCTGCGTGGCGTAGCCCGAGAATTCCTGGCCCAGCGTCAGGGGCGTTGCATCCTGAGTATGGGTGCGACCAATCTTGATGATGTCCTTGAATTCGTTCGACTTCGCCCAGAGCGCGGCGGACAGCTTTTCCAGCCCTGGCAGCAGCACGTCACGCGCCATCATGCCGATGGCGACATGCATCGCCGTGGGGAAAGTGTCGTTTGACGATTGCCCCATGTTCACATGGTCGTTTGGGTGGACGGGCTTTTTCGACCCCATCACCCCGCCCAGCATTTCAATCGCGCGGTTCGAGATCACCTCGTTCGCGTTCATGTTGGATTGCGTGCCCGACCCGGTCTGCCAGACCACCAGCGGGAAGTTGTCGTCGAACTTGCCGTCGATCACTTCGGTCGCGGCCGCTGCAATCGCCTGGCCCAGATCTTCCGAGATGTCGCCTTGCGCGATGTTCACCAGCGCGCAGGCCTTCTTGATGACCCCCAGTGCACGGATGATCGCAACGGGCTGGCGTTCCCAGCCGATGGGGAAGTTGATGATCGACCGCTGGGTCTGGGCGCCCCAATACTTGTCGGCGGGAACCTCCAGTGGGCCAAAGCTGTCGGTCTCGGTGCGGGTCGCGGTCATCTGGGTCTCCTCGCTGCGTCCGCTGCCCCTTAGCGCCGTGGGCGTGCAAAATCAATTGGCATGCCGTCGCATACCGAAATCTGCAGGCGTCACGCGCGGTAGAACCGGTAGACCCGGGCGGGCGGCAGGTTCAGCCAGACCTTGGTGCCCGATTCGAACCGCAGGCCCAGCCGTTCCACGCTGTCCGGTGGAAGCGGCGGCTTTGGCCCGTAGGTGAACTGGATGAAGGGCGCGCCGGGGGCCAGAATGCGGAATGCGGCGTCCACGATGGCTTCGCGCACGGCGGGGGGCATCGACAGAAGCGGCAGGCCTGACACGACAGCGCCAACCCCGGACGCAACCACGTCGTCGGCCCGGTCGGCCCCAAGATGGTGCACGGCAACGCCGGGGAAATGCTGCCGCAAGTGGCGGACGAAATCGTTGTCCAGCTCGAAAAGGTCAAGATGCCGGGCGGGAACCCCGGCCTTGAGAATGGCGCGCGTCAGACGGCCGGTGCCGGGTCCGAACTCGACCACCCGACCGGTCTTAGGCCCCAGCCCTTCGGCCATCGCCCGCGCCAGATAGCGCGATGAGGGCGCAAGCGCCGAGATCTGTTTGGGGTTTTGCAGCAATCTGCGGCGGAACAGCGCCAGATCTTCGCTCAACGGTCAGCCCTTGCGGAACTGGTCAAGCGACACAACTTCCGCGTCATGGCGAGTAGGCTCTTCCTCAACTTCGATGTCGTCTTCTTCGTCATCGTTTTCATCCGAAGATTGCGTTTCGAATCGCAAGCCAAACTCTACCGACGGGTCGACGAAGGTACGGACCGCGTCGAAGGGGATGATCATCGGCTCCGGATTGTTTCCGAAATTCAAGGTAACAGTGAAGAATTCATCGTTCACAGTCAGGTTTTCAAACCAGTGCTGAATAACGACGGTCATTTCAGTGGGATAGCGGTCGCGTAGCCAGTCAGCAAGCTCCACGCCCGGATAGGTTGTGTCGAAGGTGATGAAGAAGTGGTGCGCCCCGGGCAGGCCGTTTTCAGCCACATCGGCAAGAACGGACTGAATCAGCCCGCGCATCGCCTGATGCATGAGGTTGCCATAGTCGATGGTGCGCGCCATCCGGATGCCCTTTCATGACTGCGGCTACAATAAGGGATTTGAGGGCCAAGGGAAGGGGCGGTGGGCGAAAACGCCGATGCCCGCTGTAGAAGGACCCAAAGCAAAGGGTGCCTTGTCAGAAGATGGGCAACGACTGGGGTGTGTGCGAAAGCGCCTGCTCCGATAGCCGCCGGGTGGCGTGACAGGAAGGTGTTTGCCCGAACCGGTCAGCCGATGGTCGTGACCAGCTCGCGCAACAACTTCAACCGCAGGGTTTCGGCATAGTCGCGCAGCCCGCGTGCCGTCACCACGAACCCGCCCGGGCTGATGATCCAGTTGCGATAGTAGTTGGTGATGGGAAAGGCCGGCCCCGGTTCTTCGATCGCGATTGCGTTGATCATGACGCCGGCTGCCACCGCTTCGGACCGGGCGCGGGCGTCGGTGAAGCCCGCATTTTCCTGACCGTCACCAGAGACATCAATCACCTGCCGGGTGCAATCGGGGACGGCGGCGAACTGCGACAGCGCAAAGCGCAGGCCTTCGCCCACTGCCGTGTCCGACCCCTTGAAGGCGCGGGGCATGGCGGCTGCGCGGCTGGCAAAGCTGGTCACGGCCCCGGGGGTCAGCATCCTTTGCCAGGGCAGGGCCAGGTCTTGCTGGGCCGTGCCAGACCATTGCACGACGGCAAGGGCCACCTGGCCCCGGACCAATGCCTCGGCCACCTCGGGGTCGGACAGGGCTGCGGACAGGCCTTCGGTCTGCAGCCGGTAGTCGGCGCTGTCGATGGAGCCTGAGACGTCAATCGAAAGCAACAGTGCCGTTTCACAGGCCATGGCTGGCCAGGCGGTCAGGCAGACAAGGGTGAGGGGGCGCAGCATCGGCCCACGATGGGGTCGCTGGCCGAGTCTGGCAAGGGGAAGGGGGGAAGGTGCAGGTTTCTGTTGCCAGGTACCTGCGAACCCCGCCCTACGCGGCTAAGCGCAGGGGCTTAAGTTTCGATACCTCGAACTGCTTACGCAGCCAGAGCCATCGGAGCACGGTTGTCATTGGCAACTGTACTTGCGGACCGATAACGGTGGTACCTCACCGAGCGAAAGCTGGCCTCTTTGGTCGTTCGTCGATCCTATTTCGGCCCCACACGCCCGCAATGAACGGGGGTTTTGGTGGAGCCGCCGGGTACCGCCCCCGGGTCCGAGCCGATTATTACAGGTGCGTTTATCGCCATAGTCGAGGTTGCCCCCGACAAGCGTCAATATAGGGGCAGGGGGTGGGGGGCGCAAGGTGGCATTCCCGGACGGGAATGGCCGCGCGCTGCGGGACCGTGCTGCCGTGGCACCCGGTCAGTCGCCGTATTTGCGCAACCGGCGCTTGATCCGGTCCCGAAACGCACCTGTGCCAATCACCGCCGCAGCAAGGTTTTTCGCCCCCGTCAACGCATTTTGCCCTGCCAGCAGCAGGCCGGCGCGCGGCCGGATTGCATTCACGATATAGTAGGAATTGCAGGTCAGCCGCCGGTTGCCAAAGCGCGACTTGAAGCCGATCTCATCGCCGCCGGTGCCGAAGTCGAAAGTCCGGCAGGCGGTGTTGGTGATCAGGTCCTGGAGTGCGCGCATCAGGATCACCGTCCCGACCGAATTCTTGGCGAAGGCAGGATCGAAGCCGGGGGTTTCGTAGTTGTAAATCTGCCCTTCGACCGTGCCGCGCAGGAACGCCCTTGGGACCCCGTCGAGGGAGAGCAGATAGCATCTTAGTCGCCCCTGATCGGCCAGATCGCGGAAGCGCGCCCGGGTTTCGGCATTGTCGTTCAGCTGCTGACCCACGTTCCACTGGTAGGTCAACCGGCTGATCTTTTCGCCTTCCGCGAGGAAGCGGTCGACATCCTGAGGCAAGGTGAAGGTCTCGAACTGAAGGTCGAAGTCCTTTTCAAGGCTGCGCATCTTGCGCCGGGTCGATTGCCGGGTGGATGTGCTTAGCCCGGCGAGATAGGCGTCAAACGTTTCAGGAAAGTCGATCAGCCAGCGGATGCTGTCCTTGCGGCCAAGCCGCAATTTCCGCGCGGGCCAAGCAAGCGCATCAAGCGCCCCCCGCAGGGCCGAGTTTTCCGGGATCTCGCCAAGGTCGATCAGATCGACATGTTCCTTTTGCATCACATGGCGCAGCAGGTATGCGATGTCGCTTGGCGCATGGCTTTCCGAAAGCCACGGATTGGCCAGACGAAGCGCCATGGTCGGCAGTCTTCCCAAACTGCGTTCCCCGACTGTGAACGTGTGCAGGTGGGTTTCACGCGTGAAGGGCAGCACAAGGTCTGGCTTGGCCGCTTTCGTCAGGACCGCGATCCGTCGTTGGACCCCGCTGGGGGAAGCGCCGGGCGACACATAGTCCCTGTATTCGCCGCCGAGGAACTCTGCTGTTTCCTGCGCCGCGGCCCAGGTTTCGGCCAGTGCTGGGACATCCTCGGGACACTGATAAACGATTGGGACAGCGCCTGCAGGTACCTTCATGCGGCTGCCCCCGGATGCAGGGATTGCCGGCTGCCAAGCCCACAGGCACAAGAAGCCCGCCAGATCATGTGCGTCCAGACGATGCTGGATCTGCGGGCCCCTTCAGATAACTGGAATTCACGACAAGAGTTCAAAGGGTTTGACCGGAATGTAAGGTTTTGAAGAACTCAAGTGAAACGAACCTCCCGACCGTGGGCGCTTGCAAAAGTGAACATCACCAGTTTTCAACGGCACGGCTTGATATTCAATCTTTTTAATACCGTGGTGTGCAGCACGGCGCCAACCTTGACCTCTGCGCAGGGCTTCGCACTGGAAGCGACCAGCCCTTACAGCACCCGGAAGCCATGCTGCTGGCCTGAAAAGCAAAATGCCCGGACGCGCGGTCCGGGCATTGCCAGTCATCTGTCAGACAGATGTCAGAAGCCCGACTTGATCATCTCGAACTCTTCGATCATCCGGTCGCGCAGTTCCGTCGAGGGCGGGCTTTGGACGAAAAGCGTGGTGTCGATCGGGTCGACATAGGCCGCCTTCAAAGCCTCGGCCGGGATTTCAGCCATGGCGGCGTCGTTGGCCAAAGCGTAGCCGATCGCATCCAGCAGCGGCTGGGCCGAGGTGTGGGCCAGAAGCGAGTTGATGTGGTCGTAGACCTTCTCCTCGTTGCCGGGGCCGTCCTTCATGTTGACAAAGCCGCAGTACCAGGTGGCGGCCCCTTCGGCCGGGGAGCGGTTGAAGCCCACGGGGAAGTTTTCGGCCAGCAGGATCGCGACGGGGTCGTTCCAGGACCAGGCAACCTGAACCTCGCCCGAGGCCATGAGCTGGGAAAGTTCCGACGGGTCGGCCCAATAGGCCCGGACGTTGGGGTGCACCGAGCGCAGCCAGTCGGCGGCGGCGGTGAATTGTTCATCCGTCACATTGTCCCAGGAGGTGACGCCCGTGGCAAGGAACGCCAGCGACCAGACATCATCGGTATTGTCCGGCATCGAAATGCGGCCAGCGTATTTCGGGTCGGTGAAGACCTGAACCGTGGCCACGTCTTCCGCCGGGACGGTTTCGGAATTGTAGGCGATGGCGGTGTAGGCATAGTCGGTCGGGATGTAGAAGACGCCTTCCTCGGTCGTGAAGGGGGCGGTCATCCGTTCAGGGATATTGGCGAACTCCGGAATCTTCGAAATGTCCCAGGGTTCGATCAAACCAGCTTCGGTGTAGCGAGGGACCGAAGCGGCGCAGGGGTGCACAACGTCAGCGCGGAAGCCGGACGAGACTTTCTGGAAGGCTTCGTCGTCATCGGCGAAGAAGGCGAACGTCGGTTTCTGTCCGTGCAAGTCGACATAGGGCTGCAGCATGCCGTCAATTTCCCATCCGGCCCAATCGAGCACGGTCAGTTCGGGATCAGCGGCCTGGGCGGCAACGGACAGCGACAGCACGGAGGCGGCGCTGAGCAGGGCGAGGCTTTTGCGGGACATGTGTTCTCCTTTGAAGCGGCGGTGGTCACTGGACGACCAACTGCCGGATTGTGACCTGTCTTCAGAGACGGAACCCCCCAGAAGCCCGCCCCGATGCCGTAAAGTTGTGTGGCGGGCGGGCAAAGGACAAGGGGAAACTGCCGTTGAAGCAGGGGAATGGCGCACAAAAATCCGTCAGCCGACGCGAATCTGGGCAAATGGGCCGGCGCGCAACCCGGCGCGAGGCTCTTGCAGTGCGGCAAGAGGGGCGATACCACATTGCCTGACGCCGGAACGACCCGGCTCTGGCCTTCGGGGGAGACATCCCAAGGTCTGGTTGGAAGACCTGCCGCGGACCGGATTGACCGGACCCCCGCGACATGGGGTCAGATCCGGCACCCGCGGCCATCAGGAGATGACGATGACCGTGCTTGACCTTGATTTTGTCCGTTCGCAGTTCCCGGCCTTTGACTCGCCGGTGCTGTCGTCCCATGCGTTCTTCGAGAATGCCGGGGGCAGCTATCCCTGCCTGCAGGTGGTGGACCGGCTGACCCGGTTTTACCGCGACCGGAAGGTGCAGCCCTATGGCCCCTATCCGGGCGCGCAGGCGGGGGGGGCCGAGATGGACGAGGCGCGCGACCGGCTGGCGGCGATGATGGGTGTCGCGCGCGAGGAAGTGTCGTTCGGGCCCTCCACATCCGCCAATACCTATGTGCTGGCGCAAGCGGTGCGGAAGTGGCTGGAGGGGACGGGCGGCGCGATTGTGGTGACCGATCAGGACCACGAGGCGAATTCGGGCGTCTGGCGGCGGCTGGCCGACGAAGGGATTGAGGTCCGCGAATGGCAGATCGACCGCGAAACGGGGTCTTTGGAACTGCCGTCGCTGGCGGCGTTGCTGGCGGATGGGATGGTGAAGCTGGTGTGCTTCCCCCATTGTTCGAACGTGATCGCCGAGATCAACGACGTGGCCGCGATCTGTGCGATGGCCAAGGACGCCGGGGCGCGGACCGTGGTGGACGGGGTCAGCTATGCGCCGCACGGGTTCCCCGACATTCCGGCGCTGGGGTGCGATGTGTATCTGTTCTCGGCCTACAAGACCTATGGCCCGCATCAGGGGATCATGGTCCTGCGCGAGGGCTTTGGCTTCGAACTGCCGGGGCAGGGGCATTATTTCAACCACGGCACGCTTTACAAGCGGCACACTCCGGCGGGGCCGGATCACGCCCAGATCGCGGCCTGCGCGGGGATGGCGGATTATGTCGATGCGCTCGCGGCGCATCACGGGATCGCCGGCGATGCGGCAGCACGGAATCGGGGGGTACATGACCTGATGCGCGCGCAGGAGGCGGCGGTGATCCAGCCCCTGCTGGACTACCTTTCCGCCCGCAACGACCTGCGCTTGCTGGGCCCGCGGGAGGCCGCGCGGCGCGCACCGACAGTGGCCGTGGAGTTGAACCGGGTCGCCGAGCCGGTCTCGGAAGATCTGGGCCGCAACGGGATTGCCTGCTGGGCCGGGGATTTCTACGCGGTGCGGCCGCTGACCGCTTTGGGGATCGATCTGGAAAAGGGCGTCTTGCGGATGAGTGCTGTCCACTACACCAGCGCCGAAGAGGTCACCCGGCTGATCGAGGCGTTGGACCGGGTCCTCTGACGGCAGCGGAACGGAGCGCGTGCCGCGCGCGCCTTTCCTCTCACCTTCTGCGCGAAGAGTGCGCAGAAGGTTCGGCTGATGGGGGCATTCTGCCCCCAAACCCCCTGAGAGTATTTGCAAAAAGAGCAAGAGTAAGTGATCCGCAGCAGGATGGCGGGCGTAATGTTCACATGGGGAAGGCCGGGGTATGTCTGAGCGACCGTTGATCCTTTGGGTCCGCCGCGATTTGCGGTTGGGCGACCAGCCGATGCTGGCCGCGGCGGTCGCGTCGGGACGGCCGCTGTTGCCTGTGTTTGTGCTGGACCCCGAGACCGAGGCGCTGGGGGCGGCGGCGAAGTGGCGTCTGGGCCTTGCGGTGGCAGCCTTTGCCCGCGCGCTGGAGGGGATCGGGCTGCGGCTTGTGCTGCGCCGGGGGCAGGCGCTGGCGGTACTTCAGGCCCTGGTTGCCGAGACCGGGGCGGGCGGCGTCTGGTGGTCGCGGCTGTATGACCCGGAAAGCGTGGCGCGGGACACCGAAGTGAAGGCCGCGTTGAAGGCGGGCGGGGTCGAGGCGCGTAGTTTCGCAGGCCATCTGCTGCATGAGCCCTGGGAGGTTGAGACCGGGCAGGGCGGGTTCTACCGGGTCTTCACGCCCTACTGGCGCGCTGTGCGGGGCCGTGTGGTCTCCGCGCCCGCTGTCGCGCCATCGCGGGCGGTGGCACCGGCTGTCTGGCCGGCCAGCGAACGGCTGGAGGATTGGCGCCTTGGCGCGGCGATGAACCGAGGGGCCGCGGTAGTGGCCCGCTATCAGGCGGTGGGGGAAGCTGCGGCGCGGGCCAAGCTGGCGGCCTTTCTGGACGGGCCGGTGGAGGACTATGCCGCCGCGCGGGATCTGCCGGGGGTGGCGGGGACGTCGCGGCTGTCCGAGAACCTGACCTATGGCGAGATCGGCATCCGCGAGGTGTGGCATGCCGGTCTGCGCGCCCGGGATGAGGGACGGGCGGGGGCGGAGTCGTTCCTGCGGGAACTGGCTTGGCGTGAGTTTGCCTATCACCTGATGCACCATTCGCCGCAGATCACCCGCACAAACTGGAAGCCGGAATGGGATGCATTCCCCTGGCGCGGCGACAATCCGGAGGCGGAGCGTTGGCGGCAGGGCATGACGGGCGAGCCGTTTGTCGATGCGGCGATGCGCGAGATGTATGTCACCGGCACGATGCACAACCGCGCCCGGATGATTGCGGGCAGCTATCTGACCAAGCACCTTCTGACTGACTGGCGGGTCGGGCTGCAGTGGTTTGCCGATTGCCTGACGGACTGGGACCCTGCGGCGAATGCGATGGGTTGGCAATGGGTTGCGGGATCGGGTCCGGATGCGGCGCCCTATTTCCGGGTGTTCAACCCGGCCGGGCAAGCCGAGAAGTTTGACGCAAAGGGCGACTATCGACGTCGCTTCATTGCCGAGATGTCGCGCAATCCGGGGTCGGAGGCTTTGGCCTTCTTTGAGGCGGTGCCGCGGTCCTGGGGCCTTGAACCGACACAGGCCTATCCTGCGCCGGTCATCGAGCTTGCGGATGGGCGTGCGCGTGCCCTTGCGGCATATGGGTCACGAAAGACTTGAGCAGGGGGTGCGGTTTGACGAAACTGGAATCAAAGACGGGAACCCCTGGGGAGGGCCGATGGACGTGCTGACGACGGTGAAGGGCCAGACTGGCCTGCCACGCTATTTCGCGAAGGCCTTCGAGGTGGCCGGGCGGCTGGGCGAGGGACGGCTGGACTTTGTGCTGCCGGATGGCCGCCGGTTCCGGATCGAGGGTGCGGCACCCGGGCTTGCGGCCGAGATTGACGTGCATAACCCTGACCTCTTTGCCCGGCTGATCCGCGAAGGCGACCTTGGGTTCTGCGATGCCTATCTGGACGGCTGGTGGTCCACCCCCGACCTGCAAGCCTTTCTGGACCTGATCCAGCGTCCGGCGAACAACCCCCTTGGCAACAGCTATCCCGGCCTTGGGCTGGTGCGGGCCTATGAACGGATGCGGTTCTGGCTGCAGTCGAACTCGAAGACGCAGGCGCGGAAGAACATTTCCTATCACTATGATCTCGGCAATGATTTCTACCGGCTGTGGCTGGACGAGACGATGACCTATTCCTCGGCCATCTTCGAGAACCCGCAGGAAAGCCTCGAAGCGGCGCAACGGCGCAAATATGCCAGCATGGTGGATCAGATGGGCACATCACCCGGCGACCATGTGCTGGAAATCGGCTGCGGCTGGGGCGGGTTCGCGGAATATGCCGCGAAAGAGCGGGGTCTGAAGGTCACGGCTCTGACGATCAGCCAGCGCCAGTATGACTTTGCGGTGGAACGCATCGCCAAGGCGGGGCTGTCGGATCGGGTGTCGATCAAGCTGCAGGACTACCGCGATGAACGGGGCGTCTACGACGGCATCGCCAGCATCGAGATGTTCGAGGCGGTGGGCGAAAGGTACTGGCCGACCTATTTCAACACGCTGCATGACCGGCTGAACCCCGGCTGCCACGCCACGCTGCAGATCATCACGGTCGCCGACGACCGCTGGCACGTCTACAAGCGGGGCGTGGATTTCATCCAGAAATACATCTTCCCCGGTGGCATGCTGCCCGCGCCATCCGTCCTGCGGGCCGAAGTGGAAAAGGCGGGGCTGCGGGTCAGAAGCTCGATAGAATTCGGCGAAAGCTACAGCCTGACCCTGCGGCGCTGGCACGAGACCTTCACCGACCGCTGGGGCGAGGTGAAAAAGCTGGGGTTTGACGACCGTTTCAAGCGGATGTGGGATTTTTACCTGGCCTCTTGCGCGGGCGCGTTTCAGGGAGGAAACTGCGACGTGACGCAGATCACCGTGACCCGTCCGACGTGAGGGCTTTTCGATGGCGACTCCCATGCCTACCGGCGCAAAGGCGATGGCCGCGCTGACCTTTGCCGTGGTCGGATTTCTGACTGCCAATGCCTATGCCGCCAACGTCCCCGCAGAAAATGCTTTGGGACCGGTTTACGAGATCATGTCCGCCCTTGGCGCGGTGGTGGGCTGGAAGGTGATGGGAAACTCGGTCGGGAAGGGCTATCTCGGGGCGGTGGGATCGGGCTGGAAAACCGTGATCGTGCTGGTGTTTTTCGCCCTGCTTCTGGTCGGCATCTACGAGATGCTGCAGCAGTCGGTGAAGATGCGCTATGACGGGCCGTTCGAAGCGGTGGTCGATGTGTTCAACCAGATGCTGGATCGGTCAGTGCCGCTGCTTTCGGTGGGGGTGCTGATCGTGATGATCGTGGGGGGTGGCTTGGCGGGGATCCTGACGGAAAACGCCAACCGGCGCTGGCGCTGAAAGGACTGCCATGCAGGTGATCGGGGCGCCGGCACTGCAGGCGGCAGTGGTGGGGACGGATGCATCGCCAGAGCGGTTGAGCTTTTATGCCGAAGTGATGGGTCTGACGCCAAGCGAGGCCGATGGGACACCAGTGCTCGACCTTGGACCGGGTGGTGCCGAGGCTGAGGCGCTGGCTTTAGCCGTAATGGCCTGCCACGGCCAGATCCCGGCCCCTGTCGTGCGGCGCCGGTTGCCGTCGCTGCAGGTCGCAGCGGCAAGCCGTGTCCGCGCGGCGGGGGCAGCAGGGCGCGGCTTGCGCAGCGCGACCCCGGACGTTGCGGTTGCCGCGGTCGAGCAGGCACATGCCGGGTTCTTCGGGCTGGAGGTCATGAACCTGCGCCATCGCCGATTTGACGGCACGATGAGCCCCGTGATCCGGCGGGAGGTGTTTGTGTCAGGCGATGCCGTGACGGTCCTGCCCTATGATCCGGTCAGGGATCGGGTGCTGCTGATCGAACAGTTCCGCGCCGGGCCGCTGGGGCGGGGCGACCCCTTGCCATGGCAGCTTGAGGCGGTAGCTGGGCGGATCGACCCGGGCGAGACGCCCGAGGACTGCGCCCGGCGCGAGGCGGTGGAAGAGGCGGGGCTGGTGCTTGGCCGATTGTTGCGGGTTGGGGAATACTACCCAAGCCCGGGGGCGATGACGGAATACATCTATTCCTTCATCGGCCTGTGCGACCTGCCGGATGGCGTGGCGGGCGTATTCGGCCAGGCCGAAGAGGCCGAGGATATTCGCGGCCACCTGCTGACGTTCGAGGCGTTCATGGATGCGGTGGACAGGGGCGAGATTGCCAATGCGCCCTTGCTGCTGACCGCTCTATGGCTACAGCGCGAGCGGAGACGGCTGCGCTGACGCTGCGCGCTTTGTGGGCCCCGTTGGGTATCACACCCTCCGGGCCTCCCGTGGGATATTTGTGCAGAAAGAAAGACACCTTTAGTCAAATGCGCCGGGTCAGAGGTTCAGGCTGACCCATGCGGCATTTCGGTTGGAGGATCTGACGCAGGCATCGACGAAGGCGACGCCTTCGAGGCCGTCTTTCAGGCCGGGGAAGGTGGTGCCTGCGGGGACCGGGGTGCCTGACTTGGCGGCGCGGATGGCGCGGGCGGCCTCGGTGTAGATGTTGGCGAAGCCTTCCAGATAGCCCTCGGGGTGGCCCGGGGGCACACGGGTCACGCGGGCGGCCTCGGGGCCGGAGCCTGCACCGCCACGGGTGATCAGGCGCTTGGGCTGGCCGAAGGGGGTGAACCACAAATAGTTCGGATCCTCCTGCGCCCATTCAAGCCCACCCTTGGTGCCATAGACCCGCAGGCGCAGCGCGTTCTCGTTTCCGGGGGCGACCTGGCTGCACCAGAGCATGCCCTTGGCCCCGCCCTGATAGCGCAGCATCACATGGCCGTTGTCATCGACCCTTCGGCCGGGGACGAAGGCGGTCAGGTCGGCGGCAAGACTGTCCAGCGTCAGCCCGGTGACGAAGTTCGCGAGGTTGAACGCATGCGTTCCGATGTCGCCGGTGGACCCGCCCGCGCCGGACCGCGCCGGGTCGGTGCGCCAGTCGGCCTGCTTCTGCCCCGAGGCTTCCACCGCCTCGGTCAGCCAATCCTGCACATATTCGACATTGACGAGGCGGAGGTCGCCCAGCTCTCCGCCCGCGATCATCGCCTTCGCCTGCCGGATCATCGGATAGCCGGTGTAGTTGTGGGTCAGCGCAAAGACCACGCCCGAGGCCTCCGCCGCCTTGGCCAGCTTCTTCGCCTCGGCCAGCGTGGCGGTCAGCGGCTTGTCGCAGATCACATGGATGCCGCGCTTGAGGAATTGCAGCGCCACGGGGGCGTGCATGTGGTTCGGCGTCACGATGGCGACGGCGTCGATGCCATCCTTGCGCCGCGCCTCTTTCGAGGCCATCTCGGCAAAGCTGGTATAGGCGCGCGCCACGCCCAGATCGGCGGCCGAGGCGAGCGCCTTCTCCGGGTTGGAGGAAAAGCAGCCGGCAACCAGGTCATACTGATCGTCGATCCGCGCCGCGATGCGGTGGACCGCACCGATGAAGGCGTCACGTCCGCCGCCGACCATGCCAAGGCGGAGGCGGGGTGGACGGGCAGTATGGGCGGCGTCGATGGGCATGGTGTACCTCGTCTGGTCGTTCATTTTCTGTCTGGAAATATCCCACGGGGGTCGTCAGTGGTGCGCCACTGGTTCTAGCACCACTGACGACGGGGTGTGAAACCCCCGCTGCCGCGCTCAGTCACCAAGCCCCAGCATGCGGCGGTTGGCGGCGCGGTCGGTGCCGGCCCCGGCGAAGTCGTCGAAGGCTTTCTCGGTGACCCGGATGATATGGGCGTTGACGAAATCCGCGCCTTCGCGGGCCCCATCCTCGGGGTGCTTCAGGCAGCATTCCCATTCCACCACGGCCCAGCCGTCAAAGCCGTATTGGGTGAGCTTGGAGAAGATGCCGCCGAAATCAACCTGGCCATCCCCCAGCGACCGGAAGCGCCCGGCGCGGTTGACCCAGGATTGGAACCCGCCATAGACGCCTTGGCGACCGGTGGGGTTCAGTTCCGCATCCTTGACGTGGAACATCCTGATCCGGTCATGGTAGATGTCGATGTGGTCAAGGTAATCAAGGTGTTGCAGGACGTAGTGGCTGGGGTCGTAGAGCATGTTGGCGCGGGCATGCCCCTTCACCCGGTCGAGGAACATCTCATAGCTGATCCCGTCGTGCAGGTCTTCGCCGGGGTGGATCTCATAGCAGACGTCGATCCCGCAGTCCTCGGCATGGTTGAGGATCGGCAGCCAGCGGCGGGCGAGTTCATCGAACGCCTCCTCCACCAGCCCCGCCGGGCGCTGCGGCCATGGGTAGACATAGGGCCAGGCCAGCGCGCCGGAAAAGGTGGCATGAGCGGTCAGGCCAAGGTTGCGTGACGCGGTCAGCGCCTTCTTGACCTGATCCACCGCCCAGTCCTGCCGAGCCGCAGGATTGCCGCGCACGGCGGGGGCGGCGAAACCGTCAAAGGCGGTGTCATAGGCCGGATGTACCGCGACAAGCTGGCCTTGCAGGTGGGTGGAAAGTTCCGTCACCTCGATCCCGTTCTCGGCCGCTTCGCCCTTGAACGTGTCGCAGTAATCCTTCGACGCCGCCGCCTTTTCCAGATCAAACAGCCGGGCGTCCCAGCTTGGCACCTGCACACCCCGATACCCGCACTCCGCAGCCCAGGCCGTGATCGACGTCCACGAATTGAACGGCGCCGCATCCCCTGCAAACTGCGCCAAAAACAGCGCAGGACCCTTGATGGTGTTCATGTCTTTCCTCCCGTGCGGGGCGCATCGCCCCAATCAACCTTGGCCGGGGTTTCGAGGCCCTGCCGCGCCTCATGCGGGCGTTTTTCAATTTCGGCCACAAGGGCGCGGGCAAGGAATTCCCCAGCGCGGCCCACGTCTTCCTTGATGATGATGGTCTGGCGGCGAAAGCGGCGCAACAGGGCGATGGCCTCTTTCGCGACGACGTCGAAGTCCTGCCCCAGCACCCGGCCTGACCGCTCGGCCCCGGCGATCGACGACATCGCGGCGGTGGTCGATCCGACAAGGATGCCATCGGGCGGGTCGGCTTCGGCAAAGCGGGTGGCGACGGCTTCATCCACCGCCTCGCCCCCGGAATCGGAGGTGACTTTCTCGGCCACCTCGAACGGCAGGCCGAGCAGGGCCGCCTCATCCGAAAAGCCCCAGGTCATATGGCGCGCGTAAAGGTGCGAGCGGGGCGGGGCGATCAGGAATAGCCGCTTGCGGCCACGATCCGCAAGGGTGCGCACGGCAAGGCGCGCGAAGGCTTCGTTGTCGAAGTCGAAGTAGGGGTGGTCCAGCCCCATGTCAGTGCGGCCATGGGTGGCAAAGGGGAAGTTCCGGTCGCGCATGTAGCGGATCCGGGGATCGTCGGGCTTGGTCTGGTTCAGGATCACCCCGTCGGCGCTTTCGGTTTCCACGATATAGCGGATCGGCTCCATCGGGTCCTGATCGGGGAAGAAGGGCATCACGATCATGTGGTAGGCCGTGCCGCGCAGCGCGTTGGCGATCGAATAGATCAGGCGTGAGGTGTGGTTCATCACATCCGTCTCGGTCGACAGGACCAGCGCGATGACGTTGGTCTTGCCCGTGCGCAGGCGCACGCCCGCGCGGTTGGGCCGATAGCCGAGCAGGGTGGCCGTCTCGCGCACCCGGCGCTTGGTGTCTTCGCCGATGTCGGGGGCGTCCTTCAGAGCGCGGCTGACGGTGGCAATGGCAAGGCCGGTCGCGGCGGCGATGGTCTTCAGGGTCGGACGCTCGGCTTCCGAATCAGGCAGGAGAAGTGTGGTCGGATCAGGAGGCGATGCCATGGCGTCCTCCGGCGGCTGGGGGCGGGCTGTGGCGAATCCACCGGAGTGATTCGCTGGCAGCCCCCCCGTTTGCGGCCGCAGAAACCCGGCCGGTTCCGGTCGCGGAATTCGCCCGTACGACAAGCCTGTGGATGGGGTTTCGGCGCTGCAGCATCGGCGTGGGCTGACCCTTCAAGACGCGCGGAATTGCGCGGTGTCCTGCGCCGATCAAATCTTTTGCAGCGGGGGCGGACAAGAGAAAAGATTGATTGATCGGCAAATCTATAACGTTATAGGAATAGCTATAACGATTTAGAAACCGGGAGGAACGGATGAAGCTGACAAAACTGACGGCCGTGCTTTGCGCGTCGGTGGCCATGCCCGCCATGGCAACCGAGCTTGAGGTGTCACATTGGTGGACCAGCGGCGGAGAGGCTGCGGCCGTGGCCGAGCTTGCAAAGGCCTTCGACGCTTCGGGCGACAAATGGATCGACGGCGCCATTGCGGGAGGCGGCGGCACGGCACGTCCGATCGTCATCAGCCGGATCACCGGTGGCGATCCGATGGGGGCGTTCCAGTTCAACCACGGCCAGCAGGCGATGGAGCTGATCGAGGCCGGGCTTTTGCTTGACATTACCGATGTGGCCGAGGCCAACAACTGGAAGGAAACAGTCTATCCGCCGTCGCTCTTGGAAGGCTGCACGGTCGATGGCAAAGTCTACTGCGCCCCGGTCAACATCCACTCGCCGGAATGGCTGTGGCTGTCGAACAAGGTCTATGAGGATTTGGGCATCCCGGTTCCGACCAACTGGGATGAATTCGTCGCTTCGGCACCGCAAGTCCGCGAGGCGGGCAAGCTTCCGCTTGCCCTGGGCGACCAGCCTTGGCAGTCGAACCTTGCCTTCGGCGCGATGCAGATCGCTGTGGCAGGTCTCGATGCCTGGAAGTCAGTGAACGTTGACAAGAACATGGAGGTGGCGGCGGGCGCGGAATACGCAAAGGTCTTCGTGGCGGCGGCTGAGGCGCGCGAACTGACCCGGGGCTCGTCCGTGCAGGACTGGAACCAGGCGACCAACCTTGTCATCACCGATCAGGCCGCTGGCCAGATCATGGGTGACTGGGCACAGGGTGAATTCCAGATCGCAGGCGAAGTGGCGGGCAAGGATTACTCCTGCCTTCTGGGCCTTGGTCTGAACGAATACATCTCGACCGGGGGTGACTCCTTCTTCTTCCCGGTCCTGGACGATCCGGAAAAGGAAGCCGCGCAGAAACGCTTGGCGGCATTGCTGGTTACGCCAGAAGTACAGGTGGCCTTCAACCTGAAGAAGGGCTCGCTTCCGATCCGCGGCGACGTCGATCTGGCCGCTGCCAACGACTGCATGAAGAAGGGCCTGGAAGTTCTGGCCGGTGGGAACATCGTGCCCTCCGGTGACATGAACTGGTCGGCTGACGTGCAAAAGCAGGCTGAAGACCTGATGGTCGAGTTCTGGAAGTCCGAAATGGCCCCGGAAGAAGCCCAGGCCAAATGGGTGGAAATCCTGAAGTCCGGTCTTTGACCGCAGGGTGAACAAGGGGGCCGCCCGATTGCCGGGCGGCCCCTTTCTGCACTGCAAGGGCCAAAGGGGGGAAGATGTCCGACAAGCCAAGGCGCCTGTTGCGCAACATGAATGCCAAGATCGCGGCGATCCCGATGATCCTGACCACGCTGGTGGTTTTCGTCGGTGGCACAATCTGGACGGTCGTCTATTCCTTCACCGATTCCAAACTGTTGCCCCGGCTGCGTTGGGCGGGGCTTGAACAGTACGAGCGGCTTTGGGGCACCAGTCGCTGGCTGATCTCGATCGAGAACCTGCTGTTCTACGGGGTGATGTCGCTGGTCTTCACCATTGCGATGGGGTTCCTGCTGGCCGTGCTGATGGACCAGAAGATCCGCCATGAAGACACGTTCCGCACCATCATGCTGTATCCCTTCGCCCTGTCCTTCATCGTGACTGGCCTTGTCTGGCAATGGATCCTGAACCCGCAGTTCGGCATTCAGGAAATCGTGCGTGACTGGGGCTGGACCAGCTTTTCCTTTGATCCGCTGAACAGCCCCGACACCGTGCTTTACGGCCTGCTGATTGCCGGGCTCTGGCAGGGCACAGGGTTCGTGATGTGCCTGATGCTGGCGGGCCTGCGCGGCATTGACGAAGATATCTGGAAGGCCGCCCGGGTTGACGGCATCCCGACCTGGAAGACCTATGTCGTGGTCATCATCCCGATGATGCGCGCGGTGTTCGTGACGACACTGGTGATCGTCGCCAGCGGGATCATCCGGCTTTACGACCTTGTGGTCGCGATGACCTCGGGTGGGCCGGGGGGCAACGCCAGCCAGGTGCCTGCGATGTATGTCTATGACTACATGTTCCAGGCGCAGAACCTGGGGCAGGGGTTCGCCGCCTCCACCATGATGCTGCTTTCCGTGCTGATCGTGCTGATCCCCTGGGCCTATCTGGAATTCGGAGGCAAGAAGCATGGCTGATGCAACCCTTCAGAGCGGCAGCCCGGTCAGGGCGCAGGCGATGTCTGGCCCGCGCGGCGCCAAGCCGAAAAAGGCGCTCAGCGGGCGCAACATCATGCTGTACGGCACGCTGATCGTGGTCTGCCTTTACTACCTTCTGCCCCTCTGGGTCATGGTGATGACCAGCCTGAAGGGCATGCCCGAGGTGCGCCTTGGCAATATCTTCGCCCCACCGGTCGAGATCACGTTTCAGCCATGGGTCAAGGCCTGGTCCGAGGCATGTACCGGTCTGAACTGTGATGGTCTTTCGCGCGGGTTCTGGAATTCGGTCATCATCACCGTGCCGTCGGTGATCCTGTCCATCGCGATTGCCAGCGTGAACGGCTACGCGCTGATCAACTGGCGGTTCAAGGGGTCGGATGTGTTCTTCACCATCCTGATCTTCGGGTCCTTCATCCCCTATCAGATCATGCTCTACCCCATCGTGATCCTGCTGCGCGAAATGGGGCTTTACGGCACGCTGTGGGGGCTGGTGCTGGTGCATTCGGTGTTCGGAATGCCGATCCTGACCCTGCTGTTCCGCAATTACTTCAGCTCGATCCCGGAGGAGTTGTTCAAGGCCGCCCGCGTCGATGGGGCCGGGTTCTGGGGCATCTATTTCCGCATCATGCTGCCAATGTCGCTGCCGATCTTTGTCGTGGCACTGATCCTGCAAGTCACGGGAATCTGGAACGATTTCCTGTTCGGCGTGGTCTACACCAAGCCCGATCTTTACCCGATGACGGTGCAGCTGAACAACATCGTTAACTCGGTCCAAGGGGTGAAGGAATACAACGTCAACATGGCCGCCACCCTGCTGACGGGGCTGGTGCCGCTGATCATCTACTTCGTCTCTGGCAAACTGTTTGTCCGCGGTATCGCCGCCGGTGCCGTGAAAGGCTGACCCATGGGTAACTCGATTGAAGTCAAGGACCTGACGCTGAACTTCGGGTCAGTCTCGGTCCTGAAGAACATGAATCTGGATGTGCAGGAGGGGGAGTTTGTCGTGCTCCTCGGCCCGTCCGGCTGCGGGAAGTCGACGCTGCTGAACTGCCTTGCGGGATTGCTGGACATCACCGACGGGCAGATCTGGATCAAGGGCAAGAACGTCACCTGGGCCGAACCGTCCGAACGGGGCATCGGCATGGTCTTCCAGTCCTACGCGCTCTACCCGCAGATGACGGTGCGGGGGAACCTCAGCTTCGGCCTGAAGAACGCCAAGATGCCGAAGGATGAGATTGACAAGCGCGTCGCCCGCGCCGCCGAAATCCTGCAGATCCAGCCGCTGCTGGACCGTAAGCCTGGTGCGCTATCCGGCGGCCAGCGCCAGCGCGTCGCCATCGGCCGGGCGCTGGTGCGCGATGTGGACGTGTTCCTGTTCGACGAACCGCTGTCCAACCTTGACGCGAAGCTGCGCAGCGAATTGCGGGTGGAGATCAAGCGGCTCCACAGCCGCCTGAAAAACACGATGGTTTACGTAACCCACGACCAGATCGAAGCGCTGACCCTGGCCGACCGGATCGCCGTGATGAAGGGCGGGGTGATCCAGCAACTGTCGGACCCGCAGACGATCTACAACAAGCCCTCGAACCTGTTTGTCGCAGGCTTCATCGGCAGCCCGTCGATGAACTTTCTGCCCGGGCGGACGGTTGAGGGCGGCCGCGCCTTCCTGTTCGACGCCATGCGGATCGACCTTGCCGGATACGACGGCGGCGCGGTGCTGGAGCGGGATCAGGCGATCCTTGGCGTGCGGCCCGAACACATCACCGTCACGCATCAGGCCCCGGCTGGCCCGTCGATCCCCGCAGTGGTCGAGATTGACGAACATCTGGGGGCTGACAGCCTGCTCTGGCTGAAGGCCGGGGAAAAGGACCTGTGCGTGCGCGTTCCCGTCGAAGGACGGCTTCTGGCGGGCACAAGGGTTCACCTCGGGCTGGACATATCCAAAGCCTCGCTTTTCGACACCAAGACCGAACAGAGGATCTGAAGATGCTCGATCTGGCGGGCGCGTGGACGCTTTCGGATGAAAGCGGCGCCTATGTCTTGTCATTCGATCTGCCCGGCGACGGGATCAGCGCCCTGCATAAGGCAGGCGTGATCCCCGACCCCTATTGGGGCCGCAACGAAGACGACTGCCGCTGGGTGTCCGAGCGGGACTGGGTCGCCAGCCGCAGCTTCACCCATGACGGCAGCCCCTGCGATCTGGTGATCGAGGGGCTGGATTGCGTGGTCGAGGTGCTCCTGAACGGCAAGCACCTTGCGCTATGCGCCAACGCCTTCCGCCGCTGGCGACTGCCGACCCGCGACCGCGTGATCCAAGGCGAGAACACCATCGAACTGCACTTCCGCTCTCCCGTCCGCGAAGCCGCGCGGCGGCAGGAAGAGCAGCCCTTCTTCATCCCCTACGCCGCGCAGAACTGCCCGATCCCGCATGGCAACATGCTGCGCAAACCCGCCTGCGATTTCGGCTGGGATTGGAACATCGCGCTTGGGGGCTTCGGCCTTTGGGGCCGGATCGCGCTAGAGCCGGCAGGCCCGCGCATCGCCGACATCATCCTGCGGCAAGAGCATTTTGCCGACCGGATCGACGTGGCGCTGCACATCACGACCGAAGGCGTTGCCGATGGCGACACTGTCACCGCCACCCTCTGCGGGGTCACCGCCACGGCGCCGGTCTTCAAGGGCCGCGCCTTCCCGACGATTGCCGTCCCCCCCAACGCCGCCCGCTGGTGGCCCGCAGGCCTTGGCCTTCAGGCCCTGCATGACCTGACCGTCACCGTCGCCGGGGCCAGCGCGCAGCGGCGGATCGGCTTGCGCGATCTGTCGCTGATCAGCGAACCGGATGCCGCCGGGCGCAGCTTTGGCTTCCGCGTGAACGGCCGCGATGTCTTTGCCCGGGGCGCCAACTGGATCCCCGCCGATGCCCTGTCTGGCCGGATCACGGTCGACGCTGTGCGCGACCTGCTGCAATCGGCCGTTGACGCCAACATGAACATGATCCGCGTCTGGGGCGGCGGGCGCTATGAACCGGACTGGTTCTACGACCTCTGCGATGAACTGGGCCTGATGGTCTGGCAAGACTTCATGTTCGCCTGCAACCTTTACCCCTCAACCCCCGACTATCTGGCCGAGGTTGACCGCGAGGTGCGCGATGTGGTCGCCCGGCTGAACCACCACGCCTGCATCGCGCTCTGGTGCGGCGATAATGAGCTGATCGGCGCGCTGACCTGGTTCCCGGAAAGCCGCAAGGACCGCGACCGCTATCTGGTGAACTATGACCGCCTGAACCGAACGGTCGAGACGGCGTTGCTTGCGGTCCTGCCCGAGGCGAACTGGTGGCCATCCTCGCCCAGCCCCGGCCCCTTGTCCTTTGGCGACGCCTGGCGCGACGACAGCAGCGGCGACATGCATTTCTGGAGCGTGTGGCACGAAGGCCGCGACTTCGACCATTACCGCGATGTCAGCCCCCGCTTCTGCAGCGAATTCGGCTTTCAGTCCTATCCATCGCTGCAGGCGATCCGCGCCTTTGCCGACCCGCAGGATTTCAACATCGCCAGCCCGGTGATGGAAAGCCACCAGAAGAACGCCGGCGGCAATGCCCGGATTGCCGAGACGATGTTCCGCTATTTCCGCTTCCCCGTGGGTTTCGAGAACTTCGTCTACCTCAGCCAGATCCAGCAGGGTCTGGCGATCAAGACTGCCGTCACCCATTGGCGCAGCCTGAAGCCGCATTGCATGGGCACGCTTTATTGGCAGCTGAACGATACTTGGCCGGTGTGCAGCTGGTCCAGCCTTGACCATGGCGGCAACTGGAAACTTCTCCACCATATGGCGAAGGGCTTCTTCGCGCCGGTGACCGTGGTCGCCGTCCCGTTGGCGTACGGGATCGAACTTCGCGCGGTGAATGACGGGCTGGACCCGGTCGCCCTGACGGTGTCCGCCGTGGCGGTGGCGATGGATGGCACGACCCGGCCGCTTGACCGGGCGCAGCTGACCGTCGGCCCGGATGCGGCCACGCCGGTGCTGACGGTGCCGAACGGGGCGCTCATGGCGCAAGAGCTGCTGGCCTTCGTCTGGGCTGACGCTGCGGGCAACCGGCTGGGTGGTGATCATTTCGCCCCACGGGCCTACAAGACCTATGACCTGCAAGCGCCCGGCCTGACCCATACGGTCGCCCGGACCGGCGATGGCTGGACCCTGACGATCCAGGCCGAACGGCTTGCCCTCTTTGTCGCGGTCGAGGCGGATTGCCCCGGGCGCTTCAGCCACAACGCGATGGCCCTGTTTCCCGGCCACCCCGCGACCGTCACCTTCGCCGCGAAGGAGGCATCGGTAGTGCCGAGCTTCACCCTTCGCGATCTTCACTCTGCCACTTACGGCTGACGAAAGGCCTTCTGCCATGTTCTCCTATCAACTCTACTCCTCCCGCAACTTCCCGCCGATGGCGGCCACCTTCCAGATGCTTGCCGACGCGGGCTACACCGCCGTCGAAGGCTACGGCGCGCTTTATGCCGACGACGCGGCGGTCGAGGCGACGAAGGCCGGGCTTGCAACCACCGGCCTCACGATGCCGACCGGCCATTTCAGCCTGGCCATGCTGGAGGGCGAGGTCGACAAGGTTCTGGGCATCGCCAAGGCCCTGAAGATGGAGCGGCTTTACTGCCCGCACATCATGCCCGCCGACCGGCCCACCGATGCGGCAGGCTGGACGGCCTTTGGCGCGCGGCTGCAACAGGTCGGCGCGCCCTACAAGGCGGCGGGTTATGGCTTTGGTTGGCACAACCACGATTTCGAGTTCAAGGCGCTGGGGGATGGCTCCGTGCCGCAGGACCGGATGTTCGAAGGCGGGCCGGATCTGGAATGGGAAATGGACGTGGCCTGGGTCATCCGGGGCGGGGCGGACCCGCTGGCCTGGATCGCAAAGTACAAGGACCGGATCACCGCGGCCCATGTCAAGGACATCGCCCCCTCAGGCCAGAACACGGATGAGGACGGCTGGGCCGACGTGGGCCACGGCACTGTCGACTGGAAGACGATCATGGCGGCCCTGCGGGCGGCGGGCGTCCGGCATTTCGTCATAGAACACGACAACCCAAAGGATCACGCGCGGTTCGCCACGCGGTCGATCGCTGCGGCCAAAGGCTTCTGAGGACAGGGAAAAATGGCAAATCTTGGTATCGGCATCATCGGATGCGGCAACATCTCGACCAGCTATCTGCGGCTGGCCCCCCTGTTCAAGGGGCTGGAGGTGCGCGCCGTGGCGGACATGAACATGGACGCGGCCCGCGCGCGGGCCGAGGAGTTCAGCGTCAAGGCGCAGTCGGTCGATGACCTTCTGGCCAACTCTCAGGTGGATGTGGTGATCAACCTCACCATTCCGGACGCCCATTACGCCGTGACAAAGCGGATCCTTGAGGCGGGCAAGCACGCCTATTCCGAAAAGCCCCTTGTTCTGACGCTGGAGCAAGGCGTCACCCTGCGCGATCTGGCCAAGGCGAAGGGCCTCGCGGTCGGCTGCGCGCCGGACACCTTCCTTGGCGGCGCGCATCAGCAGGCCCGCGCGATCCTTGACGAAGGCCGCATCGGCACGGTCACGGCGGCGGTGGCTTGCGTCCAGAACCACGGCCCCGAAGGCTGGCACCCCAGCCCGGAGTTCTTCTTTCTGCCCGGCGCGGGACCGATGCTGGACCTTGGGCCCTATTACGTTGCCAACCTGATCAACTTCCTTGGCCCGGTCAGGCGAGTGGGGGCGCTGACCTCCTCCGCCACCCCGACCCGGACGATCGGATCCGGCGCGCGGGCGGGGCAGGAGATCCCGGTCAAGACCCCGACCAACATCCACGCCCTGCTGGAGTTTCAGTCCGGCGCAACCGTCAACCTGACAACCTCCTGGGACGTCTGGCACCACAAGCGCAACCACTTCGAACTCTATGGCACCGAAGGCACGCTTTATGTCCCCGACCCGAACTTCTTCGGCGGCACGGTGGAGGTGGTCGGCCGCGATGGCGCGCTGACGCAGGTCGCCCCATGGGACCATCCCTTTGGCGTGGCAAACCAGGACCATCCCAAGCACGGCCCGCTGGCCAACTACCGCACCGCTGGCCTGGCCGACATGGTCGCGGCCCTGACCGAAGGCCGCGATGCCCGCTGTTCGCTGGAACGGACACTGCACGGGGTGGACGTGATGGCCGCCTGCCTGACCTCGGGGGAAACCGGGCAGTTCGTCACCCTGACGACCACCTGCACCCGGCCCGCGGCGTTGTCGCCCGATCAGGCCCGCGCGCTTCTGGCTTAAGGAACACCTGCCCGGATCCTCCCTTCCGGGCGGGACCAGCGGGCGGGGGGATTGAGGGATCCCCCCGCCTGCACCCACCTTTACGGCCCGCCAACCAAAGGTCTGAAGATGCTGGAAAACCCCGTCCTGCGCGGCTTCAACGCCGACCCGAGTTTCTGCCGCGTCGGGGAAGACTACTACTTCGCCACCTCGACCTTCGAATGGTACCCGGGCGTGCAGATCCACCACTCCCGCGATCTGGTGAACTGGTCACTGGTCGCCCGCCCCCTGCGGCGCGAAAGCCAGCTGGACATGCGCGGCAATCCTGACAGCTGTGGCATCTGGGCGCCCTGCCTGTCCCACGCGGATGGCAAGTTCTGGCTGGTCTACACCGACGTCAAGCGGCTGGATGGCGCGTTCAAGGACGCGCACAACTACATCGTCACATGCGACAGGATCGACGGCGACTGGTCAGACCCGACCTATGTCACATCCTCCGGCTTCGACCCGTCGCTGTTCCACGACGACGATGGCCGGAAATACTTCGTCACCATGCGTTGGAACCATCGCGGCAAGGGCACCGGCCTTAACCCCGCGAACGACCTTTTCGACGGGATCGAGCTGCAGGAATGGCACCCTAAGCGCGGGCTTCTGGGCGACGTCACCACAATCTATACCGGCACTGACCTTGGCCTGACCGAGGCACCGCATCTCTACAAGCGCGGCGGCTACTATTACCTCACGACGGCCGAGGGGGGCACGGGCTATGACCACGCGGTAACCCTTGCCCGGTCGCGCGACCTGCGCGGGCCCTATGAGACCCACCCGCAAAAGCACCTGATCACTGCGCGGTTCTCCCCCGAAAACCCGATCCAGCGCATGGGCCACGGCCAGTATGTCGAAGGGCATGATGGCCGCCATTGGCACAGCTTTCTGTGCGGCCGCCCGCAACAGGGCCCGCACGGCCCGTTCTGCGCCACGGGGCGCGAGACGGGGCTGGCCGAGGTTGTCTGGCGCGACGACTGGCTTTGGCTGAAGGACGGCGGCCAGCTTGCCCCCACCACCATCGACCTGCCCGCGACCCGGACGCCCGATGCCCCGGTTGAGCGCGACTTCACCGGGCCGACCCTGCCGCCCGAATTCCAGTGGCTGCGCACCCCCCACCCGGAACGGCTGTTCACGCTGACCGGTCACGCCTTGCGTCTTGTCGGTCGGGAAAGCCTTGGATCGTGGTTCGAACACTCCCTTGTCGCCCGCCGTCAGGAAGAACCGGCCTATGACGCCGAGGCAGATTTCACCGCCGATCCGCCCAACTGGCAACGCGCAGCAGGCCTCATCACCTACTACAACCGCCACAAATTCCACGCCGCCCTGATCACGCGCGAGGCGGGACAGCGGGTGGTGACCTTCGTCTCCTGCCTTGGTGATTGGCCGGGTGAGGCGCTGACCTTCCATGGCCATGTCGCAGTGCCGGAAGGTCCAGTGACCCTTGGCGTCACCGTTGACCGCAGCACGCAACGCTTCACCGTGAACGGAGTGGCGGCCAGTCGGGTCCTTGATGCTGCCCTGATCTCGGACGAAGGGGGGCGGGGGGAACATGCGTCCTTCACCGGGGCCTTTGTCGGGGTGGTCGCATATGATCTGACCGGGCAGGGCTGGACGGCGGATGTAACCCGGTTCCGCTACGAAAACCGGATTTGATCACATCTTGGATTGCCCGGCGGATGGCGTCATAAAGGGGCAAGGAAGAGGACCCCCGATGGACGCCGACAACCGGAAGATACCAAGCCACGAGGTGACCTATGCGCGCCTGCGCGACATGATCCTGTTTGGGCATATCGCGCCCGGTGCGCCGGTGACCATTCAGGGGCTGATCGCCGACCTTGGCGCCGGGATGACCCCTGTGCGCGAGGCGATCCGCCGCCTGACCGCCGAAGGCGCGCTGCTGCCGCAGGGCAACCGCAGGGTGGCCGTGCCGCAACTGTCGGCGGAAATGCTGGATCAGGTGGCCTTCGCGCGTCTGGCGATCGAACCGCAGCTCGCCGCACTCGCCGCCCCCCGCCTGACCCCGGCGCAGATCGACCGGCTGGAAGCGATTGACGGGGCGGTGAACCGGGCGATCGAGGCGGGAAAGCTGACCGACTACCTTGCCGCCAACCACGCCTTCCACTTCGCGCTCTATCAGGCGGCCGAGGCCCCGGTGCTGCTGGACCTTGCCCGTTCACTATGGCTGCGCGCGGGTCCGTCCTTGCGCGCTGTGATCGACCGCTATGGCCGGGAGGTCGCCCCCGACCTCCACCGTGAGGCCCTTGCCGCGATGCGCGCGGCTGATGCGAGTGCCCTGTCCGCCGCCATTGAGCGGGACATCCAGCAAGGTGTGGATCATGTTCGCCAGGCCCTCGCCGAAGGTGCCTGAGACAAGTCCAGCCTGATCGAGCGCGCAAGCGCGCAAGCCCCTGTCTCGCCTCTGGCGCGCGAAGCCGCGCGCCAACCGGCTCGGTTGATGGGGGCATCCTGCCCCCAAACCCCCGGGGAGTATTTGGAAAGAAGCAACTGGGCTTTGGGTTTGGTGCTCTGATCCTCCCATTGCGCTGTCTGAATTTGTGGCCTCGAAAAATTTGATCAAATTTCTTGATGCTGGTCGCGTTTGATCATATCCTGACCCAAAGGCGGGGCGCGAAGCCTTGCCGATTCCGCGAGGGACGTCCCATGAACATGATCACCAACCACCTGCCGACCGCCGAACTCCAACGCCTCGACGCGGCGCATCACTTCCACCCCTTTACCGACAAGGCCGGTCTTGCAGCCAAGGGCGCGCGGGTGATCACCCGGGGCGAGGGGGTCTGGCTGACCGACAGCGAAGGCCACCGGATCATCGACGGGATGGCGGGGCTGTGGTGTGTGAACATCGGCTATGGGCGCAAGGAACTGGCGCAGGTCGCGGCCCGGCAGATGGAGGAGTTGGCCTATTACAACACCTTCTTCCAGACGACCCATGTCCCGGCCATTGCCCTTGCGGCAGAGATCGCCAAGCTGGCGCCCGGCGATCTGAACCATGTCTTCTTTGCAGGGTCGGGGTCCGAGGCGAATGACACCAACATCCGTCTGGTGCGCCGGTACTGGGACGTCAAGGGCATGCCCTGGCGCAAGACGATCATCGCGCGGTGGAATGGGTATCACGGGTCGACGATGGGTGGCGGCAGCCTTGGCGGGATGAAGCCGATCCATGCCCATGGCGGGATGATCGACGGGATCGCGCATATCGACCAGCCCTATTGGTGGGGTGAGGGCGGCGATATGTCCGAGGATGACTTCGGCCTCGCCCGCGCGCGGCAGCTGGAGGAGAAGATCCTGCAGATCGGACCGGACAATGTCGCGGCTTTCATCGGTGAGCCGGTGCAGGGCGCGGGCGGGGTCATCATCCCGCCCAAGACCTACTGGCCGGAAATCCAGCGGATCTGTGACAAGTATGGCATCCTGCTGATCGCGGATGAGGTCATCACGGGCTTTGGCCGCACTGGCAACTGGTTCGGGTCGCAGACCTTCGGGATCAAGCCGCATATCATGACCATCGCCAAGGGCCTGTCGTCGGGCTACCAGCCCATCGGCGGCAGCATCGTCTGTGACGAGGTGGCGGAGGTTGTCGGGGGGGCGGGGGAGTTCTTCCATGGCTACACCTACTCCGGCCATCCGGTTGCGGCGGCTGTGGCGCTGGAGAACCTGCGGATCATGCAGGACGAGCATATTGTCGAGCATGTCCGCGACGTGGCGCATCCCTATCTGAAGGAACGCTGGGACGCGCTGGCCGATCATCCGCTGGTGGGTGAGGCGAAGCTTGTCGGGCTGATGGGGTCGATTGCGCTGACGCCGGACAAGGCGAAGCGGGCGAAGTTCCCCGAGGCGGCGAATGTCGGCTATCGCTGCCGCGAGCGGTGCTTTGCCAATGACCTGATCATGCGGGCCGTGGGGGACCGGATGATCATCGCGCCGCCGCTGGTGATCACCACGGGTGAGATCGACATTCTGGTCGACCGGGCGAAGAAAAGCCTGGATGAGTGCTATCAGGGTCTGAAAGCCGACGGGCTGTTCGTCGCGTAAGACTGATGTCCCTGCAAGGGACACCCGTGCCCGGCCATTGAAATCAATGGCTTGTGCGCGGGCGTTTACCAAATGGAAAGTATTGGACCCGCAACGCGCCCGCACAAGCTGCGGGCGCGCTATCTTTTCACGGCGGCAAAAGGCGGGTAGGGCAGGCGGATGCTGTCCTATCAACACCTTTATCATGCGGGAAATCTGGCGGATGTGCACAAGCACGCCACGCTGGCCTGGGTGCTTGACTACCTGACCCAGAAAGACAAGCCGATCAGCTATATCGAGACCCATGCCGGGCGTGGGGTCTATGATCTGGACGCGGAAGAAGCGGTCAAGACCGGGGAGGCGGCTGCCGGCATCGCGCTGGCCGAAGCCCTGTTTCCGCCCGGCCATCCCTACCGCCAGCGGCTGGAGGAGGCGCGGGCGGGCTATGGCGCCCGGGCCTATCCCGGGTCACCGCTGATTGCGGCGCTGGGGTTGCGGGAAACCGACAGCCTGCATCTGGCCGAACTTCACCCGCAGGAAGTGGCGCATCTGCGCGCTGTGGCCAAGGACTGGGGTGCGCAAGTCTATCAGAAGGACGGGTTTGAGCTGGCGCTGGCCATCACCCCGCCCACACCGCGCCGCGGGCTGATGCTGATCGACCCGTCCTACGAGGTGAAGGCGGATTATGAGGCGATCCCGCGCCATATGGCGGCGATCCATCGCAAGTGGAACGTGGGCGCGCTGATCCTGTGGTATCCGATCCTGCGGGGCGGCGCGCAGGGCCCGATGGTCCGGGCGCTGCAGGCGGCCTTTCCCGAGGGGCTGAAACATGAGGTCCGCTTTCCCCCAGCGCGGGAGGGGCATCGGATGGAAGGCTCGGGCCTGTTCATCGTGAACCCGCCTTACGGGCTTGCGGCGGAACTGGTGGCGCTGGGCAAACGTTTTGCAACGCTTTCCAAACCCGGTCGGGGGCCCTAGATAAAGCCGATGATTGACGCACTCCTTCGCCGCCTGATGGCGCCCGCCCCTGCCACCCTGCCCGAACCGGACGCCCGTCTGGCGCTGGCGGCGCTTTTGGTCCGCATTGCCCGGACTGATGGACTATACTCAGCCGAAGAGGTTGAGCGGATCGACCGGGTGCTGGCGCGGCGGCACGGCTTTGGCCCGTTTGACGCCGCCAAACTGCGGACCGAGGCCGAGGAACTGGAAAGCCTTGCCCCCGATACCGTGCGCTTTACCCGCGCGCTGAAAGCCGCCACCGCGCTGGAGGACCGGGCTGACCTGATGGTGGCGCTGTGGTCAGTGGCGCTGGCTGATGGCTTGCGCGACGCCGAGGAGGACCGGCTGATGCGGCTGGTGGCCAACCTGCTGGGCCTGACGGATGTCGAATCGGCGCAAGCGCGGCAACGGGCAGAGCGGGAATGATCGCCAGCCTTGGGATGTATGATTTCGGCGCAGCGATGGCGGCGAATGACCGGCTTTGGGCTCTGGCTCGGGACAGGCTGCGCGAACAGGGCATTGATGCCCCCGATGCGCTGACCCGGGGCGAAGCGGCCTATTGGCCGGCGTGGGAGGCCCCGGACCTTTTGCTGTCACAGACCTGCGGCTATCCGTTCCGGGCGCGGCTGCATGATCGTGTGGCTTATGTCGGGACGCCGGATTTCGGGGTTGATGGCTGCCCGGCGGGATATTACCGGTCGGTTTTTGTCGTGCGGGCCGATGATCCGCGTGGCGCGCTGGCCGATTTCGACGGCGCGCCCTTTGCCTTCAACGAACCCTTGTCGCAATCGGGCTGGGCCGCGCCGCAGGTCTATGCGGCAGGTCTGGGCCTGCGGTTGCCGCCGGTGGTGCAGACCGGGGGCCACCGGCTTTCGGCGCGTGCGGTGGCGGATGGCCGGGCCGATATTGCCGCCCTGGATGCGGTGACCTGGGCGTTGTTGCAGGACATGGGCGAGGTGAGTGCTGCCCTGCGGGTGATCGACCAGACCACCCCTACCCCGGGGCTGCCTTACATCACCGCCTTGGGGGGGGATGCCGACCGGGTGCATGACGCCATGGCCGACGCCATCGCCGCCCTTTCCGCGCAGGACCGCGCCACGCTGCATCTGAAGGGGATCGTGCGGATTCCGGTGGCCAGCTATCTGGCAGTGCCCAATCCCCCGCCGCCGCAGATGAATGCGCCGCCGAACTGATCAAATCGCTGCGTCAGCCCGGGAATTCCGGCCAGTTGCACGTTGCAATGCTGCACAATCTCGGCCCTACTGCCATGCCATACGCCCCAGACACAAAGCCCCATGCCCGCAGACAGCCCTGATACCCCGGTGATCGAGATCCGCGACCTGCACAAGTGCTATGGTCCGCTGGAGGTGTTGAAGGGTGTCGATCTGGTCGCGCCGCGCGGGCATGTGGTGTCGCTGATCGGGTCGTCCGGGTCGGGGAAATCCACGCTGTTGCGGTGCTGCAACCTTCTGGAGGACAGCCAGCAAGGCGAGGTCCGGTTCGAGGGCGAGGCGGTGCGCTGGAAAGGGCAGGGGCTGGAGCGGCATCCGGCCGACCGGGCGCAGGTGACGCGGATCCGGACCAACCTGTCGATGGTGTTCCAGCAGTTCAATCTTTGGGCGCATCTGACGATTTTGCAGAACGTGATGGAGGCCCCGGTGACGGTGCTGAAGCGCGACCCGAAAGAGGTTGAGGAACGCGCGCGGCATTATCTGGCCAAGGTCGGGATCGCGGAAAAGGCCGATGCCTGGCCGGCGCAGCTTTCGGGCGGCCAGCAGCAGCGCGCGGCGATTGCCCGGGCCTTGTGCATGGAGCCCCGGGCGCTGTTGTTCGATGAGCCGACCAGCGCGCTGGACCCGGAGCTGGAGCAGGAGGTGGTGCGCGTCATCAAGGCCCTGGCTGACGAAGGGCGCACGATGCTGCTTGTGACCCATGACATGAAGCTGGCGGCGGATTGTTCCGACCACGTCATCTTCCTGCATCAGGGTCTGGTCGAGGAAGAGGGGCCGCCCGCCACCCTGTTCGGCAATCCGCAAAGCGAACGGCTGCGCGGGTTCCTGTCGGCAACGGCGGCCTGATGGCCTGTCTGGCGACCATCGCGGCGCTGGCGATGGGGGTGTCGCTGGTGCAGCTTGATCCGGTGGTGGTCGGCACCGATGCGCCGTTTCCGGCCTATACCTATGTTGACGATGCTGGCGTGATCTCCGGGTTCGAACGCGATGTGATGGATCAGATCTGCGCCCGCGCGCTGCTGATCTGCGAGTGGGAGTTGGCGAATTTCGATCAGTTGATCCCGGGTGTGATGGCGGGGCAGTTCGACGTGGTCTTGGGCGGGATGGCGGTGACGGATGACCGCCGGGCGCTGGTGGATTTCACGCAAAGCTACCACGGAACCGACCCGCAGGAATGGTACATCGGCCGCCCCGGCGCACCTGCGCCCGCCTCGGCGCTGACGGCGGTCCAGTCCGGCACGGTGCATGAGGCGCATCTGCGCGGTCTGGGGCTCCGCTTCACCGCCTTTGCGACCGAGGGCGAGGTGCTTGAGGCGCTGCGGCAGGGGCAGGTCGACCTCGCGCTGGGCCCGTTCCAGACCCGGCCCGACATCCAGAGCTTTGTGGATGCGCACGGGTTGGATTATCTTTATTCCGACCTGATCCCGGATGACGGCGTGGCCATGGCCGTCTGCAAGGGCAATGCCGATCTGCTTGACACGCTGAACGCGGCGCTTGATGGCATGCGCGCCGATGGGACGCTGCAGGATCTAGAAACCCGCTGGTTCAACTGAACCGGCAAAACCATCCACCAAAGGGGAGACCAAGGATGAAAAAACTGCTTCTTGCCACCGCGCTGATCGCGGTATCGGGTGCGGCTATCGCACAGGACGTGGTGCGTCTGGGCACCGAGGGCGCCTACCCGCCCTTCAACTTCATCAACGACGCCGGCGAAATCGCGGGCTTTGAGCGCGATGTCGGCGATGAGATTTGCGCCCGCGCTGCGTTGACCTGTGAATGGGTCACCAACGAATGGGACAGCATCATCCCGAACCTGCAGTCCGGCAACTATGACGTGATCATCGCCGGGATGAGCATCACGGACGAGCGTGACGAGGTCATCGACTTCAGCCAGAACTACTTCCCACCGGCCGCGTCGGCCTATGTGGCGCTGACGGCGGATGCGGACATCAAGGGTGTCGTCTCGGCGCAGGTGTCCACCATTCAGGCGGGCTATGTCGCCGAATCCGGCGCGACCCTGCTGGAGTTTGCGACCCCCGACGAAACCATCGCCGCCGTCCGCAACGGCGAGGCTGTGGCCGTCTTCGCCGACAAGGATTTCCTTGCGCCGATCGTGGCGGAATCGAATGGCGAGCTGACGTTTGTCGGCGAAGAAGTTCAGCTTGGCGGCGGCGTGGGCCTTGGCCTGCGTGAAAGCGACACCGAGCTGAAGGACAAGCTGAACGCCGCGATCCAGTCGATGAAGGATGACGGCAGCCTGAACGCGCTGATCGAAAAGCACTTCGGCCCGGAAACGGCCAAGTTCTGATAGGGCAAGGGGCGCGGGTTCACCTGCGCCCCACCGCCAATGTTCGCCGCTTGCGCTGACCCCAAGGCCATTGAAGGCCTGACGTGGCTGACGTGCTACCTGACCTCAGGCAAGCACCTTGATTTCTATTGGTCGTTCCTGACCGTCCTGCTTTTGCTGGCGATCACCGCGCCCACCGCCCTTGCCATGGGCTTTGCCGGGGCCACGGCCGCGCGGTCGCGGTTCCTGCCACTGTCCCTTCTGGGCAAGGGCTATGCGGCGATTGTCCGGGGTGTGCCGGACATCGTGTTCTTCCTGTTCTTCGTGATCGCGCTGGATCAGGGGATTGAATACCTCAAAAGCCTTGCAGTCTGCGACGACCCGGTCTGGCCCTGGCAGGGGCTGGAGTTCCGCGTCTGCCAAGAGGCGAAGGTGCCGCTTGGCGCGTCAGCGGCCATCTGGCATCAGGCCTATGGCTTTGGGCTGGCGGTCTTCACCTTCGCGCTTGTCTTCGGGGCCTTTGCCGCCAATGTGCTGTACGGCGCGATGGGGGCCGTTCCGAAGGCCCAGCTTGAAACGGCTGAGGCCTATGGGATGAGCCACGCCCAAGTCTTCCGCCGCATTCTTGTGCCGCAGATGTGGGTCTATGCGCTGCCGGGATTGTCCAACTTGTGGATGATCCTGATCAAGGCCACGCCGCTGTTGTTCCTGCTGGGCGTCAAGGACATCGTCTATTGGGCGCGGGAATTGGGCGGATCGAAGACCCAAGCCTATGAATACCCGCACCCCGACTGGCGGCTGTGGTATTTCCTTGGGCTTCTGGTCTTTTACCTTTTGTTCACCAAGGTATCCGAGGTCGTGCTGGCCCGCCTGTCGGCGCGGCTGGCGCAGGGGCAGGCGACGGCGGGTGGCGAAGCCTTGCGGAAGGCTGCCGCATGAAAGCGCAAAAGTTTTCGAAAACTTTTGCAAATTCCTTTGAAGGAATTTGGTCCCGGCCCGGGTGGCGGTCTGAACCTTGCCGCGGGGGGCCGGCATGAGCTGTTGGCAAACCGTGCAGGACTATGCCTTCCGGTCGATCGGCTATGGCGAAAACCTGCTGCCGCGCACCGATTTCACGCTGTGCCAGCAAGTCACGCTGATCGGGTCGGGGTTGATCTGGAACGTCTATTTCGGGGCGCTGGCGCTGGCCTTCGGGTTCTTCTTTGCCATCGCCGTCGCGCTGGCAAAATCCTCGCGCCATGCGGTGTTGCGCAAGCCGGCGGACTGGTTCGTGTTCGTCTTCCGGGGCTCGCCGTTGTTCATCCAGTTCTTTCTGGCCTATGAGACGCTGCAGCTTCTGCCCAAGGCGGGGATCGAGGTGTTTGGCATCACGGTTGAAACCGCTTGGACCACGCGGGCCTGGGCGGGGGCGCTGTTCGTGCTGTTCCTGAACACCTCGGCCTATGCGGCGGAAATCTTCCACGGCGCGCTGAAGTCGATCCCGCGCGGCGATCTTGAGGCGGCAGAGGCTTACGGCCTGACCGGGTTTCAGAAATTCCGCCGCATCCAATGGCCAACGATGCTGCGTCTGGCCTGGCCCGCCTATACGAACGAGGCGATCTTTCTGTTCCACGCCACGACGCTGGTGTTCTTCAGCGGCTTTCCCGCGTTCCGCCAGATGGGCGACGCGCTGTATTATGCCAACTACTTTGCCGACAAGACCTTCAACCCGTTTGTCCCCTATCCGATCGTTGCCGTCTATTTCATCGCGCTGACGCTGCTTTTGACCTTTGTCTTCGGTCTGGTGAACCGCAGGCTGAACCGGCATCTGCCGTCGAACCAGAAAAGCAGAATCCGCTTGCGTCCGCAGATCATCCGATAGTACCCTAAATTTGATCAAATTGCGCGACGTGCCACAACGGCCCGCGCCGGGGATCAAAAAACAGGGGATGGGATCAAGGGCATGATCCGAAACCCGCCTGCCGGGGCCGTTTGGGCCCTGTGCGTGGGCGGTTCGTGCCCGGCCTCAAACGACGATGATGATGAAAGACTATTTGCGCAAACATCCGGACGTGCGGACCATCCGCGTGGCCGCGGTGGATCTGAACGGGCAGGCGCGGGGCAAACGTGTGCCGGCCCGCTTTGCCGACAAGATGGTGACGGATGGGACGCGGTTTCCGTTCTCGATCCTGAACCTGGATATCTGGGGCGAGGATATCGACGACAGCCCGCTGGTGTTTGAACAGGGCGACGCTGATGGGGTGCTGAAGCCGACTGAACGCGGCTTCATGCCGATGCCATGGCTGGAGGCGCCGACTGCGCTTTTGCCGATCTGGATGTTCCGCGAAAACGGCCAACCCTATGAGGGCGACCCCCGCCATGCGCTGAACGCCGTGGTGCAGCGCTATCGGGCGCGCGGGCTGACGCCGGTTGTTGCGATGGAGCTGGAGTTCTTCCTGATCGACGATTCGGGCAAGACCCTGCAGGTCCCGCCATCCCCCCGCAGCGGCAAGCGGCGGAAGGCGGCGGAGACGCTGTCGATCCGGGCGCTGGATGCCTTCGACACCTTCTTCACCGACCTTTACGACGCCTGCGAGGCGATGGACATTCCCGCCGACACCACCACGTCGGAAACCGGGCTGGGCCAATTCGAGGTCAATCTGATGCATTGCGACGACGCGCTGCGCGCGGCGGATGATGCGTGGCTGTTCAAGATGCTGGTCAAGGGTCTGGCGCGGCGGCATGGCTTTGCGGCCAGCTTCATGGCCAAACCCTATGCCGATTATTCCGGGTCGGGTCTGCACACGCATTTTTCGGTGCTGGACCAGAAGGGCGAGAACATCTTTGACTCGGGCGGTCCGAAAGGGTCGGCGCAGCTGCGCCATGCGGTGGCGGGGTGTCTGGGGGCGATGCATGACTCCACCCTGCTGTTTGCGCCGCATTTCAACAGCTATGAGCGGCTGGTCCCGGACAAGCATGCGCCGACCGCGATTTCCTGGGGGTACGAAAACCGGACAGCGGCGATCCGCATCCCGGCGGGCAACCCGGCGGCGCGGCGGATCGAACATCGCGTGGCGGGGGGCGATGTGAACCCCTATCTGATGCTGGCCGCGATTCTGGGCGCCGCCCTGACCGGCATCGAGGATGAGATGGAGCCGCCACCGGCGGTGACCGGCAATGCCTATGCGATGGACCTGCCGCAGATCCCGTCATCCTGGGAAGCCGCGATCGAAGCGTTTGAGCATTCGGACCAGCTCTATCGGTTCCTGCCGAAGGAACTGATCCGCAATCTGGTCCAGACCAAACGGCAGGAACTGCATTATCTTGCGGAACTTTCGCCGGAAGAACGGGTCGAGCTTTACCTCGACACGGTCTGACAGCACGCGCCCCCCTTGACCAAAGGGGGGCGAAGCGCCCACCTTCTGCTGAAGCATCACAACGGACCGGGACCCATGCAGATCGGCATCCTTCAGACCGGCGCCTCGCCTGACGCGCTTCGCGCCGAACACGGCGATTATCCGGATTTCTTTGAAACCCTGCTGGCAGGCCGGGGACTGACCTTCCGCCGCTTTCACGTTGAAGCGATGGAGTTTCCGGCCGATGTCCACGATTGCGACGGCTGGCTGATCACCGGATCGCGCCACGGGGCTTATGAGGATCACCCCTTCATCAAGCCGTTGGAGGACTTCATCCGCAAGGCTTATGCCGAACAGGTGCCGGTTGTGGGGGTCTGCTTTGGCCACCAGATCATTGCCCAAGCCATGGGCGGCCGTGTGGCGCGCTATGAAAAGGGCTGGTCGGTTGGTCCGACCGACTATGACTTCGGCGGCGAGAAGCTGACCTTGAACGCCTGGCACCGCGATCAGGTGGTCGAGGTTCCGGAGGGGGCCCAGGTCGCGGCGACGAACGAGTTCTGTGAAAACGCCGCCCTTCTGTACGATGACCGCATGTTCAGCGTGCAGGCCCATCCGGAGTTTCCGAACAGCTTTGTCGAGGGTCTGATGCGCACGCGCGGCCCCGGCCTTGTGCCGGATGACCTGATGGCCGCCGCGCGCGACCGTTTCGCCAAGCCTTTGGACGATCAGACCATGGCTGGCCGCATTGCGACTTTCTTTCTGAACCACCAAGCAAAAACCGGGGCCGAGAAGCTCCGCGCCTGACGCGCGGGGGCCACCCTCCAACACCGTGTGACATATGTCCAAATGGACCGACCAACTGCCCGAGGCAGCGCGTGACTACATCGGCAACCGCCGTGTGGATGAAGTGGAATGCATCATCGGCGACATTGCCGGGGTGGCGCGGGGCAAGGCGATGCCCGCCGCGAAATTCGGCAAGCAGACCAACTACTTCCTGCCGAACTCGATCTTCCTGCAGACCATCACCGGCGAATGGGCCGACAACCCGTTTGACGCCTTTACCGAACCGGACATGATCCTTGAACCCGACTGGTCCACCGCCACTGCGGCACCCTGGACGGCGGATGTGACGCTGCAGGTCGTGCATGATGCCAAGGACCAGCAGGGCAACCTGATCCCGTTCAGTCCAAGGAACGTGCTGCGCCGGATCATGGACCTGTACGCCGCCCAAGGCTGGCGCCCGGTCGTGGCGCCGGAGATGGAGTTTTTCCTGACCGCCCGCAACATCGACCCGAACCAGCCGATCATGCCGCCGATGGGCCGTTCTGGCCGCCGCGCGGCGGGCAAGCAGGCCTATTCGATGTCGGCGGTGGATGAATATGGCAAGGTCATCGACGACATCTATGACTTCGCCGAGGCGCAGGGGCTGGAGATTGACGGCATCCTGCAGGAAGGCGGGGCAGGGCAGATTGAACTGAACCTCGCCCATGGCGACCCGATCCGTCTGGCCGACGAGGTGTTCTTCTTCAAGCGCCTGATCCGTGAGGCGGCGCTGCGCCACGACTGTTTCGCCACCTTCATGGCCAAGCCGATCGCTGGTGAGCCGGGGTCAGCGATGCATATCCACACTTCGGTGGTGGATACGAAAACCGGCAAGAACATTTTCGCCGGCCCGAAGGGCGTGGAGACCGAGGCGTTTCTGCACTTCATCGGCGGGCTGCAAAAGCACCTTGGCGCGGCCGTCGCGCTGTTTGCGCCTTACGTCAACAGCTACCGCCGCTATGTCCCGGACTTCGCCGCCCCGATCAACCTCGAATGGGGCCGTGACAACCGCACCACAGGCCTGCGCGTGCCAATCAGCAGCCCTGCCGGACGCCGGGTGGAAAACCGCCTGCCGGGGATGGATTGCAACCCTTACCTCGGCATCGCATCGACCCTGGCCTGCGGCTATCTGGGGCTGATGAACAAGACCCAGTGCCGGCCGGAATTCAGTGGCTCTGCCTATATCGACAGCGAGGACATCCCCGTGAACCTGGGCGATGCGCTGGACCTGCTGGATGAGGATCAGGCGCTGAAAGAAGTGATGGGGGAGGAGTTCACCAAGGTGTACGATTCCGTAAAGCGGAACGAATACAAGGAATTCCTGCAAGTCATCAGCCCGTGGGAGCGGGAACATCTGCTCTTGAACGTCTGATGCGCCCAAGACCATGCGCCTGAACCTTCTGCACGCCAATGACCGGGCCGGGGAATATCCGCCCAGCTGGTACGCGGCCACCGCAGTGCCGCTGCCGCCCCTTCCGGCGCTGAAGGGGGAGGTGACGGCGGATGTCTGCATTGTCGGCGGCGGCTATACCGGCCTTTCGGCGGCGCTGCATCTGGCCGAGCGAGGGCTGAAGGTGGTGCTGCTGGAGGCGCATCGCATCGGCTTTGGCGCCTCGGGGCGCAATGGCGGGCAGGTTGGCAGTGGCCAGCGGCAGGATCAGGTCTGGCTGGAAAAGGTGGCCGGGAAAGAGAATGCCCATCGGCTGTGGGACCTTGCGCAGGATGCCAAGGCGCTGGTGCGCGCGCTGATCACGGAGCACGCGATGGCCGGGGTGACCTATCAGCCCGGCATCGCCCATGCCTGCTGGACCGACGCCGAGGTGCGCGAGGCGCATGCCTATGCCGAAAAGCTGCACCGCGATTACGGCTATGACCAGCTGGAACCGCTGGACCGCACCGGCATCCGCCGCCTGATCGGGTCGAGTGTCTACAAGGGTGGCGAGGTTGACCGGGGCGCTGGGCATATCCACCCGCTGAACTTCGCGTTGGGCCTTGCCAAGGCGGCCTCTGCGGCGGGTGCGCGCCTGCATGAGGGCAGCGAGGTGACTGCCATCGACCATGGTCGCCGCCCTGTGGTGCGGACGGCCAGTGGCAGTGTGACCTGTGACACGGTGATCCTGGCCGCAAACGGCTATCTTGGCGGGCTGGAGCCTGCGGTGGCGGCCAAAGTGATGCCGATCAACAATTTCATCGTCGCGACCGAACCGCTGGGCGACCGTGCAGTGGGCGTGCTGGCCGAACCCGTGGCGGTGGCAGACACCAAGTTTGTCGTCAATTACTGGCGGCTGAGCGAGGACAACCGCCTGCTGTTCGGCGGCGGCGAAAGCTATGGCTACCGTTTCCCCGACATCGTGAAGACCGTGTCGAAACCGATGCTGGAGGTCTATCCGCAGCTCAAGGACGTGCGGATCGACCATGCATGGGGGGGGACGCTGGCGATCACGCTGAACCGGATGCCCTGCTTCACCCGCGTGCGGCCGAACGTGCTGTCGGCCTCGGGCTATTCCGGGCATGGGGTGGCGCTAGCCACGCTGGCGGGCAAGCTGCTGGCCGAGGCGACGGCCAGCCAGTCCGCCGGGTTTGACCTGATGGCCAGCCTGCCGCAGCCGCGCTTTCCCGGCGGGGCCGCCTTGCGCTGGCCGCTGCTGGTCCTGGCGATGACCTGGTATTCCACCCGCGACCGTCTGGGTCTTTGACATCTGGCAAAGCGGGGGCCGGCCCCCGCACCCCCGGGATATTTAAGCCAGAATGAAAGTCACAATGGCCTTGGTCTTTCATTCTGGCTCAAATATCCTCTGGGGGTCCGGGGGGCGAAGCGCCCCCGGGGCGTCCACAAGAAGGCCGCCAAAAGCTTATGTCCCTGCCGAACGGATTCCTTGATGACCTGCGCACACGGGTGACCCTTTCCCAGATCGTGGGGAAAAAGGTCACCTGGGACATGCGCAAGTCCAACATGGCCAAGGGCGATTTCTGGGCGCCATGTCCGTTTCATCAGGAAAAATCCGCCAGCTTCCATGTCGATGACCGCAAGGGGTTCTATTACTGCTTCGGTTGCCACGCGAAGGGCGATGCCATCGGGTTTGTGAAGGAAACCGAAAACCTGTCCTTCATGGAAGCGGTCGAGGTTCTGGCGCGCGAGGCGGGGATGCCGGTCCCCGCGCGCGACCCCAAGGCCGCAGAACAGGCCGACCGGCGCACGCAGCTTGTCCAGGTGATGGAGGAGGTGGTCAAGTTCTACCGCCTGCAGCTGAAAACCGCCGCCGGGGCCGAAGCGCGGCGCTATCTGGCTGAAAAGCGCCGGTTGTCCGAAGCGGCGCTGGAGCGGTGGGAGATCGGCTGGGCGCCGGACGGGTTCAACGCCTTGCGCGATGCGCTGGCGGCGAAAGGGGTCAGCCCGGAACTGATGGTCGCATCCGGCATGGTCGCCAAATCCGACAACGGCCAGCTTTATGACCGGTTCCGCGGCCGCGTCATCTTTCCGATCCGCGATGGGCGGGGCCGGGCGATCAGCCTTGGCGGGCGCAGCCTTGATCCGAACGCTCAGGCCAAATACCTCAACGGTCCGGAGACGGAGCTGTTCGACAAGGGGCGCAACCTGTTCAACCAGCCCCGCGCGCGGGAGGCGGCGGGCAAGGGCAAGCCGCTGATCGTCGCGGAAGGCTACATGGATGTGATCGCCCTGTCGGAGGCCGGGTTCCCGGCTGCCGTCGCGCCGCTTGGGACCGCGGTCACCGACGACCAGCTGCGCATGATCTGGCGGATTGGGGATGAACCCATCGTGGCGCTGGATGGCGACGCTGCCGGGCTGAAGGCCGCGCAGCGAGTGATCGACCTTGCGCTGCCGCTGCTGGAGGCGGGCAAGGCCCTGCGCTTTGCCGTGCTGCCGGGGGGGATGGACCCTGATGACCTGCTCAAGGCGCAAGGGGCGCCGGCGATGCAGGCCATTCTTGATGGCGCGCTGCCCATGGTCCAGCTGTTGTGGCGGCGCGAGACGGAAGGCCGCAGTTTTGATAGCCCCGAACGCCGGGCGGCGCTGGACAAGGTGTTGCGCGGGCATCTGGCGCGGATCGCTGACCCATCGATCAAGAACCACTACGCCGAAGAGATGAAGCGCCTGCGTCAGGAGCTGTTTGGCACCACCCCCGGCGCGTATCGCCCGTTCCAGCCCGGGCCCTTTCGCCCCGGGCAACGCCGCTTTGCCCCGCCGGGCGGCGCTTTGGCCACCACACGCTCGTCGCTTCTGGCGCAGGCACAGGGGCCGGTGGAGGAAACCCTGCGCGAGGCGGTGGTTCTGGCGACATTGATCCTGCACCCCGGGCTTATCCCCCGCTTCGAGACGGCGCTGGAACGGCTGGAACTGACCGTGGACGATCATGAAGCCCTGCGCCGGCTGATACTGACCCATGCCGATGCGCCTGATCTGCAGGACCTCATTCGCAAAGCAGCGCCCGCTGCCCTTGACGCGCTGATGGCGCGCCCCCATGTCGCCATTGCGCCCCCTGTGCGCCATCCCCAGGATCATGACCTTGCCACGCTGTGCCTGGCTGAGGAATTGGCCAAACTGGACGCCTGGCGCGGGGCCCGGCGCGAGATTGAGGAGGCAGTTGAAGATATGGTCGGCCTGCCGGATGAGGGCCTGACCTGGCGTCTGACCAAGGCCGCCGAGGCGCGCCACCAGTCTGACCGCACCGGCCCATCCGACAGCAAGGATTTGGGCGAAGACCGCGACGCCCTGTCGAAACATCTGCAGAACCTGATCGATAGCGAGGTCTGGGTGAAGAAAAACCGCTGATTCGGCCTTTCCCCCAGCCTGATTCGCGTTATTGATTCGCATGCCCGGTCCCGATTCGCCCGCAAGGAGCACCCATGGCCCTCAAAGACACTGACGACGCCAAGCCCGAAGCCGACGAGCAGGACGTTTCGCTCGATATGAGCCAGGCGGCCGTCAAGAAGATGATCGCCGACGCGAAGGAGCGTGGCTACATCACCTACGACCAGCTGAACACCGTCTTGCCGCCCGAACAGGTGTCGTCGGAGCAGATCGAGGACGTGATGTCGATGCTGTCCGAGATGGGCATCAACATCATCGAGGATGACGAAGCCGAAGAAGGCGCCGAACCCGTGGGCGAGCTGGTCGAGGTGTCGACCAGCCGCGAAGTTGCCGTTGCCGGCACCTCGGCCGAGGCGCTGGACCGTACCGATGACCCGGTGCGGATGTATCTGCGCGAGATGGGGTCGGTTGAGCTGCTGTCGCGCGAGGGCGAGATTGCCATCGCCAAGCGGATCGAGGCTGGCCGCAACACGATGATCGCTGGCCTGTGCGAAAGCCCGCTGACGTTTCAGGCCATCATCATCTGGCGCGACGAACTTCTGTCCGAAGACATCCTGCTGCGTGACGTGATCGACCTTGAGGCCACCTTTGGCCGCAGCCTTGACGGCGAAGAGGACATGGACGGCCCCGCGCTGGACGAGGTTGACGTGGACGCGGCCCCCCGCCGCGCTGGCGGCGCTGCCGAGCCCGAGCTTGACGCCGATGGCAACCCGCTGGCCCGCGAAGCCGACGATGACGAGGATGACGAAGCCTCGAACATGTCGCTGGCCGCGATGGAGGCCGCGCTGAAGCCGCGCGTTCTTGAAACGCTGGACCTGATCGCCCGCGATTATGCCAAGCTGTCCGACATGCAGGACCTGCGGATGAATGCGGCGCTGTCCAAGGCGCAGCATTTTTCGACCGCGGAAGAGGCTGCTTATCAGAAGCTGCGGTCGGAAATCGTGCTTCTGGTGAACGAGCTGCACTTGAACAACAGCCGGATCGAAGCGCTGATCGACCAGCTTTACGGCATCAACCGCAAGATCATGTCGATCAACTCTTCCATGGTCAAACTGGCCGATGCCGCGCGGATCAACCGCCGCGAATTCATCGACGAATACCAAGGGTACGAGCTGGACCCGACCTGGCTTGACCGGATGGCGCAGAAATCCGGGCGGGGATGGGCGGCGCTGCTGGACAAGTCGCGCGATGCGATTGAAGACCTGCGGGCCGAGATGGCGACGGTGGGCCAGTATGTCGGCGTCGACATCAGCGAGTTCCGCCGGATCGTGAACCAGGTCCAGAAGGGCGAGAAAGAGGCGCGTCAGGCCAAGAAGGAAATGGTCGAGGCGAACTTGCGGCTGGTGATCTCCATCGCCAAGAAATACACGAACCGGGGCCTGCAATTCCTTGATCTTATTCAGGAAGGCAACATCGGCCTGATGAAGGCCGTGGACAAGTTCGAGTATCGGCGGGGCTACAAGTTCTCCACCTACGCGACCTGGTGGATCCGTCAGGCGATCACCCGGTCGATTGCCGATCAGGCGCGGACGATCCGGATCCCGGTCCATATGATCGAGACGATCAACAAGCTGGTGCGCACTGGTCGCCAGATGCTGCACGAGATCGGCCGCGAACCGACGCCCGAGGAACTGGCCGAAAAGCTCCAGATGCCGCTGGAAAAGGTCCGCAAGGTGATGAAGATCGCCAAGGAACCGATTTCGCTGGAGACGCCGATTGGCGACGAGGAAGACAGCCAGCTTGGCGACTTCATCGAGGACAAGAATGCGATCCTGCCGCTGGACAGCGCCATTCAGGAGAACCTGAAGGAAACCACGACCCGGGTTCTGGCGTCCCTGACCCCGCGTGAGGAACGCGTGCTGCGGATGCGCTTTGGCATCGGGATGAACACGGATCACACGCTGGAAGAAGTTGGCCAGCAGTTCAGTGTCACCCGCGAACGTATTCGCCAGATCGAAGCGAAGGCTTTGCGTAAGCTGAAGCATCCTAGCCGGTCACGGAAGCTGCGGAGTTTCCTCGATCAATAGTCGGTACGTCGTGCCGGGTTCGTGTTTTCCACCGCTTGGCGAGCGCGCCCTATCTCGCAAGAAGTTGATCCCCGCCATTGGTGGGGATTGATCCGCGCTTTCGGTGGTTCCGTACATATTTGTACAGTCCGATCAACCGTGCGGAGCCGCCATGCGCAGCCTGACCCTGCTTGCAGCCCTGACCCTTGCCACGCCATCCTGGGCCAGTCTGGACCGTCTGTCGGTCAAGCAGGAGTCGTCCACCGAGTTTACCGTCGGCTACAAGGCGAGGGCAGGGGACAACAACTATTGGTGTGCGGCGGGGCGCTATGTGACGGAAACCTTGGGTCTGCCGCCCACAACCCTTGTCTACCGCCTGTCGCCGCCACCGCGCAAAGCCGGGAAGGGCATCACCTTCACGCTTGATCCGGCAAAAAGCTCTGGGGAGACGGGGTTATCCTCGACAAGCAAGGCGCAGAACGGCAGCATTTCGGCTGGTGGCGTACAATCCACTTACTGCAACCTCAACCGCTCTGTGGGGCAGTGACCAAAGCCGGAAGGTCGTAGGGTGGGGCACCCACCATCGCCAGACTGCTGTGCATGATCCGTCCCGCAGACAAACCCCGTCCCGGGCCTGACCCGGGACCCCCACCGATTTTGCAGCAGCGAGCGGGCAGGGGGCTTCCCCTGTCCGGCTTTCCCCACCTTGCGCCATGCCCATCCCGGCGGCACAGTTTGCCGGAACCCAGAAAAGGCACCCCATGCGCGCGCTTGCCCTGATCTTTGCCCTTGTTCCCCTACCCGTGGCAGCCGCCTGTCCGAACGAAAGCGAGATCTTCTCTTGCACCGTCAACGGCAAGCCCCTGCAGATCTGCCACTGGAAGGGTGCCCTCATCTACAATTTCGGGCCGGTCGACAAACCCGAGCTTTCCATCGCGGAGCCGTTGGAAACCGTGGGCTATTACCCATGGCCCGGATTCAGCCGGTCCATCTGGTCCAGCGTGACCTTTCTAAACAAGGGCGTCAGCTATGAGGTCTGGGCCTCGTTCGACCGGCTGCAGGACAATGCCGAACTTGAAGGGGGCATCACCGTTCGGGAAGGCCAGACCACCCTTGCTGAACTGACCTGCGACCGGGGCAGCGTCAGCCAGTTGTTGGATGTCGTCAGTGACCTGAAATATGACATCGGCCAGTGCTGGGATTTTGACAGCCAAAGCTGGCTCGCCAGCTGTAGTTAGGCCGGGGGTGGCGTGGACGCTTCCCAAGCCTCACCCATCGCAAGGATGCAGGCGGTGCCATTGGCATAGCTCTGCACCAGCACCCAATCGCCGGAGGGCCGGGCCCAGACCTCCAACACCGCCTCGGCGTCGCGCAGGCCGGAGCCGGTGATCGTGGCCCCCGAGAGCCGCGCCACAATCTCGGCCCGGGGGGCGCAGAGCACTTCGGCAATCGGGCTTTCGGCCGCTGCGGGGCCTGCTAGAAGGATCATCGGGATGAGTCGCTGCCACATGCATGGAATGGTAACATGCAAATGACAGTTTCAGCGCCAGCTTTTGTGCAGGCCTAGTCGCCGACAAAGGGCCAGACCGGAAAGCTCAACCCCTGTGCGGTCAGGATGTCGCGCAGCCGGAACGCCTCAACCCGCATCCGGGGGGCAAAGGCCAGAAGGTCGGTGTTCCGCACGCCGCCGGCATCGAAATCGGCAAAGGCCTGATCCAGGCGGTCGCGCTTTCGGGCCGGGTCCTGTGAATTGGCATGGCCGCGCTGGCGCTTTTCCTCGAACTCTTCCAATGACTTGACCGCGTAGTGATGCAGCGCCGCCACCGCAACATCCGGGCGCTTCACCGATGTCAGGCCCACAAAGGCCACATCGCGGCCCGAGGGGTTCACATAGCGGCCCGCCGAAGGCTCCACCCGGTGGATGCCTGTGCCAACCAGCATCACCCGCCGCCCGATGGCCTTGACCTGCCGGTTCGGCACGGCGTCCGGGGGCAGGGCGTCGGTGAAGCGTTCGATAACCGGGGCCGGGTGCCAGGCCTGCTGTCCGCCGCTGCCAAAGACCACCCAACTGACCGCCACGGCACTGACGCTGTCGTCAAACCGCTGCAGGAACGCGCCGAAGCTGGCATCCTCGCGCAGGAGCAGGAATTCGTCGGCATCGAAGAACGCCAGCCAGTCGGCCCGCGCCCGCTTCCGTGCATCGACGTAGGCCAACCGCTGCGGCCGTTCGCCGACAGTATGGGGCCAGTGGATCAGGTCAATCTCGCCCGCCTTGGCCAATGCGGCCAGCAAATCGGCGGTGCCGTCCGTGCTTTCGTTGTCGTAGATCAGGAAGTCATCAACGCCGAGTGCCTTGTAATGCGCCAGCCATTCCACCACCCCGCGGATTTCGTTCCGCAGGATGGCGCACAGGGCAATGGTGGGCATGGGCATCGGCTGGCATCCTGACCTTGGCGCAGTGGCACAGTGGCACAGCGGCACATGGGCGACCGTCCTAGCCGGTCGCCCTGCACGGATCAAGCCGGGGAAGATCAGGCCAGATTTGCCACGAAGAAGGCGATCGTCCGGTCCCAGGCCAGTTCGGCCGCCGCAGCATCATAGCGGGGCGTGGTGTCATTGTGGAACCCGTGGTTCACGCCGGGGTAGACATGCGCCTCATAGGTCACGCCCGCCGCCTGCAGCGCCGCCTCATAGGCGGGCCAGCCTTCGTTGATCCGCTCATCAAGCTCGGCATAATGGATCAGGAGCGGGCATTTGATTTTGGCAACATCCTCGGTCGCGGGCGCCCGGCCATAGAAGGGCACCGCGCCTGCCAGTTCCGGATAGGCCACGGCACAAGCATTGGCCACACCCCCGCCGTAGCAGAACCCGGTCACGCCGACCCGCCCGGTGGACCCGTCATGCGCCAGCAGAAATTCGACCCCGGCAAAGAAATCGTTCATCAGCTTTTCCGGGTCGACCTGCGCCTGCAATTCACGCCCCGCGTCGTCATTGCCCGGGTAGCCGCCAAGGCTGGTCAGCCCGTCCGGCGCCAGCGCCAGAAACCCGGCCTTGGCCACGCGGCGCGCCACATCCTCGATATAGGGGTTCAGCCCGCGGTTTTCATGCACGACGAGCACCGCCGGCAGAGGCCCGTCAACGCCCGAGGGCCGCACCATGTAGCCATTTACGGTGCCATGCCCGTTGGGCGAGGGATAGGTGATCCGCTCGGCCACGATCCCGGCATCATCCACCGCCACCTGCTGGGCCAGCGCATAGTTCGGGGCCAGCATCTGCAACAGCATCACCGCCGTGACACCGCCCACGGCCCATTTCCCGGCGCGGTCCAGAAACTCGCGTTTCGAGATCTTGCCATGGGCGTAGTAATCGTAAAGTTCCAGCAGTTCCTGATCAAAGTCCTTCGCGGTCATCCGGTTCATCGTGCCCCTCCGTCCTGAAAGGCACAGGGTAACCCAGAGCGCGCGCGCCTGCGCCACACGAAGGCGTGAGTCCTCGCCGCCACAGTCTGGCCCCCCAGATGCTGGGCCGCGCAGTTCGCACTTCCCGAAATGCGCGCAAGGCCCCTATAGTCTGTGGTGGGAACCGGGGAAAACACCCGGCCTTGAGGCAGGACAACCAAACAACAAGCAAGGAGGGGGCCGATGCGCTGCCCATTCTGCGGCAACATCGACACGCAAGTGAAGGATTCAAGGCCTGCGGAGGATCACGTCTCGATCCGCCGTCGCCGTTTTTGCCCGGCCTGTGGCGGGCGCTTCACCACCTATGAGCGGGTGCAACTGCGCGATCTTGTCGTCATCAAATCCTCCGGCAAGCGTGAGGATTTCGATCGCTCCAAGCTGGAACGGTCGATCCGCATTGCCATGCAGAAGCGGCCCATTGACCCGGAACGGATCGACCAGATGATCTCTGGCATCGTGCGGCGGCTGGAAAGCCTTGGCGATACCGACATCCAGTCCAAGCAGATTGGCGAGATCGTGATGGAGAGCTTGGCCCGGATCGACACCGTCGCCTATGTGCGCTTTGCCAGCGTTTACAAGAACTTCCAGACGGCGGACGACTTCGACGGCTTCGTCAGCGAGCTTCGGCCCGGCAGCGCCAGCGAAGAGTGACCGCCCGGGCTGAAGACGCCGAACACATGGCCCACGCCCTGCGCCTTGCGGCGCGGGGCTTGGGCAATGTCTGGCCCAACCCCGCCGTGGGCTGCGTGCTGGTGCGGGATGGCGTGATCGTCGGTCGCGGCTGGACCCAACCGGGCGGCCGGCCCCATGCCGAGGTCCGTGCACTTTCGCAGGCCGGCCCGCTGGCCGAAGGGGCCACCGCCTATGTCACGCTGGAACCCTGCGCCCACCATGGTCACACGCCCCCCTGCGCTGACGCGCTGATCGCCGCCAGGGTCGCCCGCGTCGTCACGGCGCTGACCGACCCCGATCCCCGCGTCTCCGGCAAAGGCCACGCCATGCTGCGGGCGGCAGGCATCGCCGTGACTGAAGGCGTGATGGCATCTGAAGCCACTCACCTCAACGCGGGCTTCCTGAAACGGGTGACTCAAGGCCTGCCCTTCGTCACCCTGAAACTGGCGGCAAGCCTCGACGGCCGCACCGCCACCGCAACCGGGGAAAGCCGCTGGATCACCGGCCCCGACGCCCGCCGCAAGGTCCACGCGATGCGCCTTGCCCATGATGCGGTGATGGTCGGCTCCGGCACAGCCTTGGCTGACGACCCAGACCTGACGGTCCGCGACATGGGGACCGTCCGCCAGCCCATCCGCATCGTGCTCGACCGAATGCTGCGCCATTCCCCCGACAGCCGCCTAGGCAGCACTGCCAAGGATCATCCCGTCTGGCTCCTCCACGGCCCATCGGCTCCGGACCCCGCGCGCAAGTCGTGGGAAGCTGTCGGAGCTACCCTGATCGAGATTCCTGAAACAGACGGCCACCTTGACCTGAAAGCCGCCCTGCAAACCCTCGCAAGCAAGGGCCTCACTCGCATTTTCAGCGAAGGCGGAGGCACGGTTGCGGCTGCGCTGGTGAAGGGAGGGCTGCTGGATGAATTGGCGATGTTCAGTGGGGGTGTACTGATTGGAAGCGAGGGGCATGCAGCCCTTGGACAGCTCATGCTCCGCAGCTTGTCCGAAGCCGCTCGGACTGTTCTCCTACTTGAGGAAAGAGTCGGCAATGACACCTTCAGCCGCTGGCGTCTTGCTCTTGGGTGACAGCTCTATTCCTTACGCAGCCGTGCCATTACCCAAGCAGCTATAACGTCACCGAAGAAGATCACGATCAACACTGCAGTCGCACTCACCGCGTTTTCCACAGTGTCGACTGGACTATACGTCGGGTCCAGGAAACCCATCCCAAAAACAGCAGTCGCCAAGAGGAACTTCGTTCTGAGCGAGTAGCGCATCCCTTTGTCCCAGCACCTGTTCCAACGATTAATAGGGTGCGCCAAAGCGCACCCTATTGCCAGCGTTAAGCCATAGCCCAAGGATAGTGACCTTGTCGCAGGCTATGGCCGTCCTCACCAATGCCCGACGCTGGCCATGCTCACCCAAGGCTCCGCCGGGGCCTTGGCGCCGCCCTTCTGCAACAACTCCACCGACACATTGTCCGGCGACCGCACAAAGGCCATCCGCCCATCGCGTGGCGGGCGGTTGATCAGCACCCCATGTGCCTGCAGATGGGCGCAGGTGGCGTAGATGTCGTCCACCTCATAGGCCAGATGCCCGAAATGCCGCCCATCCGACGGCAGCCCCGGGTCGCCGTCCCAGTTGTAGGTCAGCTCCACTGGGCAGTCTTCCTGCCCGGAAGGCGCCATGAAAACCAGCGTGAACCGCCCGCCTTCATTGTCATAGCGCCGCGTCTCCTTCAGCCCCAGAAGCTTGTAGAACGCGATGGATTTTTCCAGGTCCAGCACCCGGACCATCGTATGCAAGTATCGGATCGCCATCATTCTCTCCTCAATGTCTCGTTGATCTTGCGGTATCGCAGCTACCCCCCGCAAGATATAGTGACGCCGACTCACACGGAAAGGCCGCGCCCATGCTTACCCCCGACCAACTGGCCGAAATCGACGCCGCCCGCGCCACCCCGCGCCCCACCCTTCGCGCCGTGTCCGAAGGGATGGAGGCCCATCTTTACCGCGCCCACCCCGTGCTTGACCACGGCTTCATCCGCGTCATCGACTACATGGGCGATGATGCGGCCATCGTCCAGGCCGCCCGCGTGTCATATGGGGCGGGCACCAAGCACGTCCAGAACGACGAGGGCCTGATCCGCTACCTCATGCGCCACTGGCATTCCACCCCGTTCGAGATGTGCGAGGTCAAGCTGCACGTCAAGCTTCCCGTCTTCGTCGCCCGCCAGTGGATCCGCCACCGCACCGCCAACGTCAACGAATACTCCGCCCGCTACTCGATCCTGGACCGGGAGTTCTACATCCCCGCCCCCGAACAGCTTGCCGCGCAAAGCACGGTGAACAATCAGGGCAGGGGGGAGGTCCTGACCGGCGAAGAGGCCGCCCGCGTCCTCGACCTCCTCAAATCCGACGCCAACCGCGCCTATGACCATTACGAGGCGATGCTGTCGCAGGACGGCCAGCAGGGCCTTGCGCGGGAACTGGCCCGGATGAACCTGCCCGCCAACATCTACACCCAGTGGTACTGGAAGGTGGACCTGCACAACCTGTTCCACTTCCTGCGCCTCCGCGCCGACGCCCACGCCCAATATGAGATCAGGGTCTACGCCGAGGCGATTGCAGCCTGCGTGAAGGATTGGGTCCCTTTGGCCTTCGCGGCGTTCGAGGATTACCGGATGGGCGGGGTCACGCTGTCGGGCAAGGCGATTGCGGTGCTGAAGCGGCGGCTGGCGGGGGAAGCGGTGACGCAGGAGGCGTCGGGTATGTCGAAGGGTGAGTGGCGGGAGTTTGTGGAGGTTTGGGGGTAAGCTGTGTTTGAAGCAAAAACTGTTCTTGTCCTTGGAGCAGGCGCCAGCGCCGAAGTTGGGCTTCCCGTTGGAAACGCTCTTCTGAGTGAAATTTGCAAGCTGATCGACATCAAATTTGACTATGGCAGCCAAAAGAGTGGTGACCACCTCATTACCTCCGCACTGAAGTTAGTTTTGAAGGAAGGTCGCGAAGTAAACAAAATTAATGAGCACCTTCACTCAGCCTGGCAAATCATAAGATCTGCACATCAAGGAATATCAATTGATCATATAGTGGACGCACTTGAGGACGCTCGCGTTGAACGAGTTGCCAAACTTGGGATAGTCCGCGCAATTCAACTGGCTGAGGAAAATAGTCAATTCTTCATGCGCCCAAGTGATCCCCGACATGAACTCAATCTACTTCAGTACAGAAGCACTTGGTACGATGCCCTCACCAAGGCGATCTGCGAAAAGCGAAAAAAGAGCGACCTGCATTCTGTATTTGAAAACATCTCAATTGTTAGCTTTAACTACGATCGCTGTATAGAACGCTACCTCCCGGTCTCGATCGCAAACTACTATGGAGTTCCAACCTCTGAAATTCATCAGCTGATGCCAAAGTTGGAGATTGTTCGTCCTTATGGCATTGCTGGGTATTTAGACTGGATGGGACGAACTGACGAAATTCACGGGTACGAATTGGGGTTGGAAGCTTCGCGTCTGGCCAATTCGTCTGAGATGATCCGAACATTTACTCAGGGCGTTGCAGATGAGGCGATCTCTCAAAGAATACAGACTTGTATATCTGACGCAGAACGAGTGATTTTTCTTGGGTTCGCGTTTCATCCTCAAAACATGAGCATACTTGAAGCAAGAGTCGATCAAAACACAGAGGTACTTGCAACAGCACATTCGGCCTCTGACAACGATAGAAAAGTCATTCAAGATTCCATTTTGAAGACATTTGGGTATCGCGGCGACAAGCCTAGCTCGATAATCATTGCCGCTGAGACGTGCAGTGGCCTGTTTCGCAGTTACTGGCGCACAATAACTGCACCTCCAGTTCCGCGATCTATCCGTTATCAACTCACAAGAAAAACTATTGGATAGCAAGCACCCGCGGCGAGCGTCGGTCGGGGTTCACCCCAAAGTCCCAAAACCGCTTCTGCCAGCGAGCGTAGGGTGGGTGCTAACCCACCACCCCCAAAGCAAAAGGGCGGCAGGTTTCCCCGCCGCCCCTCGCAAACTCTCGCGCGTCAGATCAGAACGCGCCGGTCAGGGCTGCGTTCAGCGCGCCGCGGCGTGGGTTGAAGATCGAGTCGGCGACGCTGTTCAGCGGGGCCTCGGTGCCATTGCCACCCAGCGGGAAGGTCAGGCCAAGGCGGATCGTGTCGAGGTCGGCGTCATCCCCGCCGGTCGACAGGTCGGTGCGCGCCAGTTCCAGCGATACGGTCGAGGCGATGCCGGCCATCCCGGACAGGTCATAGCCGACGCCAAGGCCGAACGTCGTCACATCAAGATCAGCCTCATCCAGCGACGTGCGGCTGTAGCCGCCGAAGACCGAAAACTGCTCGTTGATTTCATAGGTGGCGGCAAGGCCGATCAGGTCGATGTCCACATCGTCGCCGGGGGTGTCGATGTTGGCCCGCAGGAAGGCGGCGCCAAGGTTCAGGTTCGGCACGGCCGAATACTTGGCCGTCAGGCCGAAGTTCCTGATGTCGATGTCAGCAATCGCGCCGATGTCGGGGCTTGTCGTCGTCTCACCGATGAAGGCGCCGAAATCCAGGCCTTCCATGCTGTAGCCGCCCGACAGGCCGATCGTCCGCAGCGAAATGTCGATGGGCAGGATATCGGCGCTGAGCGTCAGCTCTTCGACATAGGCGCCCAGCGACATGCCGTTGGTGAAGCGGTAGCCAAGGTCAAAGCCGAAGAAATCGCCGTCCAGGTCAACATCGACATCGTCGATATTGATGTCGATGTAGCCGGCCTGCACGCCGAAGGTGATGCCGTTGTCAAAGGCCATGCCCATACGGCCGTCCAGCGAGGTCGTGCGGAGCCCTTGCGAGATTTCGTCGATGTCGTGGTCGCCAAAGCCCAGTGTCACGCCGCCCGAAATCTCTTGCGCTGCGACAAGGCTGGGCATGGAAATGCCAAGAAGGAGCACTGCAATGGTGCGTGTCATGATGCTATCCTTTTTTGAACCGCTCGTGTTTTGGTTGAGCAAAAGTTAACAAACTACCCCGAAACCGGCAAGAAACCGCCGATCACAAAAGGCGCCGCAGGCGACTTTGTGTTGCAGTTCGGCCGGATTCTACGATCTGGGGGAGAGTTTCGGCTAAATGGGCGCAACCGTAGATGGTAAACGGCGCCTCTGACGCAGAAATATGCTAACAAAGAGTTAACGCCTGCAGCCTTCCTTTTGAGGTCGATGAGCCACCGAAATGCCCCCTGTGAGCACCCCGTCAGACCAGCCGCGACACCTCGACTGCGGCCCGCACGAAATCGGCGAACAGGGGGTGGGGGGCGAAGGGTTTCGACTTCAGTTCGGGGTGGAATTGGACCCCGATGAACCAGGGATGGTCCTTCACTTCCACGATTTCCGGCAGCTTGCCGTCCGGGCTCATCCCCGAAAAGACAAGGCCACAGGATTCCAGCTTGTCGCGGTACTGGATGTCGACCTCATAGCGGTGGCGGTGGCGTTCTTCGATCACGGTGGTGCCGTAGATCCGTGCGACGGCCGAGCCATCCTTGAGGTTCGCGGTATAGGCCCCCAGCCGCATCGTGCCGCCCTTGGCATCGGTGGTCTTGCGGGTGACGGTGTGGTTGCCCTGCACCCATTCCTTCAGGTGGTAGACGACCGGAGTGAAGCGCTTCGCCCCCGCCTCATGGTCAAACTCCTCCGACCCGGCGTTCGGAAGGCCGGCAAGGTTGCGGGCGCTTTCGATGACGGCCATCTGCATCCCCAGACAGATGCCCAGATAGGGGATCTTCTTTTCCCGCGCATAGCGGGCGGCGTTGATCTTGCCCTCGGTCCCGCGTTCGCCAAAGCCGCCCGGCACCAGAATGGCGTGGAAGGCTTCAAGGTAGGGGGCGGGATCTTCGCGTTCGAAGATTTCGCTGTCGATCCATTCGGCGCGGACCTTGGTGCGGTTGGCCATACCGCCATGGGTCAGCGCTTCGGCGATGGATTTGTAGGCGTCTTCCAGCTGGGTGTATTTGCCAACGATGGCGACCCGAACTTCGCCCTCGGGGTGGGTGATGCGGTCCATCACGTCTTCCCAGCGGGCAAGGTTGGGCTTCGGGGCCGGGGTGATGCCGAAGGCGTCAAGCACCGCCTGGTCAAGCCCGGCCTGATGGTAGGCGAGGGGGGCCTGGTAGATCGTCTTGAGGTCATAGGCCGGGATGACGTGTTCCTTGCGGACGTTGCAGAAGAGGGCGATCTTTTCGCGCTCACGTTCCGGGATCGGATGTTCGCTGCGGCAGACGAGGACATCAGGCGCAAGGCCGATGGATTGCAGTTCCTTGACCGAGTGCTGGGTGGGTTTGGTCTTCAGCTCTCCGCTGGCCGCAAGGTAGGGCAGGAGCGTCAGGTGCATCAGGATCGACTGGCCGCGTGGGCGTTCATGGATGAACTGGCGGATCGCCTCGAAGAACGGCAGGCCTTCGATATCGCCGACGGTACCGCCGATTTCGCACAGCATGAAATCAACCTCCTCATCGCCGATGCGGAGGAAATCCTTGATCTCATTCGTGACGTGGGGAATGACCTGAATGGTCTTGCCGAGGTAGTCGCCCCGACGCTCCTTTTCCAGCACGTTGGAATAGATCCGGCCCGAGGAGATACTGTCGGTCTGGCGTGCGGACACCCCGGTGAAGCGTTCGTAATGGCCAAGGTCAAGGTCGGTCTCGGCGCCATCGTCGGTGACGAAAACCTCACCATGCTCAAAAGGGGACATCGTGCCGGGGTCGACGTTCAGGTAGGGATCAAGCTTGCGCAGGCGGACGGTGTAGCCACGGGCCTGCAAGAGCGCCCCAAGCGCAGCGGAGGCGAGGCCCTTGCCAAGCGAGGACACCACGCCGCCCGTGATGAAGATGTAGCGCGCCATGGTGGACCCCCGTGCATATGTCGGTGTGTTTGCAGCGATTCGGATCAGGAGGAATCGCGACACCACGGGACATGAGGTATAGCGAAGGCCCAAGCCTAAGGCAACGCCCGCCGCTATATGATGCGGCGGATGCTGAAGGATAGCCAAGCGGTAGTGGGATTCAGGGTGTTGCTGCGGGAGCCGGCGCGGTGTTCGCGGGCGCAGTTTCCGTGGGCGCAGCGTCAGTGGCTGGCGGTTCCGCGACGGGTTCATCCGCGCGGGGCGGCGTTGCCGGCGCATCGCCGGCAGTCGGCGGCAGCAGGTCGGTGCCAAGCAGCCCGCCGGTGGCCGGGGCCGCAGGGGCGGTTTCGCTGGCCGGGGCGTCAAGGCTGTCCACGACCGAGCCGCGTTCCGCGCCGCGGGTGGCAAGGATGGTCAGGGTGATCGAGGTGATGATGAAGGCGATGGCGAGAAGCCATGTCACCTTGGTCATCGCTGTGGCGGCACCGCGTGCCGACATTGCACCCGTGCCACCACCACCCATGCCCAAGCCGCCACCTTCCGAGCGCTGCAACAGCACCACGCCGATCAACAGCAGGGCGAGGATCAGGTGGATGGTAAGGACGACGTTTTCCATGGGGCTTCCTGGCGGGCTTCCGGGCGGCTGACGCGCCTATCTAGGCGGAAGGGCGCGGGGGTGCAAGAGTGCAGGGGTGTTTCCCGCATTGACCCGAACGGGGGGGCCGTCCTGCGGGGCATCGAGCCCCTTGGACGGCGCTGCCGGGGATCCACGCCCCCCGGGGCGGGATCTGGGGCGGCGGAGGCGCCTCCGGCGGGAGTATTTGGCAAAGAGCAAGACAAGACGGCGCTGGGGTCAGGGCTGGTCAGACGGGTCATGGTGGACGGCAGAGAGTTTGTTGCCATCCGGGTCGCGGACGTAGGCTGCGTAAAAGCCGGGGCCATAGGGGCGCAGGCCAGGCGCGCCTTCGTCGGTTCCGCCATGGGCGATAGCTGCCGCGTGGAACGCGTCCACCGCTTGGCGACTGGAGGCGGTGAAGGCGGGCATGGAGCCGTTGCCAACCGTCGCAGGCGCGCCATCGAATGGCAGGGTGACCCACAGGCGCGCGCGGCGGTCGTCCGGGTGGGCATAGCCGACCTCATCTGCCTCGGTCGCGCGCCGGACGAGGCCGAGGGGGGCGAGGGCCGCGTCATAGAAACGGGCGGCGCGGGCGAGGTCATTGGTCCCGAGGGTGAGGTAAAGGAAGGTCTCAACCATTGATTTCATCCACGCTGGCCTGACCGGACAGGCGCTGGCGCAGGATCGACCATGACATGCCGATCCCAAGGATCAGCGACAGGGCGAAGATCGCCAGCCAGACCGTCAGCGCCGAATTGCCAAGGGCAAGCAGGCCCCAGTCGGTCAGCACCCAAAGCCCGGCGCCGAAGATCGCGGCGATGATCAGCGCCCCGATCAGCCCGATGGAGCGCATGGTCGCGACGATGTAGACCATGGCGGCCACCGCAAGGATCAGCCCAAGGAACACGATCAGCGGCTTTTCATCGGCCCAGCCGTCGCGCGCCCAGGTGACGTAGTTCCAGTTCGTCGGGTTGAAGATGGCAGCCAACAGGAGGAAGGCGCCAAGCCAGCGAAGGAAAATGCCCATGGTGCGGCCTTTCGAAGGGGGATCGTCCTGCCATGGATAGCGGATTTTCTGGGCCTTGCCACTCCTCTCATCAGACGCCCTTTGGGATGATGCAGGCCCCGGGTGATTTTGCCGGTTCCCCCCGGGGCGCGGGGCCGCTATAGGACAGACGGTTTGCAGCATCGGGAGATGGATATGGCCAATGTCGTCGTCGTGGGGGCCCAATGGGGCGATGAAGGCAAGGGCAAGATCGTCGACTGGCTGAGCGAACGCGCCGATGTGATCGCGCGGTTCCAGGGCGGCCACAATGCCGGGCATACGCTGGTGATCGGCGGGAAGGTCTACAAGCTGTCGCTGTTGCCCAGCGGGATCGTGCGCGGGGGCAAGCTGTCTGTCATTGGCAACGGCGTGGTGGTCGACCCGTGGCATCTGGTGGCCGAGATCGACAAGCTGCGCGATCAGGGCGTGGAGATCACGCCCGAAAACCTTATGCTGGCCGAGAATGCCTCGCTGATCCTGCCCATCCATGGCGAGCTTGACCGGGCGCGCGAAGGCCAGACTTCGGTCGCCAAGATCGGCACGACGGGGCGTGGCATTGGCCCGGCCTATGAGGACAAGGTTGGTCGCCGGGCGATCCGCGTGGCGGATATCTTTGACGCTGCCACGCTGGAAACCCGGATCGGGCGGCTTTTGACGCATCACAACGCCTTGCGCGCCGGGCTGGGGCTGGAACCGGTGGATGCCGAAGCGCTCAAGGCGCAGATCCTTGAGGTGGCGCCGAAGGTCAAGCCCTATGCGGGGCCCGTCTGGAAGGTGATGACCGAGGCGCGGCGGGCGGGCAAGCGGATCCTGTTCGAAGGGGCGCAGGGGGCTTTGCTGGACATCGACTTTGGCACCTATCCCTATGTCACCAGTTCCAACACCATCGCGGGGCAGGCGGCGACGGGGGTCGGTGTCGGGCCGACGGCGATTGATTTCGTGCTGGGGATCGTGAAGGCCTATACGACCCGTGTGGGCGAAGGACCGTTCCCGGCGGAACTGCACGATGCGGACGGCGACCGGCTGGGCGAGCGCGGGCATGAATTCGGCACCGTGACGGGGCGCAAGCGGCGCTGCGGCTGGTTCGACGCGGTTCTGGTGCGGCAGACCTGTGCGACCAGTGGCGTGTCTGGGATCGCGCTGACCAAGCTGGACGTGCTGGACGGGTTCAAGACGCTGAAAATCTGCGTGGGCTATGATCTGGACGGCACGCGGCTGGATTATCTGCCGACGGCGGCGGATCAGCAGGCGCGCTGCACGCCGATCTATGAAGAGCTTGAAGGTTGGTCCGAGACCACCGCAGGTGCGCGGTCCTGGGCCGAATTGCCGGGGGCGGCGATCAAATATGTGCGCCGGATCGAGGAGTTGATCCAGTGCCCGGTCGCACTACTTTCCACCTCTCCTGAACGGGACGACACGATCCTTGTGACCGACCCCTTCGCGGATTGATGCGGCAAGGCCTGTATTGGCCCCTTAGGCGCGCTTTGGCTGGCATCGCAGTGCCGGACTGACAAGGGGCGCCGGACGGGGCAAGCGGGTGCGGAAGGAACAGGGAATGGCGCTGAGCTACAAGTCACGACGGCGCTGGGCGCTGGTCATCCTGCTGGTCGGGATGCCGCTATATGTCGTCGCGGCGGTCACACTGGTCGGCCTGCTGGAGCGGCCACCCATCCTGGTCGAGCTGTTCGTTTATGTGGCCCTTGGCTTTGTCTGGGCGCTGCCGTTCCGCTTTGTCTTTCGCGGTATCGGTCAGCCCGACCCCGCTGCCGCGCCGGATGAAAGCGACGATCCGCGCCGGTAAGGCGCGGATCGACTGGCCGTTTAGCCTCAGGACAGGCAGTTTCAGGACAGGCGGCGGGCTTCCGCCAGATAGGGCGAGCTTTCGGCCAGCATGTAGTGGCCACGGCTGACCTTTTCGATCCGACCCGTGCGCAGCAGCGTGCCAAAGCTGCGCAGCCCGTCTTCGCGGCTGACCTGACGGTCGCCCGCGCTTGCCATCAGGCGGCGCATCAGTTGCGGCCGGGTGAACTGGCTGCGCTTTTCGATGCAGGTGGCATAGGCGGCGGCGGCCTCAAGCATTTCTGCCATCGACTTGACCCCGACCCGTTCTGCGAAATCGACCAGCCCGGCCTGTTCCGTCGCCGTCAGGTCTTCATCGTGATCTTCCTCATCGTCACTGTCGGTCGCGGCGCCTTGCGAGGGTTGTTCGAGAACGATCTTCTGATGCGGCAGGATCGGGCTGGCGGCAGCGGCACCGATGCCGATGGCGCCGGTCAACCGTCCGGTCCGCATGGCAACCATGGGTTGGCCGTCGCGCGGGGCGGCAGCGGGTTGGGGGGCCGGGGTTTGCGTTGCCAAGGGTTGCGGGGTTGGCGCCTGGGCCGCTGCAGGCTGCGGAACCGGAGCCGGAGCCGGAGCCGGAGCGGGTGCGACCACTTCTGGCGCGGCTTTGGCAGCGGCTGGCTTGGCAGCGTCAGGCGGCGCGGCGATGCGGTCGATCCGCTGTTCAGACACCAGAACCAGCGGCGGCGGCCCCATCATGCCGGGCCGGATTGTACCGGGGCGCGGCTCTTGCGGGCGGACCGACACCGTCTTGCGGCGCGGCTTGACCGGGGGCGGGGCCGGCGGTTCCGGATCAGGTTGGACCACCTGCGCCAGATCATCGCGGTAGGGCTCCAGGCTGCTTTTCGCGTCCTGCTTGGGGTCGACCCCGACAGCGCGGTCGGCTTCGGTTGCAACGACGGCAGCCTTCAGATGGGCAATGGAATCGATCCTGCGGCGGTTTTCCGAGTCGGACATGACGTCATCGGCCTGACGCAGCAGGCGCGCGACTTCAGCATCCTCGCCACCAGGGGACAGCTTGCGCGTGGCCTGCGGATCGGTCCGGTCGTCGCCCTCGTCTTCGTCCGCGCCGGGATGCAGCCGAACGACGCGAGAGTTGACGCGCTTGCCACGCCCGGTCGGCCGGGACTGGTCCGGGGTCGCTGTCGGGGCGGCCTCGGCCACTTCATCCGCCGCAGCATCGCTAGGGGCAAGGGCTTCCGGAAGCGGGTCTTCCAGCACGGCTTCGACAAGCGAGGCGGGAAGATCGGGGCTTTCCTCGGGCAGGGCATCTGCACTGTCCACATTCAGGGCATTGGCGAGGGCCACATCGGCAAGGTCTTCATCTGCGGTTTCGTCAAGGGTGACTGCCTCGACCGCGTCGGAGGTGTCGGCAGCCATGTCGGCCACATCGTCAACCTCGGCCACATCGGCCAGGTCTGCCACCTCGGCCACAGCCTCAAGCTCGGCAGCCGTATCGGTGTCGACGAGGTCCGCTTCAAGGTCAGCCTCAAGCTCAGACACGATGGCCGTGTCGCGGGCTGCATCGAAGGCTGTTTCGGCGATGTCTTCGGCTGCGTCCTCTGGGGCGCGCAGCAGGGCATCCAGCTGGTCAAGCGCATCACGGCTTTCGGCGTCCGGCGCGCTGCCGCTGTCGTCGGCTGCAAAAGCCGCGATGTCGTCGTGATCCGACGCTGGCGTGTCATCCTCGACAAACTGGCTAAGCGCCTCGGCCGGCAGCTCGGCGGTGAAGGGCTGCGGATTGACCGACTGGCGGATGCGGGCCAGCTTGGCCGCCACCCCGTTGGGGATGACATCCTGCAGCGTGGGTTCGGCCGGTGCGGGTGCTGGCGCGTCGGCCGCCGGCTGTGCGGCGGCGGGCATGGGGGCAGAGGCTGGCGCGGCGGCCGGGCCTTCCTGCGGACGCAGGTGAACGCCGTTTTCGCGCACGCGGGCATCCACCAGCCGCGACACCTCACGCTCGGCAATGCGGTGCAGCATGGCGGCATCGGGCTGCGGCGGTTCGGCACCGAAATAGCGGTCCTCGGCGGTCAGGTCGCGGAAATACTCGGCGATGGCCTTCATGGTGTTGAAGGGATCGTCGAAACCCTCCAGCGTACAGCTGAACGTGCCATAGGACACCGTCAGGATTTTGCTCTCACTGGTCATGACATGACAGCCTTTCGCCTTCTTGCACCGCAACACTGAAGCTCGCTCTGTCCTAATGCATGGACAGACCGGGGTAATTTGATGGATTGATTGTGGCCGGGCCCCAAGAATCCTGCCTTAATTGGATACAGTTTTGCATGAAACCTGCGATTGTCCAGACAGTACACGGTGTAACCCTTGCTGGTGGCGGCCCGTTTGGCCGCAGGGATCTGGCGTTCTGCCTGAGGCGCGCGCCAGTGACGGTGGCGGCGGATGGGGGGGCAGACCAGCTTTTGCGGCTGGGCGTGATGCCCGAAGCGGTGATCGGAGACTTCGATTCGCTGTCGGCGGCAGCACGGGAAAAGATCCCGCAGGCGCGGCAGCACCTGATGCCGGAACAGGCGACAACGGACTTTGACAAGGCGCTGCGGTCGATCAGTTCGCCACTGATCCTGGCGCTGGGATTTGCCGGCGCGCGGCTGGATCACGGATTGGCGGCGATGAATACGTTGGTGATGCGGGGGGCACAGCGCTGCATCCTCGTCGGGCCGCAGGATGTGGCCTTTGCCGCCCCCGCGCGGCTGGAATTGGCGCTGGCAGCAGGCGATCCGCTGTCGCTGTTTCCCATGGCGCGGGTTTCGGGCCGCAGTGCCGGTCTGGAATGGCCGATCACGGGCATCGACTTTGCGCCGGATGGCGCGATCGGCACCTCAAACCGGGTGGTGGCGCGCAAGGTGGTGCTGGAGTTTGATGCGCCCGGAATGCTGGTGATCCTGCCGCGCCGACGGCTGGATGCGGCGATCAGGGCCTTGTCGGCAGCGGTGTAGCGCGAGCGGAGAGATGGCGGGCGGCCAGACGCTCGCGGTGGATCATGTAAAGGCCAGACGCCACGATGACGGCAATGCCGGCCCAGGTCATCAGGTTGGGGAAGTCGCCAAAGATCAGGTAGCCAAGGGCGACGGCGACGACAATTTCGGAATAGTGCAACGGTGCCAGCGTCGCCGAGGGGGCGAACTTCAGGGCATAGGTCATCGCCATATGGCTGACGGCGGCCCAGAAGCCGATGCCGAACAGCCAAAGCCAGTTCAGCCCCTCGGGCCAGACCGGGTCCAGCGGGCCGATGCCCGACCCGTTGGCCAGCACCATCACCGGCAGGCAGAGAAGGAGCCCGGTCCATGAGGTGTGAAACTGCATGGCGACCGGGTGCATCCAGGCCGAGATCGCGCGGGTGACCAGCATGTAGAAGGCGAAGAAAAAGGCCGTGCCAAGCGGCCACAGCGCCACGAGGCCAAAGACGGCCAGCGAGGGCTGGATCACCAGAAGCGCTCCACCGAAGCCCACCGCACAGGCGGCGATGCGCCGGGGGCCGACATGGTCGCCAAAGATCAGGCTGCCAAGGACCAGCAGGATGAACGGTTCCACAAAAGCGATGGCGAGGGCGTCGGCCACGGGCATCACTGCAATGCCCGAAACGAAGGAGAAGGTGGACAGGATCAAGAACACCGCGCGGAGCATCGTATAGGCCAGCGCCCGGGCCGACAGCCGCAGGCTGAGGCCCATGACCAACACGACCGGCAGCATCAGCAGCATCTGGACGAGGAACCGGGCCGTGGTGATCTGGCCGACCGGGATGCCATCTTCGGCTGCAAGCTTCGCCGACACGTCCAGCAGCGGCGCGATCATGCAGAAGACGAGCATCAGGACGATGCCCTTCAGGGTGGTATCCTTGACCATGCCCCTGCCTAGCCCGACACCCCTGATCCCGCCAGTCTGAAAGCGACATCCCCGCAGCACCGGCGGTTTTCAAAAGGAGCGCGTTCCGCGCGACGTCCTTTTGTCTCGCCGGTGGCGCGCGAAGACGCACGCCACCGGCTCGGGTTGATGGGGGCATCCTGCCCCCAAACCCCCGGGGAGTATTTCTGTAAAGAGCAAATGGGCTTGCTCTTTTCCAAATACTCCCGCGCGGCGCGCGCGGCCCCGCGCCGTTGCGCGGGGCACACTCAAAGGCGTGCCGCGCGCTTGCGCGGCTCCGCGGTGTTGGCGGCTCAGCAGTTCGGGACGTTGACCGCCAGACCGCCAAGGCTGGTTTCCTTGTACTTCTCGTGCATGTCGCGGCCCGTTTGCCGCATCGTTTCGATGCAGACGTCGAGGCTGACCAGATGCTGACCATCGCCACGCATCGACAGGCTGGCAGCCGAAACGGCCTTGATGGCGCCAAGGCCATTGCGTTCGATGCAGGGCACCTGCACCAGCCCCTTTACGGGATCGCAGGTCATGCCAAGGTGGTGCTCCAGGGCGATTTCGGCGGCGTTCTCCACCTGTTCGGGTGTCCCCCCAAGCACTGCGGCCAGACCTGCCGCGCCCATTGCGGCGGCGGAACCCACTTCGGCCTGGCAGCCGCATTCGGCACCCGAGATGCTGGCGTTGTGCTTGCAAAGCCCGCCGATTGCCGCGGCAGTCAGCAGGAAATCGCCGATCCGGGCCACAGACGCGCCGGGCACGTGATCAAGGTAGTAGCGCAGGACTGCCGGCACCACGCCCGCCGCGCCATTGGTGGGCGCGGTCACGACCTGGCCGCCGGCGGCGTTTTCTTCGTTCACGGCCATCGCGTAAAGCGACATCCAGTCGTTGATCGTATGCGGCGCGGTCATGTTCAGCCCACGCTCGGCCATCAGGGCGTCATGGATCCCCTTGGCGCGCCTGCGGACCTTGAGACCGCCGGGCAGGATCCCGGTGCCCTTCATGCCGCGGTCGATACAGTCGTTCATCACCTGCCAAAGCCGCGCGATCCCGGCGTCGAGTTCGGCGGCGGTGCGGAAGCGCAGTTCGTTCTGGCGTTTCATCTGAGCGATGCTCAGGCGCGAGGCATTGGCCATCTGCAGCATTTCGGCTGCGGTCTCGAACGGAAAGGGCACATCGGCCCGGGCCTTGGATTTCGTGCCGCCGGCTTCGGTCAGTTCCTCCGCTGTCAGCACGAACCCCCCGCCGATGGAGTAGTAGGTTTCCTCCAGGATCACGTCGCCTTGCGCGTCGGTCGCGCGCAGGATCATGCCGTTGGCATGGCCGGGCAGGGCGGGGCCGTAGTCGAACTGCAGGTCGCGGCCGGGATCGAACACAAGCGGGCGCAGGCCGGGCGCTTCGATCACGCCGGTGCTTTTGATCTGGGCAAGGGCGGCGTCGGCCTTTTCCGCGTCATAGGTGGCGGGTTCGAACCCGGCGAGGCCAAGGATCGTGGCGCGGTCGGTGGCATGACCGACCCCGGTGAAGGCCAATGACCCGTGAAGCGAGGCGCGCAGGCCATGGGCATGGAACGGCGAGGCGCGCAGCCGGTCAAGAAAGCGGGCGGCGGCGACCATCGGGCCCATGGTGTGGCTGGACGACGGGCCGATGCCGACCTTGAACATGTCGAAGACGGAAAGGAACATCAGACCCTCGGATCAGTGAAGGGGGTTGGGCCAAGGCCGTCGGCCTTTGCCACGCGCAGGGCGGCGGGGCGGGCTTCATGGGCGGCAAGAACGGCGCGCAGGTTCGGAAACCCGGCAAGGTCAAGGCCGTAGGGCGCGGGTGGCAACAGGATCAGCCAGCGGACGAGGATGCCGATGTAATAGCCCAGCACGCCCGGCTGTTCTGCCGACAGCCAGCGCGGGTGGCGGGCGGCGATCAGCGCCTCGATCAGGCCAAGGCGGGCGATGATCTGGTCATGCGCTGCGGCGCGTGCGGCGTCGGTGTTCGCCTCGCCTGCCGGGCGGTGGGGGTAAAACAGCGCAAGGGCCGCCGTATGCAGCGCGTTCGAGGTGAAGAACAGCCAGGACAGGAAGGCCGCGCGGTCGGGGTCCTGCGGGCCGGGACCAAGCTGCCCGGTCCGGTCGACCAGCCACAGCAGGATCGCGCCGGTTTCGAACATCGGCCCGTCGTCGGTTTCCAGCGCCGGGATCAGGCCCACCGGGTTCACTTGCCGATACTCAGGCGAGGCAAGCGCCCCGCCTTCGATATCGGTCATGGCGATGGTGTGGGGCAGGCCAAGCTCTTCCAGCGCCAGCCGGACGATGGTCGAGGCGAAGTCGGGGGCGTGGTGAAGCGTCAGGGTCATAGCACGCTGCCTTCCGGGGGGTTGGGCTGTTCAGGCCGGGTAAAGGGGTGGGGGCCCAGACCTTCGGCCCGGGCGATGACAGGGGTTTCTACCCGTGCCTCCTGCGCCTTGGCCAGTGCCAGAAGGGCGGGGTAGGCGGCAAGGTCGAACCAGGCCGGGGCGTCAGGCGGATAAAGCGCGGACCAGCGGGTCAGGGCGAGGGCATAGACGCCAAGCGGCTTGGCGGCGGCGAACAGCCCGGGGTGCTGGCGGGCGGCGCTGTCAAGCAGGGCGAAGTGGCCCCGCATCCGTGCGGCCAGAATTTCCTGGTGGGCCGGATGCGCCTCGGTCGGGCAATATTGGTGGGGGTAGAAGATCTGCCGCAGGTCGGCATGGGCGGTATTTGACAGGAAGAACAGCCATTTCAGGAAGATCGGTCGATCATGGTCCATGGCGGCCGGGCCAAGCTGGTGCCTATCCGACAGCCACAGCAGGATCGCCCCGGTTTCCGAGATCGGGCCCAGAGGCGTCTCCAAGGTGGGGATCAGGCCGGTCGGGTTCAGCCTGCGGTAGGCCGGCCCGTCCTGCTGGCGGGTGGCGCGGTCCACAAGGGCCGTGCGATAGGGGATGCCCGCCCCGTCAAGCACAAGGCGGACGATCAGCGACGCATTGTCCGGGGCATAGTGCAGCAGATACATCATTGACCTTCGGCAATCGGGCCCAGCGTCTTTTCGGTCCAGCTCAGGGCCAGTGTCTTTCGCGGAAGCCTTGCGCAAGTCTTGCCTTGCTGCAGGCCGAAAAGCGACCCCCGCGCTGTCATTCGCGCGGTCGCCCGCCCCGGCACGACGCACTCCCGTCAAGAACCGCCGTTAACTGGCTGTAAACCTTGCCTGGGGCAGAGTTTGACCGGCGCAGGCAAGGAGAGGGTCATGGTCAAGCTGGTGGTATCAGCGTTCCTGCTTTTGATGGTCATGATGCAGTCCGCGCGCGCAGACACGGATGGCCCGCTGGCCGAGGCGATGCGCAAGGACCCCGCCCGGTTCCAGGCGATGGCCGAGGATGTGATCGCCGGCTATGGCGGCCCGTCCGGGCTGACCCCTGCGGGGATCGAGGATCATGTAGCGCTGGAACGGGCCGCGGCCCGCGCATCGGCGATGCGCCGGTTTCTGGCCATGGACCTGAACAATGACGGTGCCGTCGAAAGGGCTGAGCTTGCCGTCATCCTGCGCGCGGCCAGCGCCACCTCGCGTGGACGGCTGGAACGACAGTTCGCCGCCGCCGACAGCGACAGGGACGACCGGGTGTCTGCGTCCGAAATCCGGGCGGAAGGTCAGGCCGCTGCCCTGCGCGCCCTGACCGAGGCTGAGGCGGCCATTTTGCGGGCACTGATGACCCTTGACGCGGACAAGGACGGGGCCTTGCGGGCGGACGAATTCCGCATGGCCGTGAAGCTTCTGGATGAGGTGACCTGACCGTTTTCCTGGATGCCCGCGCCCGACGCGGGGGCAACACTCGCCCTTGCTTCTGGCTGCCAGAGTGGCGAGAACCCTCTCGCCCTTGGGTAACCTTTGCGTTATGCCGGGGAAAAAGAGGGGAGTGCTGCCATGACTGCCGAGCTTTCGCCCATCGACAAGGCCAAGTATGCCGCTGCCCGCAAATCGGTGGATTTCGTCGAAAACGGGATGAAGCTGGGACTGGGGACCGGGTCCACTGCGGCCTGGATGGTGCGGTGCCTTGCCGAACGCATCCGGAACGAGGGGCTCAAGGTCACGGGCGTCGCCACTTCCAGCCGGACGGCAGACCTTGCGCGCGAATTGGGTGTGCCGATCGTGGGCATGGACGATGTGAAATGGCTGGACCTGACGATCGACGGCGCGGATGAGTTTGACCCGAACCTGAACCTGATAAAGGGCGGCGGGGCGGCGCTCTTGCAGGAAAAGATTGTCGCCACGGCGTCGGACCGGATGATCGTGATCGCCGATGCGGCAAAGGAAGTGGCGCAGCTGGGCGCCTTCCCGTTGCCGGTCGAAGTGGTCCCCTTTGGCTGGCGGACCACCATGGCCCTGATCGAGGAAACGCTTTACAGCCTTGACGTGCTGAACCGCGAGGTGGCGCTGCGGATGGACGAATCCCGCCCGCTCAAGACCGATGAAGGCAACTTCATCCTCGACCTGAACCTGCGCCGCATCGGCAACCCGCGCCAGCTGGCGCTGGTGCTCAACCAGATCCCCGGCGTGGTCGAGAACGGGCTTTTCATCGACATCTGCGATATCGTGGTGATCGGCAACGGGGACGGGCGCGTGACTGTGCGCGACATCAACTCGGGCCGGGTCGAGGATGGCTCGGTCGATCTGGCGCAAAGCGCCAATATCTTCGCAGACTTGGGAGAATGACTCTTTGACTTTCGACTACGATCTTTTCGTCATCGGCGGCGGGTCCGGCGGTGTGCGTGCCGCGCGTGTCGCCGCGGGCGAATACGGGGCAACCGTTGGGCTGGCCGAGGAAAGCCGCATGGGTGGCACTTGTGTCATCCGGGGCTGCGTGCCGAAAAAGCTGATGGTTTTTGCCAGCGGTTTTCCCGCAGCGTTCGAGGATGCCCGGTCCTACGGCTGGAACGTGTCTGCCCCCAGCTTTGACTGGACCGCCTTCCGCACCCGGCTTGAGTCAGAGCTTGACCGCTTGGAAGGCGCCTATCGCACGACGCTGACCAACGCCGGCGTCACCATCCATGACGCGCGGGCCACAGTGGTTGACGCCCACCGCGTGCGTCTGGCCAGCGGGCAGGAATACACGGCAAAGCACATCCTGATCGCCACGGGCGGGCGCGTCTTCGTGCCGGATATCCCGGGGGCAGAGCATGCCGTAACGTCGAACGAGATGTTCCATCTTGACCACCTGCCCAAGCGCGCGCTGGTGGTTGGCGGCGGCTATATCGCCAGCGAATTTGCCTGCATTCTGAACGGCCTGGGCGTCAAGGTGTGCCAGTTCTACCGCGGTGCGCAGATCTTGCGCGGCTTTGACGACGAAGCGCGCGGCCATGTGGCAAATGCGATGCGCGCCGACGGGATCGACATTCACTGCGGCACCGATGTGATGCGGCTGGAAAAGACCGGGTCCGGCATCCGCGCTGTCGCCACCGACGGGACGGAAAGCGAATTTGATCTGGTCTTGTACGCCACCGGGCGGCGTCCCAACACCGAGGGCCTCGGGCTTGAGGCTTTGGGCGTCGCGCTGGGCCGTCAGGGGCAGATCGTGGTGGACCGGTTCAGCCAGACGGCGGTCCCCTCGATCTTCGCGGTGGGGGATGTGACCGGCCGCATCAACCTCACCCCGGTCGCAATCCGTGAAGGGCACGCCTTTGCCGACACGGTCTTCGGGGGCAAGCCGACAGCCTTTGACCACGACCTTGTCGCCTCGGCCGTGTTCACCCAGCCCGAGATGGGCTCTGTCGGGCTGTCCGAGGAAGCGGCACGCGACCAAGAGCCGATTGAAGTCTACTCCACCGCCTTCCGCCCGATGAAGACGGCCTTTGCCGGGCGCCCGGACCGGGTGTTGATGAAGCTGATCGTCAGCCAGGCCAACCGCAAGGTGCTGGGGTGCCACATCGTCGCGCCCGAAGCGGGCGAACTGATCCAGCTGGCGGCCATAGCGATCCGGATGGGGGCGACCAAGGAAGATTTCGACCGCACCTGTGCGGTGCATCCCACCATGGCCGAAGAGCTGGTAACGATGCGAAAGCCGACAAGAAGCGCCTGAGAAGAAACGTGACTGTGGCATGATGGCCGCTTGATTTCCGGCCCATGATGACCAGCTAAAGCAAGACGCGAATAGAGAGGTTCTGATCAATGGCAGGAAGTGGCGGTCCGTGGGGCGGCGGTGGCGGCCCGGGCGGTGACGACCGGAACAAGGGCAACGGCGATGATGATGATCGTCGGGGCGGGCGGCGCGGCGAAACCGGGCCCCAGATCCCCGAGATCGACCAGCTGGTGAAGCGCGGGCAGGAACAGCTGCGCGTGCTGATGGGCGGGCGCGGTCGCGGCGGCATGGGTGGCGGTGGCGGCCCGGGCAGCAGCGGTGGCCAGGGTGGCCCGGTGATCACGCGGCAGGGGTTGGCACTTGGCGCGCTGGCGCTGGTGGCGATCTGGTCGTTCATGTCCTTCTACACCGTGCGGCCGGAAGAACGGTCGGTCGAACTGTTTCTGGGCGAAAGCTCCGGCATCGGGAATCCGGGCCTGAACTTCGCGCCATGGCCCGTCGTGACCTATGAGAAGGTTCAGGTGACCGGCGAAAGGACGACGGAAATCGGCACGGGTGAGGCTGGCAGCGAAAGCGGGCTGATGCTGACGCGTGACCAGAACATCGTCGATATCGGCTTCCAGGTGGTCTGGAACATCGCCGATCCGGAACAGTACCTCTTCAACCTCGCCGACCCGGAAGATACGATCCGCGCCGTCAGCGAAAGCGCGATGCGCGATATCGTCGCCCGCTCGGAACTGTCGCCGATCCTGAACCGCGACCGGGGCGTCATTGCCGCCGACGTGCAGTCTCAGGTGCAGGCGACGCTGGACAGCTACAATGCCGGGATCAGCGTGATCCGCGTCAACCTGCAGCGCGCCCAGCCCCCGCGTGAGGTGCTTGACGCCTTCCGCGAAGTGCAGGCCGCGCAGCAGCAGCGCGATACGCTGGAAAGCGAAGCCGACGCCTATGCCAACCGGGTGACCGCTGGCGCGCGCGGTGCCCGCCGCCCAGCTTCTGGAAGAGGCCGAGGCGTACCGCGCTCAGGCCGTCAACGCAGCCCAGGGTGAAGCCGCACGCTTCATCAGCGTCTATGACGAATATATCAAGGCCCCCGAAGTGACCCGACGCAGACTGTATCTGGAGACGATGGAACGCGTCTTCAGCGGCATGAACAAGGTCATCCTTGACGGCGTGTCCGGCGGTGAGGCGGGTCAGGGCGTCGTTCCCTTCCTGCCACTCAATGAACTTGGCCGTGCCGCGGCAGCCCCCGCTGCCGGAACCACGACGGGAGGGACCAACTGATGCGTGCGATGTATGTGATTCCAGCCGTCGTGCTGGTGCTGGGTGTGCTGTTGTCTTCGGTCTTCATCGTCGATGAACGCAAGAAGGCGCTGGTGCTGCAATTTGGTCAGGTGACTCAGGTCAAGGAAGAACCCGGCCTTGGCTTCAAGCTGCCGCTGATCCAGGAAGTGGTGTATTACGAAGACCGCATCCTTGGTCTGCCGACGACGCCGATCGAAGTCACCATGCTGGATGACCGCCGTCTGGTGGTCGATGCCTTCGCCCGCTGGCGGATCACCGATCTGATCCGCTTCCGCGAAGCGGTGGGCACCGGGGCCGAAGCGCAGGCGCTGCGGCGTCTGGAAAGCATCGTGAACCCGGCCATTCAGGAAGTGCTGGGTTCGGTCCCGTCGAACCGGGTGCTTTCGGAAGACCGGACAGCGTTGATGAACCAGATCCGCGACATCGCCCGCCGGCAAGCCGCGAACCTGGGGATCGAGGTTGTGGACGTCCGCCTGACCCGCACCGATCTGCCCGAGCAGAACCTTGATGCGACCTTCAACCGGATGCGCGCCGAACGTCAGCGCGAAGCCGCGGACGAGATCGCGCGCGGTGGTGAAGCCGCGCAAAGGGTGCGGGCAACGGCAGACCGGACGGTGGTGGAACTGACGTCGGACGCCCGGCGCCAGGCCGAAGTGATCCGGGGTGAGGCTGACGCAGAACGCAACGGCATCCTTGCCGGCGCTTTCGGCCGTGACCCCGAGTTCTTCTCGTTCATCCGGTCGCTGACCGCCTACGAAGCCTCGCTGCGGGGCGAAAACTCCAGCATCGTGATGCAGCCCGACAGCGAGTTCTTCAACTACCTGCGGTCGGAAATCGCGCCAGTGGACCGGCCCGTGGAAACCGCGCCAGTCGCGCCATGAGCCTGGTGGCGCTGGCAATCGGATTGGTTCTTGTGGTCGAGGGGCTGGCGCTTGCGCTGGCCCCTCGGCGCATGGAGGACGCGTTGCGCGCGCTTGCCGCGTTAAGCCAGGACCAGCGTCGGGCCATCGGCCTTGCGGCACTGGCGATCGGGGTCTTGCTGGTCTGGTTGTCGCGCACGGCATGACAAATGCCTTCACTTCCCCTTGAGGGCGCATGTCGGGGTTTGCATTGTCCGCGCGCATCACTAACTGTTCGCCATATCCAGTCATGGCCTGCCGGAGACGATCCCCGGCCAACCCGTGACGGTCCGTTGAACAGGAGTTCGCATCGTGCCCGACCTTACCCCTTCGATTCGTACCGCGCTCCGTTCCAGCCCACTTCTGGCGCTGGTGCTGGGCTTCGGTCTTGCCCTCGCCCCTGCAACCGAAACGCAGGCCTTCGGGGCCCCTGAAAGCTTTGCTGATCTTGCCGATCAGATCAGCCCCTCGGTCGTGAACATCACGACATCCGCATTGATCGCCGGCCCCGCTGACGGAATGCCGATGGTGCCGGAAGGCAGCCCGTTCGAGGATTTCTTCGATGACTTCAACAACCGTGGCGGCAATGGCCCGCAGCGGTCCGAGGCGCTGGGTTCCGGCTTCGTCATCTCGGAAGACGGGTTCATCGTCACCAACAACCACGTCATCGAAGGTGCTGACGAGATCACCATCGAATTCTTCTCGGGCAAGAAACTGCCGGCAAAGCTGATCGGCACCGACCCGAAAACCGACATTGCCGTCCTGAAGGTCGAGGCGGGCGAACCGCTGCCCTTCGTGACCTTCGGCAACTCTGACCTGATGCGCGTGGGCGACTGGGTCATGGCCATGGGCAACCCGCTCGGCCAAGGCTTTTCGGTCAGCGCCGGGATCGTCTCGGCCCGCGGGCGTGAACTTTCCGGCAGCTATGATGATTACCTGCAGACCGACGCCGCAATCAACCGCGGCAACTCGGGCGGGCCCTTGTTCAACATGGATGGTCAGGTGATCGGCGTGAACACGGCGATCCTGTCGCCCACCGGCGGGTCGATCGGCATCGGGTTCTCGATGGCCTCCAACGTGGTGACCAAGGTCGTGGACCAGCTCAAGCAGTTCGGCGAAACCCGGCGCGGTTGGCTGGGCGTGCGCATTCAGGACGTAACCCCCGACGTGGCCGAAGCGATGGGTCTGGCCGAGGCGGCGGGTGCCCTTGTGACGGAAGTGCCGGAAGGCCCGGCGCGGGATGCGGGAATCGCCTCAGGCGATGTCATCACCCGGTTTGACGGTCAGCCTGTCGGCGATGCCGGCGACCTGACCCGCCGTGTGGCCGATGCCCCGATCGGCGAAGCCGTGCCGGTGATCGTCCAGCGCGATGGCCGCACCGAGACGCTGGCCGTCACCCTTGGCCGGCGCGAAGAGGCCGAGGCTTCCACGCTTCCAGCCTCGACCCCCGCCCCCGAAGCCCCCCGCGAGATGGAGACTTTGGGTCTGACCCTCGCCCCCCTCGACGCTGACATGCGCGATCGGCTGGGCCTTGATGCATCGACCGAGGGTCTGATGATCCTGAACGTCGACGCCGCATCGGAAGCCTTTACCAAGGGCCTGCGCGAAGGTGATCTGATCACCGAGGCTGGCCAGCAGAAGGTCGTGCGGCTGCAGGATCTGGAAGACATGATCGCCCAGGCCAAGGCAGAAGGGCGTCAGTCGATCCTGCTTCTGGTCCGCCGTGGCGGCGATCCCCGCTTTGTGGCGCTGTCGATCAACTGACGCGCCGATCCAAAGGACAGCATGGCGGCAGGGTTTCCTGCCGCCATTTTTCATGCAGCGGCCAGGGTGAAAGCGGAATTTTCGAAAATTCCGCAGCGGAGCCTTCGAAGGCTCCGGTCCGATTTCTTCAAAGAAATCGTGGCCGATGCTTTAGGGCTGGTCCCCCGCCCGGGTGCCATCGTGGCGAAAGCCGGGGTCAAGCAACCGGTCCAGCAAGGGCGACAGGTCCTCGATCACGTCGGCCACGACATGCACCACCCCCGCCTCGCGCTGCAGTTTGCCGGTCACCCGCAGCAACCGGCCCGAAATGACCGCGCGGCGAAAGCGTTCATAGATCTTGGCCCAGACCACCACGTTGCAGGTGCCGGTCTCATCCTCAAGCGTCACGAAGATCACGCCCTTGGCGGTGCCGGGACGCTGGCGCACCAGAACCAGCCCTGCCACCGTGACCCGCGCCCCGGCCGGCGGTTCCACCAGCCGCGCCGCGGGCAGGGCGCGTGGCGGGCGCGGCCAATCGGCCAGGCGGGCGACGGGCGTAGTGCGGGCGGCATGGGATGGGTCGGGCGACATGAGAACAATACTAGAACATCTGCCGTGTGAGGCAAGCCTTGTCACAGGCCCGCCTCCCTCTGGCAAAGCTGGGGCAATTGTCCTATGTCCTTGGCAACACGGATGGCGGGAGACCACGATGGCGAAGATCACTTACGTAGAACATGGCGGCAAGGAACATGTGGTTGACGTGGCCAATGGCCTGACCGTCATGGAAGGCGCGCGCGACAACGGCATTCCCGGCATCGAGGCTGACTGCGGCGGTGCCTGCGCCTGCTCGACCTGCCATGTCTATGTCGATCCCGCCTGGGTCGAAAAGCTGCCGAAGAAGGACAGCATGGAAGAAGACATGCTCGATTTCGCCTGGAAGCCCGATCCTGTCCGCTCGCGCCTGACTTGCCAGTTGAAAGTGTCCGACGCGCTGGATGGTCTGCGCGTCCAGATGCCCGAAAAGCAGATCTGATGCGCCGGGCGCTTGCCTTGGTCTTGATGGCCGGGGCGGCGCAGGCCGAAACAGTCCCCCTCGCGCAGGCCGAGGTGATCCGGGCCGATCTCGCCCAGCCGACTGACCGCTATGCCCATGCCGTGCTGGGCGATGCGCTGGAATGGGGCGGGCTGACCCTGACCGTCAACACCTGCCTTGGCTGCGCCGGGCTGCATCTGACCGATGTCACGATCACCCTGCCACCCAACCGCGTGTTCGAGGATGTGACGACACGGCTGGCAGATCTGGACAGTGACGGTCGCGATGAGGTTGTCGTCGTGGAAACCGACCTGGCCCTTGGGGCTTCGCTGGCAATCTACGGGGCCGGTGGAAAGATCGCCGCGACTGATTTCATCGGGCAGCCGAACCGCTGGCTCGCCCCCGCCGGGATCGCCGATTTCGATGGCGACGGTCGGGTCGAAGTGGCCTATGTCGACCGCCCGCATCTTCTGGGCGATCTTGTCTTCGTCCGGCTGGAGGGCGACCGGCTGGTGGAAACGCAGCGGCTGCCGGGGCTGACCAATCACCGGATCGGGCAGGATGTCATCTCGGGCGGCCTGCGCGACTGCGGGCAGGGGCCGGAGCTGGTGTTGGCGTCGATGGACTGGACGCGCATGCTTGGCGTCCGGGACGGGCAAGTCGATGATCTTGGTCCGATGCCGCCCGAAGGCCTGACCATCCCGCCCTGCTGATCAGCTTTCCGGCTTTTCCAGCCGGTCGGCCTTCTTGCGCACCAGAACGCTGCGCAGATCATGCATGGCCAGCAAAAGCGCATCGGTCACCGCGTCAAGCTGGTCGCCGCTGGCCCGCGACTGCGCCCATTGGGTCGTCAGGTTCAGGTGGTCAACCGTGCGCAGGATGTCATCCACCTCACGCAAGGCAAGCAAGGCCTGCCGCCCGGTCAGCCATTCACGAATGGCCGCAAGATCGGCCTTGGACAGTTCAGTCTCGCCATGCGGCTTGATGTTGCCGTTCTTGACGTTGACGGTGGCGATCTCATCCATCTCGATCCGGCGCTGGCGGTTTTCGGTGCTGATGCGGAAGACCACAGCACCGTTTTCGCGCACCCGGAAGTAGTAGTGGGGAAGATCAGCTGCCATGGCCCCTGCCTGTCGTCTGTCACTTTGCGCCCGACGCCTGAGCCGCCCACCGTCCCGAACCCGCGCCCTCTCATTCCTTAAGGAGAGTGCGGCGGGCGTCAACCCGCAACACGGGTTCCGCTACCTGATCCTTGTTGCTTCAGACCAGCGCCGCGCAGAAGCGCTGGATCCGGGTACAGGCCTCGCGCAGCACCGCGTCACTGGTGGCATAGCTGATGCGAAAGTTCGGCGACACGCCGAAGGCCGCGCCAAACACCACGGCCACGCCGGTTTCCTCCAGCAGGGCGGTGGCAAAGACCTCGTCATTGGTGATGACGGTGCCGGCAGGCGTTGCCTTGCCGATGCAGCCGGAGATGTCGGGATAGACGTAGAACGCGCCTTCCGGCTTGGGACAGCGGATGCCCTTGGCCTGGTTCAGCATCGACACCACAAGGTCACGCCGTCCCTGGAATACGCGGCGCCAGTCGGCCAGAAACTCTTGCGGGCCCGACAAAGCCTCAAGCGCTGCGTATTGGCTGATCGAACAGGGGTTCGACGTCGACTGCGACTGGATCGTCCCCATCGCCTTGATCAAGGCCACCGGACCCGCGGCATACCCAATCCGCCAGCCCGTCATCGCATAGGCCTTGGACACGCCATTGCAGGTCAGCGTACGGTCGTAAAGGCCGGGCTCCACCTCGGCCGGGGTGCAGAATTCGAAATCATCGAAGACAAGGTGTTCATACATGTCGTCCGACATCACCCAGACATGCGGGTGGCGCATCAGCACGTCGGTCAGGGCCTTCAACTCGGCCCGGGTATAGCCCGCGCCCGTTGGGTTCGACGGGCTGTTGAAGATGAACCATTTGGTCTTCGGGGTGATCGCCGCTTCAAGCTGGTCTGGCGTCAGCTTGAATTCGGTCTCGATCCCGCAGATCACCGGAACCGGGGTGCCCCCGGCCAGAAGCACCATGTCGGGATAGGACACCCAATAGGGTGCGGGGATGATCACCTCATCCCCCGGATTGCAGGTTGCCATCAGGGCGTTGTACAGAATCTGCTTGCCGCCCGTCCCGACCGACACTTGCGCTGGCGTGTAGGTCAGGCCGTTTTCCCGCAGGAACTTGGCGCAGATCGCCGCCTTCAGCTCCGGCACGCCATCCACGGCGGTGTAGCGCGTCTTGCCAGCGTCAATCGCCCGCTTTCCAGCCTCGCGGATGTTGGCTGGCGTGTCGAAATCCGGCTCGCCCGCGCCAAGGCCGATCACGTCGCGCCCTTCGGCTTTCAACTGCGCGGCCTTGGTCGTAACGGCAATGGTGGGCGAGGGTTTGACGCGCCCCAGCGTATCGGACAGGAAGGCCATTTGCGCATTCTCCGGCGGACTGTTTGCGATTTTCGGCTGCAGGTCTTAGGGTTGCCGCCCCACCGACACAAGCGATATCGAAAGAAGGAGAGGCGAGATGGCGGAAATTCGTGAAGCGGCGACATGGTTTGCCGATGACGTGGCAACATTCGGCGACCGGCTGCTTGCAGCCCGCGAGGCAGCGGGCCTTGGTCAGGCTGAACTGGCCACCAAGCTGGGCGTGCGCGACAAGACCCTTGCGGCCTGGGAAGAGGATCTGGCCGAACCCCGCGGCAACCGTCTGCAGATGCTGGCGGGGATGCTGAACGTGTCGCTTCGCTGGCTGTTGACCGGGATTGGCGATGATCTTGACGAACCGGGCACAACCCCGGGCCTGACCTTGCCCGCGCGGCTGGTGCTGGCTGACATCACGCGCATCAAGACCGATCTGCGCAAGCTGGTATCAGACCTTGAACAGGCCGAGGATCGGCTTAACCTTCTGTTGCAGGCTGACAATCCGGCCGATGAACTCGCTGATGAGGCGCTGTCCGCATGACCGAAACCACGGAAGCCAGATTGAAACGGATGCGGATGCGGTCGTGGCGGCGGGGCACCAAGGAGATGGACCTTGTCCTCGGCCCTTGGGCCGACACGCATCTGACCTCTCTGAACGATGACGAGCTTGCCAGCTATGACATCTTGCTGGAGGAAAACGATCAGGACCTGATGGCATGGATCTTGGGCCAGTCCAGCGCGCCCGCGCCGATCGCGGCGCTGCTCGACCGGATCGCCGCCCATGCCCGCAGCCGTCTGCAGTCGCCGGCCTGAAAGGATTCGAGACCAAGTTTACGGAATGTTTGTGCTTTGTGCTGATTCTGTCCGGACTGTAACGGTGGAGAATTGGCGTGACGCAACAGACCCCGCTGCTGGATGGCTCGCTGCAGGCATTCCTGTCCTGCTATCTGGAAAACCTTGCCCTTGTGGAACGGTTGCACCGGCTGCTTCTGGACGTGATCAAGGATGAATTCGAACGGCTCGGGATTCTTGAGATCAACTCGGTGCAGGCCTTGCTGCTGTTCAATGTCGGCGAGAATGAGGTGACGGCGGGCGAACTGAAATCGCGCGGCTACTATCAGGGGTCAAACGTCAGCTATAACCTGAAAAAGCTGGTGGAACTTGGCTACATGCACCACCAGCGGTCGGAAATCGACCGCCGGTCGGTGCGGGTGCGGCTGACCGAAAAGGGTCGGCATGTGCGGCGCATGCTGTCCGACCTGTTTGCCCGCCATGCCGAAGCGATGGACCGGCGCGGCCTGATCGACGCCTCCGGGATGGATGACATCAACACCTCGCTGCGCCGGATGGAACGGTTCTGGACCGAACAGATCCGCTACATCTACTAGGGCCAATCACCTGCCGGTCAGTTGACCTTCCGGGTCGGCACAAAGGGCAGGGGGGCGACGGGCAAGCCATCCTCGATCATCTGCCGGGCGTCTTCGGGCCGGGCTTCGCCGTAGATTGCCCGCTCGGGGGCGTCACCCTCATGGATGCGCCGCGCTTCGGCGGTAAAGTTCATGCCGACATATTCCGAATTCTCGGCAATCTGTTTGCGCAAGGCCGCGATGGCCGCTTCCAGATCGGTGCCCGGATCACGCAGGTTTGGCGCACCCGGCCCGGTCTCCGCGACAGAGGCATCCGCCGCCTTTTCGACTGGCCCCGCCACGGCCTTGCGTGCGGGCCGGACCGTGGGTGCCATCAGGTCCTTCTCGACCTCATTCGCGCCGCAAACCGGGCAGGCCAGCTGATTGCCCGCCTCCAGCGCAGCGAAAGCGCCGGTGTTCTGGAACCAGCTGTCAAAGCGGTGTCCCGCCTTGCATTTCAGGGTGTAGCGGATCATCTGCGTGTCCCGTAGGAAGTCCCGACCGAAACACCTAAGGTTTCGGTCGTCAAGTTCAATGGCAAGCTCAACGGCGGCCAAGTCCCGCCCGATCAGCGCCCGCCGCGCCGCGCGTCCTCGGCCGCATCGCCCGCGATCGGGGCGGGTCGACCCTGTCTTGGCGGCACGAAGCTGGCAATCAGGCCGGCAAGGTCAGGTTCATTCACCATCGTCGCCGCGATGTCCTGCCGAAACCATTGGCGGGTGCGTTCCTTCATCTCGGGGAACTTGTCCGCCAGACGCACCACCTGCAGCCCGTAGACTGCCACCGCACAGGGCACCTGAGCCGAAACCGAAAGGCATTTCTGATACCCGTAGCGGCCAAGGCAGACCGGATTGATCGCCCCTTCAACCCCCGCTTCCTCCCAGGCTTCCTGGGCGGCTGCGGCTTCCGGGGAAAGGCCGACCATCGGCCAGCCCTTGGGGATGATCCAGCGCCCGGTGTCCCGGCTGGTGATCAGCAGGATCTCCACGCTGTCATGGCCTGCGCGCCAGCACAGGGCACCGTATTGCATCCTTGCACCCGGCGACCCGGCGGCTTGTGCCGCGATCTTGTCCTGCGAACCCATGTCTTGCCCAATCTGCCCGCCCGGTTCCGGGTCTGGCCCCTGATCTGCTGCCTCATTCACAATATGGCATGGATTGGCCCTAATTTACAGCGATCTCATGGAAATTTGACGGAAAAACATGGCGGATTACCTTATCGTGCGATGCGAAGCGAAAAGGATGGGCAAATGCGGGCACTCATGGTCGGTTGTCTGATGGGGCTGACGGGTCTGTCGGCAGAAGCGGCCGAAAGCTTCCGTTTCGCCTCGATCGACGGGGGAGAGATTGACCTCGCCGATTACGCCGGCAAACCGGTGCTTGTGGTCAACACCGCCTCGCTGTGCGGCTACGCCGGCCAGTTTGACGGGCTGCAGGCCCTGCATGACCGGTTCGGGCCCGAGGGCGTTCTGGTGCTGGCAGTCCCGTCGGATGATTTCAACCAGGAACTCGAAGATGAGGCGGCGGTAAAGGAATACTGCGCCACCACCTTTGACCTGACGCTGCCGATGACCGAAATCACCCCGGTGCGCGGCAGCAATGCGCATCCCTTCTACGCCTGGGTGCGCGACCAGACCGGCTTCGCGCCGCGCTGGAACTTCAACAAGGTCCTCCTTGCGCCCGATGGCAGCATCGACGCCACCTTCGGGTCGGGGGTAGAGCCGGAAAGCAACCGGATCGCCGGCCGGATCGAGGTCTTGTTGCAGTGATCCCCACGCCCCCGCCTGCGCCCGACAGCGCGGTCGGGGCGCCGCTTTTCATCGGCTCCGAAATCTACCGCGGGTCGTCCTATGGCCCGACCCACCCGTTGCGGGTGCCCCGCGTGTCAACCGTCATGGACCTTGGCCGCGCGCTTGGCTGGCTGCCGCCGGACCGCTTTCGCACCAGCCCCCGCGCCAAGCCCGCCGCGTTGGCACTTTGGCACGACGCCGACTACATCGCCGCCCTGCAAACGGCCGAGGGGTTGGGCGAAGCCACGCCCGAAATGCGCAGCCGGTTTCACCTTGGCACCCTGTCCAACCCGGTGTTCCCGCAGGTCTTTCGCCGTCCCGCCACCGGGGCCGGGGGGGTGATGCTGGCGGCCGAGCTTTTGGCCGCCACCCCCGGCACGATCCATGTGCCGGGTGGCGGCACCCACCACGGGCTTCCCGGGCGGGCCAACGGGTTTTGCTACCTCAACGACGTGGTGCTTGGCATCAAGGTGCTGCAGCGCGCCGGGCTTGCCCGGATTGTCTACATCGACCTTGACGCCCATCACTGCGACGGGGTCGAACATGCCTTCGCGGGCGATCCCGGCGTGCGGATGATCTCGGTGCATGAGGAAGGGCGCTGGCCCTTCACCGGCGCGCTGGCCGACCGCGCCGGTGGCAGCGCCTTCAACCTGCCCGTCCCGAAAGGCTATAACGACACCGAAGCCCGCGCCGTGCTGGAGGGGCTGATCCTGCCCCGTACCGCCGAATTCGCCCCTGATGCCATCGTGGTGCAATGCGGTGCCGACAGCCTGACCGAAGACCCGCTGTCGCGCCTTGCCCTGTCCAACCGCGCCTATGTCGAGGCGATCCGTGCCCTTTGGCCGCTGTCGCCCCGGTTCCTTGTGCTGGGCGGCGGCGGCTACAATCCTTGGTCGGTCGGCAGGCTCTGGACGCTGATCTGGGGCGTTCTGTCTGGCCAGCCGCTGCCCGACCACCTGCCCCCTGCCGCCGCTGCCGTGCTGGCCGGGCTGGGCTGGCAGGGCGGCGGTCGTCCGCCACCGGACCCGGCCCTGCTGACCACCCTTGTCGATGCCCCCCGCGAAGGCCCCCTCAGACCCGAGATCACGGACCGGCTGGCCATCTTGCGCCAACGCCGCCCGGCCACTGACTTGACAGGCGCAAGGCGGTCATGCAGCACGGGGCCAGCCTGAAGGAGAGCCCGCCATGAAGATTGCCCACCGCGAGATCGGCCCCGATCACCCGCCGCTGGTCATCGCCGAAATCGGCATCAACCATGGCGGCGATCTGGCCGTCGCCAAGGAAATGGTGCGCCTTGCCGCAGGTGCCGGGTGCGAGATGATCAAGCACCAGACCCACATCATCGAAGACGAGATGACGGAAGAGGCAAAGTCGATCTTCCCGCCCAATGCCGATGTGTCGATCTGGCATGTGATGGAACGCTGCGCCCTGTCGCTGACCGATGAGGCGGAACTGAAGCGCTATACCGAATCCCTCGGGATGATCTGGATCTCCACCCCGTTCAGCCGCGCCGCCGCCGATTTTCTGGAAACGCTGGACGTGCCTGCCTACAAGATCGGCTCGGGCGAGGCGGACAACCTGCCGCTGATCCGCCACATCGCGCGCAAGGGCAAGCCGGTGATCCTGTCGACCGGCATGCAGACGATTGAAACGCTCCGCGCCTCGGTCGCCATTCTGGACGCGGCAGGCATCGACTATGCCCTGCTGGAATGCACCAACCTGTACCCCAGCCCCGCGGAAATCGTGTCGCTGCGGGGCGTGACCGAACTGAAACAGGCGTTTCCCAAGGCGGTCGTCGGGTTTTCTGACCATTCCATCGGCCCGGAGATGGCCCTTGCCTCCGTGGCGCTGGGGGCCACCATTCTGGAGCGGCATTACACCGACAGCCGCTATCGCAAGGGGCCGGACATCATCAACTCGATGGACCCGGCCGAACTGCGGTTCCTGATCGACCGCTCGAAAGAGATCTGGATCGCCGCCAACAACCCCAAGCAACGCTCCGCGCCCGAAGAAGACGTCTACCGCTTCGCCCGGGGGTCAGTCGTGGCGGATGCCGATCTTCCGGCAGGCCACCTGATCCGCGAACAAGACATCTGGGCCCGCCGCCCCGGCAGCGGGGAAATCCCGGCCTATGATTTCGACAAGCTCCTTGGCAAACGCCTGACCCGCGCCGTGACCCGGAACACCCAGTTGAAATGGGCTGATCTGGAGTAGTCAGCGCTGCCTTAGTCGCGAATGCCGAAGGTGATCTTTCGCCCACGCCGGGTCTGATGAAAGACCCGGAAGCCAAGGTCCTTCAGCATCGTTTCGCAGGTATCGGACGTCTCTTGCCCCTGCCGCTCGGCGCCGGTGTCAAAGGCGACCTGTCGTGTGTGGCGCAGAATCTGCTGGCCACCTTCGATCACTTCAGGCTCAGCACCTTCGGCATCGCATTTGATCAGGTCGATGCTTTCGATCCCCAGCGATCGTGCCAGATCGTCAAGGCTCAGGGCAGGCAAGGTCATCGCCTCAAAGCCTTCTGTCGCCAGCGGCGCGATCGTGGAACTGTCCGCATCTTTCGGGACGCTGTAGAAGGTGACCTCGCCGGACGTTTTCCAGATGACGGTCTGGCTGAGGTGAACCCCGGCCGTTTTCGCCATGTTGTGCTCAAGACATTTCATGACGGTCGGATCGCCCTCGATCGCATAGACGCGCGCACCAAGGTCTGCCATGGCGGTCGAGAATTCCCCGACATTGGCCCCAATGTCGAAAACGGTCTGCCCCGGCTTGACGAAGACAACTTCGCCCACGCCGAATTGCTGTCGCGCCAGACGGTCAAGCCGTGCCGCCCATCCCCGCCGATAGTGCCGCCAGCGTCTTTCCGATGGCACCGCGACATCCCGGTCCGCCAATCTGGCGATCACCACCGGACCACTGCGCACCAGCTTCACCACCTGACGGTTGTTCAGGCCAAGCCGTGCCGCAAGATTGCTGCCAAGCAGTTGAAATGTCTCTTTCCAGGTCAGTTCATCCAGCAAGATCATTTTCCTATTCAAGGTGGTCCAAGTTCTGATTGCTTGGCCAAAGTTCGCCCCTTCTGGCCAGCCAGGCCAGCCGCCGCAAGTAGTTCGCCGCCTTCAGCCGGTAATAGGGCAGGCGGGCAAGTCCGCGGTGGTTGCGCACATCGGCAAAGCCCACGCCGGTGATCAGGCTTTCGCCATCCTCAAGGTGGCTGGGAAACGGCTCCAGCCCGCGCAGGCGGAAGTCATGGACGAAGAAGCGGTTGATCTCGTGGTCCGTCGCCCGCGTGACCCGCCGCATGGCCGGCAGCAGCTTGGCCGCCGTCTCCCGCGTGATCAGATAGGCGCCGGTCCCCGTGGCAGGCCCGACATAGGCGTTCAGCCGGTAGGGCCCGACCCGCCCCTGACAGACCGGCAGCTTGGCCCGGATGCAGTTGAGTTTCAGGAAATCCCAATGCGCGCCGGCCCGAAGCCCCAGCCGCACCGCCTCCAGAAAGTCGTCGTGGAACACCACGTCATCCTCAAGGATCAAGGCCACGGGCTTGCCGGTCGCCAGAAACGTCTCCCACACGGCCAGATGCGAATGATAGCACCCGATGCCGCCGATCAGGATCTTGCGGCCCATGTTGCGTTCAAACGCCGCCACGTCGGTATTGGCCAAAAGCCGAGCCTCCTCGGCCCTGCCATCAACGCCGGGAAACAGCGTATAGGGCAGGCCAAGGTCGGCCAGCCGCGTCTCCATCCGCTCGCGCCGCGCCGTGGCCCGGGGCAGGTTGATCAGCCAGACGGGCAGCCCCTCCAGAATGTCGGTCATGCCAAATCCCCCATCCATGCCTTGCGCAGCCAGTCGCAGGGCCGGGTGCTGTGCAACGGACCCGCCCGATAGCCGGCGATGGCCTCCTCGATCTTCGGGCGGCCGTGGAAGCAGACGACCTTGGCCGCTTCCGGCAATCTGGGCTGCACCAGCAGGTTCAACGGCCGGGGCGGGCGGCAATCCCGCTTGAAGCTGACGATCCACTCGTCCGGGAAATGCGCCAGCGCCCCGTGCTTGTCGGCCAGCAGCGAGGTGTAGCTTTGTTCGGACCCGTGGCCAAAGGTCAGCGCGGCCTCGGGGTCGCGCGCCATGTCCTCGTACAGCCAGGCATGGGTCTGCGGTTCGATCTTCTCGACCGACCCATGCCCAAGCGACGGGCGCGTGGGGGTAGAGTGCCATTCTTTCCGCATCGCCACCTTGCCGGGTGCAAACCTTGCCATCGGGCTGACATCGCCGGTGATGACAATATCGATGTCCAGGACGATGAGCGCCCCGTCTAGATCAGGGATCAGGTCCGGGCGAAACAGGCTGATCTTCTGCATCGGCGCTTTCCAGCCCATGCGCGCCATATGGGCGAACATTCGGTCATGGAACGGCTCCACCGGCAGGGCCAGCACTTCGATCCACGGCAGAAGGCCGGTTCGGTCATCGGTCATGCACAGCACGCGGGCGTCGGGGGTATGCCGCACCAGCGCCGCCGCAAGGCGGTTCACATACTCCGGCCCGTAGCGCGTGCCGAATTTCAGGCAGATGCAGGTGGTCGTCATCGCACACCCGGAAGGGTGGTCGCTGGGGAAGGGCTTGGCTTTGCCTGCATGGGAAGATTGCCTCGCATTGCGTGTCAAAAGTCGCTAGCAGACTTCGACGCGACCTTCCATGGAGAGCAGGCATGCCCGCCGCAAAGCTGCGCCGCGAGATTGCAAGGATCGGGCAAAGGCTGGTTGACCTGTGGTCGCTCCCGCAGGAACGCCGCCACCAGCGCGCGCACGACAGCCGCTTTCCCCAGACGCTGCAGGTGACGGCGGGGCAGGTGTCCCCACAGCCCAAGGTCGCCCTGCTGGTGGTCTGGCAACCGGCTGGCCTTGCGCCATCGGTGCTGGCGACTTGCCGGCACCTTGTGGCCTCCGGCTACGCCCCGCTTGTCGTGTCGAACGCGCCGCTGGCTGGCCCGGACCGGGCTTTGTTGGCCGCCGAGGTCTGGCAGATCGCCGAACGCGACAATATCGGCCATGATTTCGGCGCCTACCGCGATGGCATCCTGCTGCTTCGGCACCAGAACCTGCAGCCGCAGAGGTTGCTCCTGCTGAATGACAGCATCTGGTTTCCATGGGCCGAGGCGGATGGCCTTCTGACGGACCTTGAGGGGGACCCGGCATCCGATGGCTTTATCGGCGCAGCCTGGATGGAACGCCCTGGCAAGGCCCATGCCGCGCATTTCCAGTCCTATCTGGTGATGTTCGGGCCCCGTGCGCTGGATCATCCCGCCTTTGCCCGCTTCTGGTCGGACTATCTGCTGTCGTCGCGCCGGGACAGTGTCTTGAAACGGGGCGAAAAGGGGCTGTCGCGGGCCATGGTTGCCGCCGGGCTTGCCGCGCCATCGCAACGCTCCGCCGCCGGGCTGTCGCAATATGCCCAGACCTTGCCGGACGAAGACCTTGGCAAGGCGCTGGATTATGCGGCCCTGACCGACCCTGACCGCCAAAAACAGCGGGATGCGATTTTAGCCACGGCGGGTAAGGCGGGGTTTCGCCCGGCCGCTTTGCACTTCCTGAACTCCAGCCTTGCCACAGCCTTCTTTCTGGAAACCCATCCCTACCTTGCCGCCCGCGCCTTCGGCTTGCACTTTGTCAAAAAGCGCCGCGACGCCCTGTCGGTCGAGGCGCGCAGGCAGGTCCTGCGGGCTGTGGCTGCCGGGGACCTGCCGGAACCGCAGCCTGCCGTGCTGGCCGAAATCCGCCGGCATGACCCCCCCGTGTGACAAATTCCCGTCGCTGCCCGCAGATCATCGGACGGTCAGTCAGGAACCTGCCCGCCAACCCTGTCCCCCTCCCTTGAGTTTCAGCCACGGTCCCCCTACACCTGTAAGGCGGAAACAAGGACCATCCCCATGCGCATTCATTCGGATCTGGCCGACACCATCGGCAACACGCCGCTTCTGAAGCTGCACAAGGCGTCAGAGCTGACCGGCTGCACGATCCTGGGCAAAGCCGAATTCATGAACCCCGGCCAGTCGGTCAAGGACCGGGCGGCGCTTTACATCATCAAGGACGCCATCGCCAAAGGTCACTTGAAGCCGGGCGGCACGATTGTCGAAGGCACGGCGGGCAACACCGGGATCGGTCTGGCACTGGTCGGTGCCTCGATGGGCTTCCGCACGGTGATCGTGATCCCGGAAACCCAAAGTCAGGAAAAGAAGGACATGCTGCGTCTGGCGGGTGCCGAACTCGTGCAGGTCCCGGCAGCCCCCTACCGCAACCCGAACAACTATGTCCGCTATTCGGGCCGCCTGGCCGAGGCTTTGGCGAAGTCTGAACCGAACGGCGCGATCTGGGCCAACCAGTTCGACAACGTCGCCAACCGCCAGGCTCATATCGAGATGACGGGCCCGGAAATCTGGGACCAGACCGGCGGCAAGGTGGATGGCTTCATCTGCGCCGTGGGCTCGGGCGGGACGCTGGCAGGCGTCGGCATGGCCCTCCAGCCCAAGGGCGTGAAGATCGGCCTTGCCGACCCCGAAGGCGCGGCGCTCCATGCGTTCTATACCACGGGCAAGCTGGAAAGCCCCGGCTCCTCGATCACCGAAGGCATCGGGCAGGGGCGCATCACCGCCAACCTTGAAGGCTTCACCCCCGATTTCAGCTACCGCATCCCCGATGCCGAGGCGCTGCCCATCGTCTTCGACCTTCTGCAGGACGAAGGCCTCTGCATGGGCGGATCAACCGGCATCAACATCGCCGGGGCGATCCGCATGGCGCGCGACATGGGGCCGGGCAAGACCATCGTCACCATCCTGTGCGACTACGGCAGCCGCTATCAGTCCAAGGTCTACAACCCCACCTTCCTGCGCGAAAAGGGGTTGCCGGTGCCCGATTGGCTGGACCGTCCCGCCCGCCCGATCCCGGCGGTGTTCGAAGACGCATGACGCGGTTGACCGGATGGCCGGCGCTCAGGTGGCCCGTGCTCAGGTGGCTAACGCTTGCGCTTGCGCTCCTTGCAGCGCCTGCACCCGCGCAAGACCAGACCGGCGCCGTTCCGATCACCGGGGTCGAAACCGCGCCCACGGACGGCTCCCTGAACTATGCCGAATGGGAGACGATGGCCGAGCGGGCCGAAGCCGAACTGGCCAATCGCAACACCTCGACTGACCGGCTGGACGAAATCCGCAGCCAGCTTGCCAAGTGGCGGGCAGCCCTGCTTGACGCGCAAAGCGCAAACTCGGCCCGGATCATCACCCTGCGCCAGCAGCTTGACGCGCTGGGCCCCACCCCTGCGGAAGGCGAGACCGAGGCTGAGGAAATCTCGAAACGGCGGCAGGAACTTGCCGGCCAGCTGGTTCGCCTGCAGGCCCCCGGCATCGCCGCCGAAGAAGCCTACCGCCGCGCCAATGGCCTGATCGCCGAGATTGACCGCAACCTGCGCGACCGTCAGGCGGATGAACTCCTGCAGCTCTGGCCCTCGCCCCTGAACCCCGGCAACTGGCCCGAAGCGGCGATCGGCCTGTCCGACACCCTGTTGCGCCTGTGGGATGAGGCCGCAACCGCCTGGGAAGACCCCGAAAAGCGCGCCGAACTCTTCGACAACATGCCCCTGATCCTTGTCCTTCTCGTCGTGGCACTGGCGCTGGTCGTCTATGTCCGCCGCTGGATCGAGGTCTTTTGCGACCGGCTTCTGACCGGCGCGTCGGCCCGGGGGCGCAGCCTGTGGTCCCTCCTCGCCTCGACCGGGGGGGTGATCCTGCCGACCCTTGGCATGGTGGCGCTGGCCGCGGCCCTGGTGGCCAGCGGCATGCCGGGCGAGATCGGGATGTCCATCACCTCGGCCCTGCCCGCAGTCGGCTTTGTTGTCTTCGCCGCAGCCTGGCTTGGCGCACGGGCCTTTCCTCTGACCCAAAGCGGCGATGCCGTCCTGCCGCTTCCACCCGAACGGCGGGCTGAAGGGCGGTTCCTCGCCGTGCTGATGGGCTTGGTCGTCGCTGCCGAAGGTTTGCGGTCGGCTGCGATGGATGCGCAGGCCTATTCCGATGCCACGACCTCGGTCATGTCGTTCCCGATCCTGTTGACCGGCGGGCTGATCCTGTTGCGCGTTGGCCGTGTGCTGCGGCGGGCGCGCGAACAGGCGGACCGCAGCTATGCCCTGCGGCTGCTGCTGCTGCTGGCGCGCGGCCTTAGCGTCATCGGCATCGCCGGGCCGGTGCTGGCGGCGTTCGGCTATGTGCAGGCGGCGTCCGCGCTGATCTACCCCGCGATCCTGTCGCTTGGGCTGATCACGCTGCTGTTCATCCTGCAGCGCATGTTCGGCGACGTCTGGGCGCTGATCATCAAAAGCGATGACAAGGGCCGCGATGCCCTTGTTCCCGTCCTTGCCGGCTTTGCGATCACCCTCGCAGCACTGCCGGTCTTTGCTCTGATCTGGGGCGCGCGCGCCGCTGACATAACCGAGCTTTGGACACGCTTTTCCGAAGGCTTCCAGATGGGCGAGACGCGGATTTCGCCCACCAACTTCATGGTTTTCGCCGTTGTCTTCATCATCGGCTACATGCTCACGCGGCTGTTTCAGGGGGCCTTGCGCACCTCGATCCTGCCCAAGACCAGCATGGATCAGGGCGGCCAGACCGCGCTGGTGGCCGGGATCGGCTATGTCGGCATCTTCCTTGCGGCCCTGATCGCCGTCAGGTCCGCGGGCCTTGACCTGTCCGGTCTTGCCATCGTCGCCGGTGCGCTTTCGGTCGGCATCGGTTTCGGTTTGCAGAACATCGTGTCCAACTTCATCTCGGGCATTATCCTCTTGATCGAACGCCCGGTCAGCGAAGGCGACTGGATCGAGGTTGGTGGCGTACAGGGTCGCGTCCGGTCGATCTCCGTCCGCTCCACCCGGATCGAGACGTTTGACCGCAACGATGTAATCGTGCCAAACGCCGACCTGATCACCGGACAGGTGACGAACTGGACGCGCTTCAACCTGTCGGGCCGCCTGATCGTGCCGGTGGGGGTGGCCTTCGGGTCGGACACCCGCAAGGTGGAACAGATCCTGCGCGAAATCGCCGAAGCGCAGCCTTTGGCCGTGCTGAACCCGCCGCCCACGATTGTTCTGATGGGCTTTGGCGCAGACGCGATCAACTTCGAAATCCGGGTGATCCTGCGCGATGTGAACTTCTCGCTGACCGTCCGCACCGAGATCAACCACCAGATCGTCGAACGCTTTGCCAAGGAAGGGATCGAGATTCCCTTTGCCCAATCCGATGTGTCGCTGCGGAATGTCGAAGAAATCGCCCGCGCTTTGGTCGTGCTGCAGGCGGGCGCTCAGTCGGACAGCGCCGCTGTCCATGCTCCTGCCAGCCCCGATGTGGAGACGGCCCCCAAGGGCAAGCCCCGCAGCGCAGCCAAGACCGCAGTACCGCCTGAAGACGTGAAAGGCTCCGAACGATGACCGACCTGTTGTTCCGCGACGATGCCTATCTTGCCGCCGCTGACTGCCAGATCATCGGCCACACCCCCGAAGGCGGACTGGTCGTGGACCGGTCCATCTTCTATCCCACCGGGGGCGGCCAGCCGGGCGACAGTGGCGTGCTGGAATGGGGCGGCGGACTGGTGCCGATTGCCACCACGCTCAAGGTTGAAGGGGGGGTCGCCCTGATCCCGGCGGAACCCGTGCCGATGCCGCCAATTGGCGCACCCGCCCGGCAGATCCTCGACTGGTCGCGCCGCCACCGCCACATGCGCGTCCACACCGCGCTGCACCTTCTGTCGGTGGTGATCCCGATGCCCGTGACTGGTGGCCAGATTGGTGCCGACCGGGGTCGGCTGGATTTCGACATGCCCGACCCACCCGGCGATATCGCCGCGATCGAGGGGGTGCTGAACGCCCTGATCGCGCGGGATCTGGCGGTGACCGAAGACTGGATCACCGACGACGAACTGCTGGCCAACCCCGGTCTGGTCAAGACCATGTCGGTCCGCCCGCCCATGGGGCAGGGCCGGGTGCGGCTGATCCGGATCGGGCAGGGGGCTGACCAGATCGACCTGCAGCCCTGCGGTGGCACCCATGTCGCCCGCACGGGCGAAATCGGCCGGGTAGAGATTGGCAAGATCGAAAAGAAGGGCCGCCAGAACCGCCGCGTGTCGATTACGCTGGTTGGCTAGACAGTCGCCTCATCAGGCCCCCGCGCCTGATCAAAGTGTTAACGTTTCCTGAACGCCATCTTTAAAGCATTGAAATCGTTGGGTCGGAAACCATGTCCCTGCCCGGGACATGCCTTTGCCCCCCAAGCTCAGCGCATCACGAACGGGTCCGGGATCGGCGTGTCCGAGGTCCGCAGCCAGACCGCCTTGACAGTCGTATAGTCCAGCGCCGCCGCCATCCCGCCCTCACGCCCATGCCCGGAAAGCCCATGCCCACCAAAGGGCGCGATGGGCGAAACGGCGCGGTAGGTGTTCACCCAGACAATCCCCGCCCGCAGCCCCCGGATCATCCGATGCGCCCGCGTCAGGTTCTGCGTGAACACCCCCGAGGCCAGCCCAAAGGCCGTCCCATTGGCCAACGCCAGCGCCTGCTCCTCGGTCTCGAAGGTCTGCACGGTCAGGACAGGGCCAAAGAACTCCTCATGCAGAGCCGGGCAATCGGGCGAGTCCGAGCAATCAAGGATCGTCGGCGCAAAGTAGAACCCCGCGCCGGGCAGGGCGCTGCCGCCCGTCAGCACCTTTGCCCCGGCTGTGACCGACCGGGCGATCAGGTCTTCGATCCGGTCGCGCTGGCGGGCGGTGCACAGGGGGCCAACTTCGGTTTCCATCAGGTCAGGGCGGCCGATGGCGATGGACCCGGCCTTGGCGATCAGGCGGGACAGAAGGGCCTCCTTGACGCTGGCCTGCACCAAAAGCCGCGACCCCGCGACACAGCTTTGCCCGGTGGCCGCGAAGATCCCCGACACCTGCGCATTGGCGGCGCTGTCCAGATCGGCGTCGTCAAAGACGATGAAGGGCGATTTCCCCCCCAGTTCCAGCGAGGTGGAGGCAAGGTTTTCCGCACTCGCCCGAACGATATGCCGGGCAGTCTCCGGCCCGCCGGTGAAGGCGATATGGGCCACCAGCGGATGCGTGGTCAGCGTCTGGCCAGCCTCGGGCCCGCCGGTCAGGATGTTGACGACGCCGGGGGGAAAGCCCGCCTCATGCACCAGCCGTGCAAAGTCCAGCAGGGGCGCAGGCCCATCCTCGCTGGCCTTCAGGACCACGGTACACCCGGCGGCGAGGGCGGGGCCAAGTTTCACCGCCGTCAGGAAAAGCTGGCTGTTCCACGGCACGATGGCCGCGACCACGCCTATGGGTTCGCGTCGGAGCCAAACCTCCATGTCGGGCTTGTCGATGGGCAGATGCGCGCCTTCGATCTTGTCGGCCAGTCCCGCGTAGTAGCGATAGTAGTCCGCCACATAGGCGATCTGCGCGCTGGTTTCGCGGATGATCTTGCCGGTGTCCCGCGTTTCATGCGCGGCCAGCCGGGGGGCGGCGGCCTGCACCAGATCGGCGAGGCGGTAGAGAAGCTTGCCCCGCGCCGTCGCTGTCAGCCCGGCCCAAGCGGGTGCGGAAAACGCCCGGTGCGCGGCCCGGACCGCCCGGTCCACATCCGCCGCCCGCGCCAGCGGCATCCGCGCCCATGGGGTGCCGGTGGCGGGGTCAAGGCTGTCGAACCCGTCAGACCCGTCATGGAACGCGCCGTCGATATAGTGCTGGAACCGCTCCATCGCTGACCCTTTCAGGCAAAGGCTGATTTACGCAAAAGCTGGCATCACATCGCGGATCAGCCGTTCAAGCGAGGCTTTCTTGCGCTGGAAGCTCATCCCGCTGTCGATCCAGAGCGAGAATTCATCATAGCCCAAAGCCTCGATCCGGCGCAGCTTTTCGATCACCTCGGCAGCATCGCCGATCAGCAGGTTTTCCCGCATGGCTTGCGGCGAATAGAACGGGTGCGCGGCGATTTCTTCCGGGGTCAGGGGTTCGATCAGGCCTTGGGTGATGGGCCGCTTGTTCAGGAACCATGCCCCGAAATAGCAGTAGAAGGCATGCAGTTCCTGCGCCGCAAGATCGGCATCGGCGGCGTCTGCGGCGACATAGCCATGCTGCAGGATGAGGATCTTCGGGCGCGGCACCTCCGGGTGCGCGGCGCAGGCCGTGTTGAAGCGGTCCATGAGGGAAACCACCTCGTCATGGGCATTGTGCAGGGGGGTCACCTGCACGTTGCAGCCATTGGCCACGGCGAAATCGTGGCTGGAGGGGTCCCGCGCGGCAACCCAGATCGGTACGCCGCCCGGTTGCAGCGGTTTCGGGGCCGAGGTGGTCTTGGGAAACTGCCAGTACTGCCCGTCATGGGTATAGTCGCCCGCCCAAAGGCCCTGTACCGCCGGAACCAGTTCCCGCATCCGGCCACCGGCATTCCACGCATCCAGCCCCGGCATGATCCGTTCATATTCAAAGCTGTAGGCCCCGCGGGCGATGCCAAGGTCAAGCCGGCCATCCATGATGATGTCGGCCATCGCCGCTTCGCCCGCTAGCCGGATCGGATGCCAGAAGGGCGCGATGACGGTGCCGGTCCCAAGGCGCACGTTTTTGGTCCTGCGGGCCAGATCGACAAGGTTCAGTAGGGGGTTCGGCGCGATGGTAAAGCTCATCCCGTGGTGTTCGCCGGTCCAGATCGCGTGCATCCCGCCCTCATCCGCGATCCGGCACAACTCCAGCATTTCTTCGTAAAGCTGGCGTTCCGGTTCTTCGGGCGTGACCCGTTCCATATGGACGAAAAGCGAGAATTTCATGGGGTGGGACCTTCGTTCAGCCGCTGCACACGGCCGGTTTCCTGCGTGCCGAAATAGATGCCATAGGCGCCGACGCGGGCTTCATCCGCCAGACGTTCCAGCATGATGCGCAAGGCGGGGTCGGTCACATCGGCCACCCCGTCGCGCGACAGTTCGACATAGGCCCCGCCCACGGGTTGCCCGGGTTCGGCCGGGCAGCGCAGGGCGATGTGCTGGGTGCCAAGCCGGGCATCTTCATAGACCGCGTAGATCGACCCGGCACCTGCGGTCAGCCCGTGCCTTGCAATCAGCCCGGCCAGGGCCGCCTGCACCCCTTCGCGGCCCACCCGCGCCATAGGCACCGAAAGCCCGCCGCGCCCGTCATCAACCAGCAGGACCTGGCCTTCCGCCTCGATCACGGCCGAGACGATGACCTCAGGCCCTGCAGGCATTGCCGCCGCCGTGGCTGCCGGGGTGACATAGGCCCCGCGATAGTAGCCAAGTCCGGGGGCGGCCAGCGCCTCAAAGCCACCAATCCGGCCGATCAGGATGGTATGGTCGCCAGCCGGAACGGCCTGTTCCAGCGTGCAGTCGAACCATGCCGAGACGCCGGCCAGAACGGGCGATCCGACCGGCCCCTTGCGCCAGTAGACATCGGCGAAACGGTCCTCGATCGGTTTGGCAAAGCGGGCGGACAGGTCTTTCTGCGCCTCGGACAGGATGTTGACGGCAAAGCCCGTGCCGGTGGCAAAGGCGGTCAGGTTGGCAGACCGGTTCGCAATCGAGACCAGCAACAAGGGCGGGTCCATCGAGACCGAGGAAAAGGAATTGGCGGTGAAGCCAAGCGGTTGGCCATCCTTGACCGTTGTCACGATGGTGACACCGGTCATGAAGCAGCCAAAGGCATCACGCAGGGCGCGCGGGTCTCGAGTGTGGGGGGCGGGGGCGGTCATTCGGCGGCCTCTTTCCGGCTGTCGGCAAGCCAGTCCTGCAGCGCTTGGTTCACCGCTTCGGGCGCGGTCAGGGGGACCATGTGGCGATGCCCGTCAATCACCACTGCCCGGCCGTGCGGGGCCAAGGCTGCCATCTCTCGCGCCATCGCGGGGCTGGAGTTGGTGTCGCCATCCGCGGTCAGGACCAGAAGCGGGCATCTGATCCGCTTGATCCCGTCCGCATAGACCATGTCGCCGGTCGCAAAGGCCCGGTAGGCCGCCGCATAGCCCGCCTGCGGTACCGACCGCAGCCAGCCCGCGACCTGCACCCGCAGACGGCTGGTCGTATCGCCGAACCAGCGGCTGAGCGGCCCGTCGATCCCGCCGCGTCCGACCGAGATTTCCTCGGCCCGGGTCAGGACCGCCGTCCGCGCCTCGGGCGAGCGGCGGTAGACCGGGCACATCAGCGCCGCGCGGGTGACCAGCGCGGGCCGGTCAACCGCCAGCCCAAGCGCAATCAGCGCGCCCATGGAATGACCGGCCACGGCGACCGGGCCAAGGCCAAGGGCCGAGACCAGCCGTGCGGCCCAGGCGGTGTAATCCGGCAGGGCAGGGGTTCCGGGTAGCAGGCTGCTGTCGCCATGGCCCGGCAGGTCGGCGGCGATCACCCGGTGGTGGCCGGCAAGCGCTGCGATCTGCGGCTCCCACACTTCGGCCCGCAGGCCGACGCCGTGCAGCAGCAGGACCGGCGTCCCGGCACCCGCCTCGATCACCCGGACGGATGCGCCGTCAGACAGCCGCAGGGTTCGCGAGATCATGGCCAAGGTCCTTCAGGTCCTGATAACGGTCGCCGATCCGATGATGCGGGCGGCCCCCCGTCGACGCCCCAAGCGCCACGATGATTTCATCGGCGGCGGGGGCATCGGGGATGGCGAAGTGGACGGTCTGGTAATGCGACCGCCGACCTTCGTCATTCTTGTCCATCAGGGGGATCATGACCGGGGTATTCGCCGCCCCCCGCACGTTGGTGAAGGCAAGGTAGGTCTTGGCCCCCAGCGCCTGCCGGTAATGGTTGCCAAAGCGCAAGGTGTGGATCAGGGCGTTCGCATGCTCAAGCTCGCCGTCCAGCCCGACGACGGCGGCCTTGCCGTATCCTTCGACATGATCCGGTCCACCTACGGCTTCAAGGATCATCGCGGTCAGCAGCGCGCCCAGTTCGGGGGCGACGGCGTGGATTTCCGGCTTCAGATCCTCGACAAAGCCACGCCCGGCCCATGGGTTCTTCAGCACCGCTGCCGCCGCGACAAGCATCAGGGGCCGTGGCGCCGCGCGACCGCCTTCGATCAGGATCGTTTCAACATAGGTGAGGGTCTTGCGAATCTGGGCGGGCATCGGCGTCTCCGGGTCTGGTCGCATTGTTTTGGTATACCATCATACAACATGTCAAGTTCTTCTTGTCTTGTCGCCCATCCCCACCTATCCTTTGCGGCATGGATCAGACCGACGACCTTCGCATCAATCAGGCGCCCACCCTGCGCGCATTGGCGGTGGACCGCCTGCGTCAGGCGATCATCGCGGGCCGGTTTCAGGGCGGTGACCGTCTGGTCGAACGCACGCTGTGCGATCAGCTTGGCGTGTCCCGGTCCGTCGTGCGGGAGGCGATCCGGTATCTTGAGGCGGAAGGGCTGGTCGAAACCGCCTCGCGGGCTGGTCCGGTCGTGGCGCGGCTGGACTGGGATCAGGCGGCACAGGTCTACGCCATCCGTCGCCTGCTGGAAGCCGACGCTGCCGCCGCCTGCGCGCGAGCCGCGGGGCCTGCCGTGAAAGACCAGATCACCAAGGCCCTTACCGGGATCGAAGCGGCCGTCGTCAGCCCGGATCAGCCGGGCCTTTATGCCGCCACGACGGAGTTTTACCGCGTGATCTTCACCGCCGCTGGCCACGACATAGCGTGGGAGATTGTCCAGCGCCTGAACGGCCGCATTTCCCGCCTGCGGGCGCTGACGCTGGCCAGCAGTGACCGGCAGGTGTCTGGCCCGGCCCATATGGCCCGGATCGCGGCGGCGATTGTGGCGGGTGACCCGGACGCCGCAGCAAATGCTGTCCGCGCCCATCTGGATGATGCCGCCGAGATTGCCCGCAAGCTGCTTGAGGGGCAAGGATGACCGCGTACTGGATCGCCCATGTCACCGTGACGGATGCCGAGGCTTACAAGGGCTATCAGGCCCTCGCCCCAGCCGCCTTCGCCGCCCATGGCGCGCGGTTTCTGGCCCGGGGTGGGGCGTCGGAAACGCTGGAAGGCCCGGCGCTTGACCGCCATGTGGTGATCGAATTCCCCACGCTGGAGGCTGCCCGAGCCTGCTATCGCTCCACCGCCTATCAGACCGCCCGCGCGCGGCGAGACGGGGCCTGCGTGGCGCATGTGGTGATTGTGGACGGAGTGCCGGGGTAAGGGCATTTCCGGCCGGCCGACCCGCCCGAAGGCCCTAGTCCGGAAGGATCAGCACCGCGCGGAAATCGTTGACGTTGGTCAGGGTCGGGCCGGTGACGACCTGCCCGCCGACAGCAGCAAAGAAGCTGTGGGCGTCGTTCCGCTGCAGGGCGGTTGCCGCGTCAAGACCTGCCGCCTTCGCCAGCCCAAGCGTGTCCGGCCCGATCACTGCCCCCGCAACTTCAGCCGCGCCGTCCACGCCGTCCGTGTCGCAGGCGATGGCATGGATGCCGACTGCACCGTCAAGCGCCAGCGCCAGCGCCAGACAGAATTCTGCATTCGGCCCGCCAATGCCGTCGCCGGTGCGGGTCACTGTCAATTCGCCGCCCGAAAGCAGGAGGACCGGCTTGTCCGCCGGTGTCAGACCGGCCTTGATCTGCCGCGCAAGTGCGGCCTGTTCCGCGGCAACCTCACGGGCTTCCCCCTCAAGCCGGTCGCCCAGAAGCCGAACCTCGCAGCTGGCGGCTTCTGCCAGCTCTGCCGCTGCAGCAAGGGATTGGGCCGGGGCCGCGTAGATCACGTTTTCGACCCGCGACAGGCGCGGATCGCAGGGGGGGATCACGCCCGACCGCAGCAGAGCTTCGGGGACCGAAGCTGGCACCGGGACGGACCAGCGTTGCAGCACTTGGGCGGCGTCGGCGGGGGTGGTCGCGTCGCCGACCGTGGGGCCGGACCCGATGAAGGCCGGGTCATCCCCCGGCACGTCCGAAATCATCAGCGCCAGCATTCGCGCCGGATAGGCGGCGGCGGCAAGCTGCCCGCCCTTGACCCGGCTCAGGTGCTTGCGGACCACATTCATCGCGGAGATGGGCGCGCCACTGGCCAGAAGGGCTGCGTTCACCGCCTGCTTTTCTGCAAGCGTCACCCCTGCGACCGGCGCGACCAGCAGGGCCGAGGCCCCGCCGGAAATCAGGGCCAGCACGAAATCGCCGTCCCCCAGACCCGCCAGAAGGTCCAGCATCTGCGCCGTCGCTGCCGCCCCGGCAGCGTCGGGGACTGGATGGGCAGCCTCGACAATCCGGATTCCCCGGCAGGGGCGGCCATAGCCGTAGCGGGTGATGACCAGCCCCTCGCACGGGCCCCATTCGGCCTCGACCGCCTCGGCCATCCGGGCACTGGCCTTGCCAGCCCCTATGACGACCACCCGCCCGGCAGGCCGGTCCGGCAGGAACCGCGCGAGCGAGCGCATCGGATCAGCCACCTCGACCGCCCGGTCGAACAGGCGGCGCAGGAAAGGGGCGGGGTCAAGGGGCGTTGCGGGGGTCATGGCGTGGGGCCTTTGCTTGAGGCGCGCAGGATCAGTTCAACCGGGGTCACGGTTTCCGGTGGCGGGCGAGTGCCGGTTTCCAGCCAGCCGAGTACCGTCTCGGCCACCCCGCGCCCGAACCCGGCAATGTCGCAGCGGACTGACGTGAGCCCCGGCCAGACCTGGGCACATTCCTCGATATCGTCGAAACCGACGATCCGCAGATCGCGGCCAACCTGCCGCCCAATCTCGGCGCAGCCGGACAACAGGCCAAGCCCGGCCAGATCGTTGAAACAGAGGACGGCGTCCACCTCGGGATGCTCAGCCGCCAGCCGGGCCGCCGCCGCGCGTCCGAAGGTGCGGGTCGGGCGGCCGGGCAGGTGGAGGGGGGGCAGCCCCGCACCAGCCAGCGCGGCAAGGTAGCCCGACATCCGTTGTTCCGTCACTTCGCGCCCCTGCAGCCCGCCAAGAAACGCGATCCGTCGCGCGCCGGTGGCCAGCAGGTGATCGGTCGCAAGGCGGCTGCCGGTCTGGTAATCGGGGACCGAGAAGGGAAAGCGCGCCACATCCGGCACCGCCCGGCGCAAGACCTGCATCGTCGGCACATTCGCCCGGGCAATGGCGTCAAACGTCGCCTCGACCGCGCCATAGGCGGGCGACAGGATCAGGGCGGCGACGCCATGTTCCAGCATCGCCCCCACGACCTGGGCCTGCAGCGCGGGGTCTTCGTCCGTATTTGCCAGAACGCAGGCAAAGCCCTTGGCCGACAGCGCCATCTGCACCGAAGTGGCGAATTCGGTGAAGAACGGGTTCCGCAGGTCGTTGATCACAAGGCCGATCAGCCCGGTGTTGGCCTGACGCAACTGTGCGGCGGACCGGTTGTAGACATAACCAAGGTCCGCCATCGCGCGGCGCACATCCTCACGCGTTTCGCTGCGCACGAGGGGGCTGTTCTGCAGCACAAGGCTGACGGTCGATTTCGAGACGCCCGCCCGGCTTGCGACATCGATGATCGTGGGCCTGCGGTCCATATGCGTCAGGTCTGCTCCACCCCGTGCAGCGCCAGAAGCTGCGCCATCCGCGCTTCGGCAAGGTCTGGCCGGGCCAGAAGGCCCGCCGCATCCGCCAGCCGGAACACCGCAGCATAATGCGTGATGTCGCGTGAGGATTGGAACCCGGCGGGCATGATGAAATGGCGCTGGTGGCCGTTCAGCCACGCAAGGAACGCGATCCCGGCCTTGTAGAACCGGGTGGGCGCGCGAAAGATCTCGCGGCTGAGGGGGACGGTCGGGTCCAGAAGGCGGTTGTAGGTGGCAAGGTCGCCCAGTGCGAGGGCCTCCAGCGCCTGCGAGGCGGCCGGGGCGATGGCGGCGAAGATGCCAAGGAGGGCGTGGGAATGGTGCGTGCCGTCGCCCGCGATGAGGGGGGCGTAGTTGAAGTCATCGCCGGTATAAAGGCGCACGCCGGGCGGCAGGCGGGCCCGGAACGCTTCCTCATGCGCTTGATCCAGAAGGGAAATCTTGATGCCATCGACCTTGGCGGGATTTTCCTTGATCAGCGTCAGCACAAAGTCGGATGCGGCGGCGATGTCGGTGGAGCCCCAGTAACCCGCAAGCCCCGGGTCAAACATGTCGCCGAGCCAATGCAGGATGACCGGCTGCGCCGCCCCGTCGATCAGGCGGCGGTAGACGCTGTGGTAGATGTCGGGACCTGCCTTGATCGCGGTGAACGCGCGGGAGGCCATCAGGATGAGTTGCCCGCCTGCGGCCTCGATGGCTTCGGCCTGCGTTTCATAGGCGGCGGCGATGGCGTCTGGGGTGGTGAGGTCGGCCAAGGGCAAATGGTCGGTGCCAGCGCCGCAAGCTACGCGCGGGCGCATCGGGTGGGCCTTGGCGGCGGCCATGGTGCGCTGGATCAGTTCCAGCGCGGTCGGCCAGTCCACGCCCATGCCGCGCTGGGCGGTGTCCATCGCCTCGGCCAGATGCAGGCCCTGATCCCAAAGCTGGGCGCGGAAGGCGAGGGTCGTGTCCCAGTCGACAGCGGGGCGGCCATCCCAGGGGGAGCGTTCCAGCAAGGGGTCGCTGACGACATGGGCGGCAGCGAAGGCTGTACGGGTAAGCGGGGCTTTCGGCGCGCGGGCGACAAGAGGGGAGCCGGTCAGGCGATAGGGTTCAAGGCGGGCGTCTGTGGTGGGCAGGATCAGCATCGGGCGGCCCCTCGTGCGGCTGTTGAGCGGAGCGCTGGCGCGCACGCCTTTTGTCTCGCCTCTGCGCGCAAGCGCGCAACCGGCGAGGGGAATGGGGGCGCTTCGCCCCCCAAACCCCCAGAGGATATTTGGACAAATGTGAAAGGCAGGGTCATGGCGTGCCTTTGGTCGGCAGATCGAACACGAGGATACCGTCAAGGCCTCCTTCGCTTGCCGCGACAAGAGCGGCGCCTGCGCGTTTGTGGTCGGGGTGGGTCTGGTAGGCGGCGAGCGCTTCCCAATCGGTGAAATCGACGGTGAAGCCGTGCATGTAGCCACGCTCGATCTGTTCGGGGCTTTCGCTGCGGCCTGAGTGGATGGCGAGGATGCCGGGGAGCTTGGCCCGGATCGCCGCGAGGTCGGCGAAGATCGCGGCGATATGGGCTTCGCTCACGTCGGGGCGGGCCTTCATCAGGACGATGTGGCGGATCATGCGGGGGCCCTTTCGCGGATCATGTCGGCGGCTTTTTCGGCGATCATGATGGTGGCGGCGTTGGTGTTGGACGAGACCACGCGCGGCATGATCGAGGCATCGACGACGTGGAGATTTTCGATCCCGTTGAAGCGCAGTTGGGGATCGACGACCGCCCCGGGGTCGCTGCCCATGCGGCAGGTGCCGGCGGGGTGGTGGTCGGTTTTGGAGTGTTTGCAGGCGTAGTCGAAATAGTCTTGATCGGTCTGCACCTCTTGCCCCGGCAGGCGTTCGGCCAGCACAAAGGGTCGCAGCGCAGGTTGCCGCATCATCTCACGCGCGAGTTTCAGGCCGCGGATCGACATTTCGCGGTCATGCGGGTCAGCCCAGTAGTTCGGGTCGATCAGGGGGGCGGCTTTCGGGTCGGCGCTGGCAAGGCGCACGGTGCCGCGTGACCGGGGGCGCAAGTAGGCGGAGTTGAGGGTGACCCCGCCTTGCGGCATGGCGGCCACGCCAGCCTCGATCCCCGAGCCGAGGCCGAGGTGGAACTGGATGTCTGGGCTGCGGGCGTCGGGGTCGGCGTACCAAAAGCCGCCGGTTTCGAACAGGGAGGAGGCGACGGGGCCTTTGCGGGTCAGCAGGTACTGCAGGCCGGCGAGGGCGGAGAGGTGCGGTTTGGCGAAGCGGTCATAGGTGTGGGGGCCGGTACATTCGGCGATGACGAAGAGGTCAAGGTGGTCCTGCAGGTTTGACCCTACCCCCGGTTGGTCAAGGACCACGGGGATGCCAAGGCTGCGCAGATGGTCCGCCGGGCCGATGCCTGAGAGCTGCAGGAGACGAGGGGAGCCGATGGCGCCGGAGGACAGGATCACCTGCGCTGCGTGGATCACGCCCTCGGGGGTTTCCACGCCGACAGCGCGACCGTTTTCCACCACGATCCGCAGGACTTGCGCGCCGGTCCGCACGGTCAGGTTCGACCGCCCCCGTGCCGGGCCAAGGTAGGCGATGGAGGTGGAGGAGCGGCGGTAGTTCCGCTGGGTCAGCTGGTAGTAGCCGACGCCGTCCTGCACCTCGCCGGTCATGTCCATGTTGCGGGGGATGCCGATTTCAGCGGCGGCCTTGAACCAGGCCTCACAGATCGGCAGGGGCGCGCGGGGCTGGCTGACGCCAAGCGGGCCGCCCTTGCCGTGGTAGCGGTTGTCGTGGGTGTCGTTATCTTCGGCGCGGCGGAAGTAGGGCAGGACATCCTCATAGGACCAGCCGGGGCAGCCAAGCTGCCGCCATTCGTCATAGTCCTGCGCATTGCCGCGCGTGTAGATCTGCGCGTTGATCGAGGAGCCGCCGCCGATCACCTTCGCCTGAGTATAGCGGATCACCATCCCGTTCATGTGGCGCTGCGGCACGGTCTGCCAGCCCCATGAGCCGATGCCCTTGGTCATTTTCGCAAAGCCTGCGGGCAGGTGGTAGAAGGGGTGGCGGTCGCGGCCCCCGGCCTCCAGCAACAGGACCTTGGCCGCGGGGTCCTCGGACAGGCGGGCGGCTAGGACACAGCCTGCCGAACCACCGCCGATGATGAGGAAGTCATAGCCTTCGGTCATGTCTTTGCCGCCAGAATTGTGCCGGGAAGGGTGTGGTCTGTCGCCTCCCCTCCCCCTTGTGGGGAGGGGATGGGGGTGGGGGGCCGCTTGGCCTGACGCCAGCCCCCCCACCCCATCCCTCCCCCACGAGGGGGGAGGGGCGCGCGGGTCACTGAAGGTGTGCGCTGCTTCATCCGCTAAAGCCTTTCAATCGAGAGGCCGCCGTCGACGGGGATCACTGCGCCGGTGGCGAAGGCCATTTGTCCGGTGACCAGTGGCAGGATGCAGCGCCCGATATCCTCGGGCTGGCCCCAGCGGCCTGCGGGGACGAGGCCGCCCTCGATGCGGGCGGTGTAAGTCTCACGCACCCCGGCGGTCATGCCGGTTTCGATGATCCCGGGCCGCAGCTCGAAGACGCCGATGCCATGGGGGGCCAGTCGCAGCGCCAGCGTCTTGGCTGCCATCGACGCGGCGGCCTTGGAGATGCAGTATTCGGCGCGTTCGGGGCTGGCCATGCTGGCCGAGACCGAGGTGATGAACGTGATGGAGCGGTAGTGGTCCGCTGGTTCGGCCAGCATCGCCTTTGCCACGGCTTGCGCGAGGAAGAACGCCCCGCGCAGGTTGATGCCAAGGGTCCAGTCGAAGTTCTCGGGCGTGATGTCCAGCATGTCGCCGCGCAGGCGGGCCGGGACACCCGCGTTCTGGATGAGGGCGGTGATCGGGCCGGTGGCTGCCAGCAGGGCAGGGATGCCGGCCAAGTCAGCCAGATCGTGGCGGATGTAGCGGGTGCGTGGGCCAAGCTCCGCGAGGGCGGCTTGCACAGCGGCGGCTTCGGGCGGAAGTTCGGCGGCCAGCACCAGCTGCCAGCCAGCGGCGGCAAGGGTGCGGGCGATGCCAAGGCCAATGCCTTGCTGGCCGCCGGTGACAAGCGCAAGGGGTGCGGTCATGCGGCAGCCCTTCCGATATGGTCACCCGCACGCAGGGCCAGCGCCGCGATGGTCAGCGAGGGGTTGACGGCGGCCGAGGTTGGCAGGACCGAGGCGTCGACGATGTAAAGGTTGTCAAGGTCATGCGCCTTCAGCTGCGCATCCACGACCGAGGTTGCCGGATCGTCCCCCATCCGCGCCGTGCCGCATTGGTGGCTGGGCTTTGACTTCGGAAACCCGCGCGACAGGACAATCGGCCAGCCCGCCTTGCGCATCGCGCGGGCCAGACGCTGTACCAGAAGATCATGCGCCTTCACGTTGGTCTTGCGCCAGTCCACCACAACGCCGCCGTTCTTCCACATGACGCGAGAGTTGGGGTCGGGCAAATCCTCGGACATGGCCATGATGTGGATGGAATGGTCGGCAATGTGGCGGGCAAGCCAGAGCGGCAGCCCCGCCTCACCCGCAAGGATCGGGCCGGTGATCCGACCCAGCATCTGGATATTGCCAAGCGGCTCACCATTCGGGCCGCCAGTCAGGTAGAAGTCGTTGATCTGGATCGTCTTTTCATAAACTGTCCGGTTCCGCCGCAAGGGGTTCCACGCGACCATGCCGGTCAGGTTGTGGTTCATGAAGTTCCGCCCGACCTGATCGGAGCGGTTGGCAAGGCCACTCGGGTGGTCGTCATTGGCGCTGGCAAGGAGCAGCGCCGCCGACATCACCGCCCCGGCGCAGAGGCAGACGGTGGGGGCGGTCAGCACCTCTGTCCTGCCGTCCCGCTCTACCTCCACCCCCGTCACACGGCGGCCTTGGGAGAGGAGGCGCAGGACCTTGGTGCCGGTCAGAAGGCTGACATTCGGGTGCTTCAGCGCCTCGGCCAGACCGCAGCTTTCGGCGTCGGATTTGGCGCCTGTCGTGCAGGGGAAAGCGTCCCATGTGGTGGGGGCGCGTTTCAGCCAGGCGTCGATGTCCACGCCAAGCGGCAGGGCGCTGGGGTGCAGGCCTTGGGCGGCAAAGGCATGGCGCAGCGCCACGATGTCCGCCTCATCCGGGACGGGGGGGAAGGGGTAGGGGGCGGAATGGGGCGGCTCGGTCGGGTCTTGCCGTGCATCGCCCCGCACGCGGTACAGGGTTTCGGCGCGGGAATACCATGGCTCCAGCGTATCGTACCGGATCGGCCAGCCGGGCGTCACCCCGCCAAGATGGCGGAGGGGGGCGAAATCCTCGGCCCGGTAGCGCAGCAGCACTGCGCCGTAGAACTTGGTATTGCCGCCGACGAAGGCATAGTTGCCGGGGTTGAAGGGCGCACCTGCGGCGTCATGCCAGACCTCATCCGGCTTGAAATGCCCGCGCCCGAAGATGGCGGCGGGGTCGCGCGCCTCAACGCTGTCAGCCAGCCGTTCGCCGCGTTCAAGGATCACGATCTGGCGGCCGCTGGGGGCGAGGGCTGCGGCCAGCGTGGCCCCACCCATCCCCGACCCGATGATGATGACGTCAGGCTGCATCAGGGGGCAATCCGTTCCTCGGTCGCCGGGTCGAAGGCCACGGCTTTCTCCATGTTCACGGCAAAGTCGAAGACCTGACCCGGGGCCACCGTCGCATCGGCCCGCATCCGCGCGACAATATCGCGACCGCACAGCTGCATGGTGACGAACGTGTCCGAGCCTGCGGGTTCGGTCACCCCCACGCGGTTGGACAGGGCGACGATGTTGCCGGACTTGCGGTCAGCACCCTCGGGATCGGTGATCGCCTCGGGCCGGATGCCGAGCAGGATCGGCTTGCCCTCCCACGCGGCAAGGTTCGGCTGGCTGAAGCGCAGATGGCGGGTCGCCCCGTCCGCATCGGTGATCTTGGCATGGGGGATGCCGCCCTCCATCACCACGGTCGAAGGCACGATGTTCATGGCAGGTGATCCCATGAACGTGGCCACATAGACATTCGCCGGGGTGTCGTAGATGTCCTTTGGGGTGCCAAGCTGCTGGACATAGCCCTTGTTCATCACCGCAATGCGGGTGGACAGGGTCATCGCCTCGATCTGGTCATGGGTGACGTAGACGATGGTGGTCTTCAGCGTCTGGTGCAGTTTCTTGATCTCGGTCCGCATGTCGACGCGCAGCTTGGCGTCAAGGTTGGACAGCGGTTCGTCGAACAGGAACACGTCGGGGTTCCTAACCAACGCGCGGCCCATGGCGACCCTTTGCCGCTGGCCGCCGGACAATTGCCCCGGCTTGCGGTCCAAGAGGTGGTCGATCTGGAGGAGTTTGGCCACCCGGGCCAGCGCCACATCGCGTTCGGCCTTGGGAACGCCGTGCATTTCCAGCCCGAAGGTCATGTTCTGCCCAACGGTCATGTTGGGGTAAAGCGCATAGCTTTGGAACACCATCGCGATGTTGCGCTTGGACGGATGGACGCCGTTGACCACCCGGCCCTTGATGGCAATCTCACCGCTGGTGATGCCCTCAAGCCCCGCGATCATGTTCAGCAGCGTGGACTTGCCGCAGCCGGACGGGCCGACGAGGACGAGGAATTCACCCTCCTGCACCTCGATGTCGACCTCATGCAGAACCTGCACGGACCCGTAGGATTTGGTGACGTTGCGGATGTCGAGAAAGCCCATCGGTCAGCTCCGGTCGTTGGGTGTCAAGGTGGCCCCGCGCGGCGGGAGGGACGCGCGGGGCCGGTGCATCACTGCGCCGCCGCGATAGCGTCGGCCAGTGCAGTCGCACCGTCTGCGGCTGTCATGTCCGAATTGAAGAAGGTGGTGATGGCATCTGTCGCCGCCCCGACGACCGAGGCATTGGCCGCGTGGGTTCCGGCAAAGGTGGGCACCGCCGTGCCGCCTGCGTCATTTGTGGCAAGGGCTGCACTGGTGGACTGGGCGCAGGCGTCCATCGCCGCAAGGTCAATGTCAGTACGGGCCGGGATCGCGCCCTTGGCCAGATTGAACGCCACCTGCACGGCGGGGTCCATGATCGCGCTGGCCAGCACCTCTTGCCCCTTGATCATGTCGGCATCGGTCTGGGTAAAGAACGACAGCGAGTTCACCAGATAGACAAACCCGTCGCCCTGCGCTTTCGGCACCGGGATGCAGGCATAGTCATCGCCCGGCACCTTGCCAGCATTGGTGAACTCCCCCTTCGCCCAGTCGCCCATGATCTGCATCGCAGCCTCGCCGTTGATGACCATGGCAGACGCAAGGTTCCAGTCGCGACCGGGGAAGTTCGCATCAACCATCCCGCGCAAGGCAGCCATCTGATCGAAGACCTGAACCATCTCCGGCCCGCGCAGGGTGGCATCGTCAAGCTCGATCAACGCCTTGCGGTAGAAGTCGGCACCGCCGACGCCAAGGGCGACCGCTTCGAACATATAGGCTTCCTGCCAGGCCTGCCCGCCATGGGCGAGGGGGATGATCCCCGCCTCGACGAACTTGGGCGCAAGGGCGTTCAGCTCTTCCCAGGTGGTCGGGTAGGCCGCCCCGATCTTGTCGAAGGCGGCCTTGCTGGCCCAGATCATGTCGGTCCGGTGGACATTCGTCGGCGCGCTGACATAGTGGCCATCGACCTTGGTGAAGTCCTTCACCGCCTGCGGCAGGGCGGCATCCCACCCCTCGGCTTCGGCCAAGGCGTCGACATTGCCAAGCATCCCTTCGGCAGCCCAGTCGAGGATGTTCTGGCCAAGGATCAACACGGCGGCGGGCGGGTTGCCCGAGGCGATGCGGGCCTGAAGCGCGGTCTTGGCGGCATCACCACCACCCCCCGCAATGGGCGCGTCCGTCCAGACGACACCGCCCGCAACGACCTTGTCACGGACAGCGCCCAGGGCAGCCGCCTCGCCGCCGCTGGTCCAGAAGTGCATGACTTCGACCGAGGGCTCGGCGAAGGCGGGGAAAATTCCGGTTGTCAAAGTCACTGCGGCAACCATGGACATTCGGTGCATCTTGTAGTTCCTTCCTGTTGTTCGCCCGGTTCTGTGCAAGTGGGGCCTTGGGTTGAACGAAAGACTGTCGGGCGGTGCCAGCCGCCCGGCAGTCGGCTTACCCTTTCACCGACCCCGCCATCAGCCCGCGCACGAAGTAGCGGCCTGCGACGATGTAGACGATCAGGGTTGGAAGGGCGGCAAGGATCGCGCCCGCGAAGTGGACGTTGTACTCCTTCACGCCGGTCGAGGATTGGACGAGGTTGTTCAGCGCCACGGTCATCGGCTGGCTGGTGCCGCCAAAGCTGACGCCGAACAGGAAGTCGTTCCAGATATTGGTGAACTGCCAGATCACGCTGACCACCGCGATGGGGCCGCTGACCGGCAAAAGGATGCGCCAGAAGATGCGGAAGAACCCCGCCCCGTCGATCATCGCGGCACGGACGAGTTCGGTCGGGAAGCTGGCATAGTAGTTGCGGAAATAAAGCGTGGTGAAGCCGATCCCGTAGACGACATGCACCAGCACAAGGCCAGACACCGACCCCGCCAGCCCCAGCTTGCCCAGGACCACCGCCATCGGGATCAGCACGATCTGGAACGGGATGAAGCAGGAAAACAGCATCAGCCCGAACACCCATGTATCCCCCCGGAACCGCCATTTGGTCAGCACATAGCCGTTCAGCGCGCCGACGATGGTGGAAATGGCGACAGCGGGCACCACCATGAGGATGGAGTTCAGGAAATAGGGCCGCAGGCCGGTGGGTTCGACGCCGATCTGCGCGGTGGACCAGGCCGACCGCCAAGGCTCCAGCGTCCAGACCTCGGGCAGGGCCATCATGTTGCCGCCCGTGATCTCGGCCAGGGGCTTCACGGAGTTGATCCCCATGACGTACAGCGGCAGCAGGTAGAACAGCGCGAACAGGATCAGAAGAAGGTAGATGAAGGTGCGGGTGATCCGGCCCGTGCTGACGGCGGTGTCTTGCGAAGCGGCACTCATGCCTTCTTCTCCTTCAACTCGGCGTAAAGGTAGGGAACCATGATCGCGGCGATGGTCATCAGCATGATCACGGCGGAGGAGGCGCCGATCCCCATCTGGTTCCTTGTGAAGGTGTAGGAATACATGAAGGTCGCCGGCATCTCGGTCGCCCGCCCCGGGCCGCCCCCGGTCAGCGCCACGACAAGGTCATAGGACTTGATCGCAAGGTGGCTGAGGATGACGAAGGCGCTCAGGAACGCGGGCCGGAGGAGCGGGATCACGATGCGCCGGTACAGCTGCCAGTTCGACGCGCCGTCGATCTGCGCGGCTTTCAGGATCTCATTGTCGATCCCCCGCAGGCCCGCCAGAAACATCGCCATCACAAAGCCCGAGGTCTGCCAGACCGCTGCCAGCACAATGGTGTAAAGCGCGTAATCCGCGTCCTTGATCCAGGTGAAGGTAAAGCTTTCCCACCCCCACTGGCGCATGATGTTCTGCAGCCCGATTCCGGGATCAAGGAACCACTTCCACGCGGTGCCGGTCACGATGAACGACAGCGCCATGGGGTACAGGTAGATCGGCCGCAGCATCCCCTCGCCCCGGATCTTCTGGTCAAGGAAGATCGCCAGCATGAGGCCGATCACGGTGCAGATCACGATGTAAAGGCTGGCGAAGATCGCGATGTTGACGATCGCCGTGTTCCACGCGGGCAGGGCGAACAGCTTTTCGTAATTCTCGAACCCGACCCAGGTGAAGCGGGGCAGCATCTTTGATCCGGTGAAGGACAGGACGATGGTGAACAGGATGAACCCATAGACGAACAACAGCGTCACCGCGAAGGACGGTGCCAGCACAAGGCGCGGCAGCCAGTCCTGCAGGCGCGTGCGGAAATCGGCGTCAGTGGCCATGCTCGTCCTCCCATGGGTCCAGGTGCAAAAGTTTTCGAAAACTTTTGCCAAATTCCTTCGAAGGAATTTGGGTCGGGGGGCGACCGGGGCCGCCCCCCTTTCAGCGGTTACTGTGCTGCCGCGACGGCTTCGGCCAAGGCCGCTGCCGCCGCCGCGCCATCGGCATATTCGCCGTTGAAGGCCGCTGTGATCACGTCATAGGTCGCGTTCTTGACCGCTGCCGGGGCGGCATGGCCATGCGCCATCGACCCGAAAAGCGAGCCGTTGGTGTTGGCTTCCGCCAGATCCGCCATCGCCTTCTTGCCGCAGTCGTCAAAGGCGTCGTTCGGCACATCGGTGCGCGCCGGGGCCGACCCCTTGACCACGTTGAACGCCGACTGGAACACCGGGTTCATGATCGCCGAGGCCATCGCGGCCTGTGCCGCCTTGGCCTCGTCCCCTTCGACGTTGAACATGGCGAACTGGTCCGAGTTGAAGGTCACCGCCCCTTGCGTGCCCGGGAAACGGATGCAGACAAAGTCAGTGCCGGGAACCTTGCCCGCCTTGACGAACTCGCCCTTGGCCCAGTCGCCCATCATCTGCATGCCCGCCTCGCCATTGATCACCATGGCCGAGGCCAGGTTCCAGTCGCGACCGCTGAAGTTGGCATCGACATAGGTGCTCAGCTTGATCAGGCGGTTGAAGGCTTCGGCCATCTGCTCACCGCCCAGTGCGGCGGGGTCAAGGTCGATGAAAGCGGCCTTGTAGAAGTCGGTGCCCATGCCCAGAACCACACCGTCAAACACGGTTGCGTCCTGCCAGGCTTGGCCCCCATGCGCGAAGGGCGTGATGCCGTTGGCCTTCATCGCGTCAAGAACGGCGACCAGCTCTTCCCACGTCTCGGGTGCCTTGCCACCAGCGGCATCCAGCGCTGCCTTGTTGATCCAGACCCAGTTGGTCGAGTGGACGTTGACCGGGGCCGCAATCCACTTGCCGTCAAACTTGGAAAAGCCTTGCAGCGCCGCAGGCACCACGGCATCCCAGCCTTCGGCAGTGGCAACCTCGGTCAGGTCGCCAAGCGCGCCTTCGCCGGCCCAGTCAAGAATGTCAAAGCCCAGCATCTGCACGGCGGTGGGCGAATCCCCAGCCGTGACGCGGGCGCGCAGCGCGGTCATTGCCGCCTCACCGCCACCGCCGGCGACAGGCATGTCGACCCAGCCGATGGACTTGGTCGCAAGGTCATCCTTCAGCACGTTGAGTGCTGCCGCCTCGCCGCCACTGGTCCACCAGTGCAGCACTTCCACATCCTCGGCCGCCGCCATTCCGGCGGCCAGTCCGGTCGTGGCCATCAGCGCCGCGACCATCGTCATCTTCCGTCCTACGAAACCACGCATGAGATCCTCCCTAAGGTTTGCGTCGTCATTCTTTCCCGCCCCTGTCCGGGGTCAGGCCGTTCTCACCCAGTTCGCCCGCGTGCGGCCGATCCGCATCACCAGCGATTTGGTTTCCAGAAACTCCTCCAGCCCCTGCCGCCCGATTTCCCGGCCAAGGCCCGATTGCTTGACCCCCCCGAAAGTCACCTCGGGGAAGCCGTCCATCCAGGTGTTGGTCCAGACCGTCCCGGCCTGCGCCCCCCGCGCGAAGGTCAGGCAGGTGTGGACATTCTCGCTCCACACGCCCGCACTCAGGCCATAGTCGGCATCGTTGACCAGATGCAGCGCCTCGTCCAGCGTCGTGAAGGTCAGAACGGTCAGGACCGGGCCAAAGACTTCATCCCGCGCAATCGCCATGTCCGGGGTGACGCCGGTGACCACAGTCGGCTGATAGAACTGCGCCCCAAGGCCGGGCACCGTCAACGCGCCGCCACCCAGCACCACCTTGGCCCCCGCAGCCTTTGCGGACTGGACATAGCCGTCGATCTTCGCGCCATGCTCCGCCGACACAATCGCCCCGACCTGAGTGTTTGGGTCCAAGGGATCGCCAAAGGCCACCTTGCGTGACAGGTCCACCACCTTTGCGGTAAAGGCCTCGGCAATATCGGCATGCACGATGATCCGGCTGCCGGAATTGCAGCACTGGCCCACGTTGAAGTAGACGCCGAACACCACCGCATCCGCCGCGCTGTCCAGATCAGCGTCGGGAAAGATGACCTGCGGGTTCTTCCCCCCAAGCTCCAGCGCAACCTTCTTCAAGGTGCCGCTGGCCGCCGCCGCGATGGCCCGCCCCACGCCGGTTGATCCGGTGAAGGTCACCATGTCCACACGCGGATCCGCCGCCAGCACCGCCCCGACCGGGTGGCCATAGCCAAGCACGATATTGACCACGCCATCCGGCATCCCGGCCTTGGTGAGAAGTTCCCCCAGCATGACGGTGGTGGAGGGCGTCAGTTCCGACGGTTTCACGACGCAGCAGCAGCCCGCCGCCAGCGCGAAGGGCAGCTTCTGGCTCAGGATCCAGAACGGGAAATTCCACGGTGTGATGATCGACACCACGCCGATGGGTTCCTTCAGCGTCACCGCCAGCATGTCCCCGCCCAAGGCGTTGTGGCTTTCCCCCGCCACCCCCCGCGCCAGCGCCGCCGTATAGCGCCACAGGTCTGCCGCGCCCGAAACCTCACCGCGCGACTGGGTGATCGGCTTGCCGGATTCCAGCGTCTCCAGCAGGGCCATCCGTTCGACATTGGCTTCAATCAGATCGGCCACACGCAGCAGCACCGCCGCCCGCGCCTTGCCGGTCAAGCCGCTCCACCGCCCGTCGTCAAAGGCCGCCCGCGCCGCCGCAATCGCGGCCTCAGCCTCGGTCTTGCCACCCTTCGCCGCCCGGCTGACCACCACGCCATGCGACGGGGACACCCGCTCGCTGACCGCGCCGTCCGCGCTGTCCTGCCAGACGCCGCCGATCAGGTGGCGGGCATGAAACGGTGTCGCAGGCAGCGCCGCACCGATCGAGGGGATCACAGTCATGTCGGTCATCATCAGGTCCCCGGAAACTCTGGTTTGCGCTTGGCGCGGAAGGCGGTGACGCCTTCGGCCCGGTCCGCCGTCGCGGCAATCGCCGCCGACCCCAGCGCCTCGATCATTGCGGCTTGGTCCTCGCCCACCCCGGCATGGATCATCGCCTTGGCGATCTCCGCCGCGCGCGGGGAAAGCCCCGCCACGCCCCCGGCAATCGCATGGGCCGCCGCGCGCGCATCCACGGCGACCTCGGCCACAAAGCCGCAAGCCTGCGCCCGATCCGCCCCGATCCGCCGCCCGAACAGGGCCATCTCCTTGACGACCGGCTCTGGCATCAGCCGCGCCAGCCGCTGCGTCCCCGACCAGCCCGGAACGATGCCCACCCCCGCCTCGGGCAGGGCCAAGGTCGCGCCCGGCACCATCACCCGGATGTCGCAGGCAGCCGCCAATTCCAGCCCGCCGCCGAAAGCGTGGCCATTCAGCGCTGCGATCGTGGGTTTTGACAACCGCGCCAGCCGGTCGAACAACCGATGCCCGCCCCGCACCCAGGCCCGGGCAAATTCGGCCGGGGACAAGTCTCCCCAAGCGTTGATGTCAGCGCCTGAACAAAAGGCGCGGTCGCCTTCGCCGGTGACCACAACAGCGCGCACCTCGGACAGCCCCTCGACCACCTCCAGATGCCCCGCCATCTGCGCCAGCATGTCCACGGTAAAGCAGTTCAGCTTCGCCGGATTGTCCAGCCGCAACTCGGCTATGCCCCCGGCGATGTGCAGGCGCACCCCGGTCATGGCTGCCACCCCATCGGACCTTCGGACAAAAGGGACAGCGGCATGGGGGTCGCATTCTCGGCCACCGTCACCCGGCCACCGCTTGCCGCCACGATGTCCCGCGCGGGGTCGATCCCCGGCATGATCTCGGTCGCCACAAGACCCGCCTCGGTCAGCCGGATCACGCAGCGCTCGGTCACATACAGCACCTCTTGCCCCTGCTCCCGCGCCCGCGCGCCAGAGAAGGTGACGTGTTCCACCGCCTGCACCATCTTGGCGAACTTGCCGGGCGCGGCCACCCGCAACCCGGTCGAGGTCAACTCCACCTGCGCGCCCGCCTCGAACCAGCCGGAGAACACGATCTTCCGCGCATGCGCCGTGATGTCGACAAACCCGCCGCAACCTGCGGTCAGGTATGGCTTCTTGCCCAGCTTGGAGACGTTGACGTTGCCGTCGACATCCACCTCCATGAAGGACAGGAAGGCCATGTCGAACCCCGCGCCCTGAAAGTAGATGAACTGCTGAGGGCTGGGGACATAGGCGTCAGCATTGCTGGCGCAGCCAAAGGCGAAACCGGTCAGGGGCATGCCGCCCACGGCACCCTGTTCGATGGCCCAGGTCACCGCCTCGGGGTGGCCTTCCTCCAGCAGGACGCGCGGCACCATGGCGCTGATCCCGAAGCCAAGGTTCGCCGTCATCCCCGCGCGCAATTCCAGCGCGGCACGGCGGGCGATGACCTTTTCCACCCCATGTTCAGCCAGCGAGAAACTGGACCATGGCCGCAGGATCTGGCCCGAGATTGCCGGGTCATACGGCGTCTCGCAGGTCTGCTTCTGGTCAGGGTCGATCACGACAAGATCCACCAGATGCCCCGGCACCCGTACGTCATGCGGCCGAAGCGATCCCTTGGCGGTCATCCGGGACACCTGCGCAATCACCAGCCCACCGTTAGTGCGCGTGGCAATCGCCTGCTCCAGCCCGCCGAGATAGGCGCCCTCATGCTCATAGGTCAGGTTGCCGCGCTCGTCCGCCGTTGTGGCGCGCAGAATGCAGACATCGGGGGCGATGTTGGGAAAGTGCAGCCAGGTTTCGCCCCCGAACTCCACCCGTGCAACGATCGGTGCGGCAGCCGCGCGGGCGTTCATCGCACAGCCCTCGCGGATCGGATCGACAAAGGTCTGCAACCCCACCTTGGTCAGCACCCCGGGACGCCGCGCCGCCGCCTCGCGGTGCATGTCGAACATGATGCCCGAGGGCACATTGTAGGCGGCGATGCGGTCCTCGACCACCATCTTCCAGATTTCCGGCATCGGCAGGTTCGACGACCCCGAAGGATACGACCCCGCCAGAACCCTTGCCAGAAGGCCATCCTGCGCGATCCAGTCGATGCCTTTGACACCATACATGTCGCCCGCCGCAATCGGGTTCAGGGTGGTCAGTCCGCGTGGATGGCCCTCGGCCCGGAAGCGTTCCCCCAGCGCCTTCAGCACCAGATCCGGGCACCCAAGCGCCGAGGAGGACGACACGGTAACCACCGCGCCATCCTTGATCCGCGCGACAGCCTCGGCAGGCGAGGAAAGCTTGCTCATGCCCCACCCCCGTAATCCACCATCTGCCGGGTTCCGGTCGCGGCCGCCTTGCGCACGGCCAGTGCCACGGCCAGCGAGGCGATGCCATCCCGCCCATCTGCCGCCGGGCGGCCATGGCCTTCGACCGCAGCCAAGAAGTCTGCAACCGCCTGACCGTAAAGGTTATGCGTCGGGTAGGGCACCGACTCGCGCCCGCTTGCGGTGACCAGCGTAACCTCACCCACCGGTTGCTGGGTCATCACGCCAGACGCGAAGATGGAACCTTCGGTGCCATGCACCTCCAGCCCTGATCCGGCGAAGGGGTGGGTAAAGCTTTCATGCGCCATCACCATCGCGCCCGAGGGCAGGGTCCAGACCGACATCACGCTGTCCTCGACCCCTTGCCCCATGCCGCTGCTGGTCATCTCGGCCACCACGGAAACCGGGTCTTCGCCGGTCAGGAACCGCGCCACATCGGCGTCATGCACGGTGATGTCGGGGATCACCCCGCCGCCCGCCGCCGGGTTGTCAATCCGCCAGCCCTGCAGATGGCCCGGCAGGTGGACGGCGTGGAACAGCCGCAGCGACAGGACCCGCCCGATCCGCCCGCTTGCAACAAGGTCGCGCACGGCCCGGTGGCTGCCCGAACAGCGCAGGTGGTGGTTGGTCGCAAAGGTCACGCCCTTGGCCTTGGCCGCCGCGACCATCTGGTTCGCCTCGGCCACCGACATCGCCAGCGGCTTTTCGCAAAGCACATGCTTGCCCGCCGCAATCGCCGCCAGCGCCTGCGCATGGTGCTTTTCGTTGGTGGACGAGATGTAGACTGCCCCGATCTCCGCCTCCGACAGGATCGCGTCAAGATCCGTCCCGAAAGCCGCAATCCCGTGGGTCCTGGCAAATTCCGCAGCGCGGCTGGCCGTATTGCTTTGCACAACAGCCACATCCTGCCCCGCGCCGCGCAATGCGCCCAGCACATGCTCGGCCGCGATCGTGCTTGCCCCCACCAGCGCCCAGCGCATGATTCCCCCAGATTTAGACCGTTCCAACAATTCTTATGGAACGATCCAAATCAAGTCAACCCAGTGCCCGCTTCCGCTCTGGCGGCACCGCTACCGGCGGCCAGAACCCAGCGCACCCCGCAGCCGCGGGGCGCACAGATTGATCAACGTTGGAGAGTTCAGTCCAACGCGGCCAGCGCTGCCGCCTCGTCTTCGGCGGACAGTGGCGCCCCCGCGCCAGAGGCCACCATATAGGCGTCCAGCGTTTCCAGCGACGATGCCGGCACATAGCCCTCACCATCCGCAGCCGCCGAGGCGATGGCAAAGCGCAGGTCCCAGGCCCCACCGTCGTGGCAGGCCACAGCCACCACCGTCGCACCGGTCTGGTCATGTTCGACCTCGCGGCACAGCCGGTCAGCCTCATCGCGGAAAGTGGCAATCGCCGTCATCCGCGCCCCATCGCCCAGATCCACCGCCGCGCCCGATGGCAGCGTCGCCAGCGCCTCGGTCACCGCAGAATCGGCCAATGTGCCGACTTGCAGCCCAGCCAGCTGCTGACCCTCGGCCCCCGGTCGTGAGGCCAGCCAGACGCTGCCCGCGCCCAAGGCAAGCGCAAGACAGGCCGCCAGTGGCAGTTGCCAGAACGGCACCACCCGGCGCCGCGTGGCGAGGTCCACCACATTCGACGCGCCGTTGTCCTGCCGCGCCATGGCATCGGCGGCGACCATGCCGCGCACCCGCGCCTCCAGCGCGGCCGAGACGGGCGGCGCCGCGCCATAGGCCTGCTGCACCACCCGGCGCGCATCCGCCATCAGCGCCACCCGGGTTGCCAGCGCCTCATCGGCAGCGATGGCGCGTTCAACCTCTGACGCCTCGGCCCCGGCCAGTTGGCCGTCGGCATAGGCCATCAGCATCTCGTCAGTGATCCCCATCACGGCTACCCCTTTCGTCCTTCACCCTGGGAAACGCCCGACGCTTCATTTTATTCCCAACTTTTCCGCAAGGGCCAAACGGGCCCGGGCAAGGCGGCTCATCACAGTGCCGATCGGCACGCCGATCACCTCGGCCGCCTCGCGGTAGGACAGATCGTCGATGCAGACCAGCAGCATCACTTCGCGCTGGTCATCGGGCAGGGTGGCCATGGCGGCTTCGGTCTGGCGCAGCATCAGGATGGCTTCGGTCTGCGCCACACCATCGACCGACAGCGCTTCGGGCATGTCATGGACATCCACCGTCTGGCCTTGCGTGGTGGTGCGGCGGGCATGGTCGATCCAGGCATTGCGCAGGATGCGGAACAGCCAGGCATCCATTCGAGTTGTCGGGTCAAACCGGTCCCGCGCGGCCAAAGCCCGTTCCGCCGTGATCTGCACCAGATCGTCGGCAAGGTCTGACCGACGGCACAGGAACAGCGCAAACCGCCGCAGGTTCGGCAAAAGCCCGATCAGATCTTCGCTGAACCTGTCCCGCATGGCGCCTTCGTTTTGGTCTTTTTTCCGTGGCTGTGGAATACTGTGCCTTTTGATGCGTAAGGCAAGGCATGGTGAATACTTCTTGCGAAACCGCGCCATGATCGTCGACAAACCTGCACAGCCAAACGGAAACCGCATATGACAGTCCCGTCCCTCCTGCGCTCGATGCTTTTGCTGCTTTGCCTTGCGGCCCTGTCCAACCAGGGCGGCATGGATCCGGTCAATCCAGCGCTCGCGCAGGACAGCGACGATGATGACGACGATGATGATGACGACGACGATGATGACGATGATGACGACGATGACGACGACGATGATGATGACGACGACGACGATGACGATGATGACGGGCGCAGTAGCAGCCGACGCGGCTCGGGTGAAGGCAACGGCGGTGACAGGCCCCGCGCTGGTTCTGGCGGCGGTACCTCGACCCCGCGTGCCGTGCGGCAGGCCGAACGACCGCCAAGCGTCCGTGGCGAACTGGTTGCCCTTGCCCTCAGCGAGGCCGATGTGGCCGTGCTTCTGGGCCGTGGCTACCGCGTGCTCGAAACACGCAACGTCCCCGAACTGAATGCCGTCTCATGGCGCCTTGCCGTGCCGCAGGGCACCTCTCTGGAAGACGCCCGGACCGAAGTGCGCAACCTTGCCCCAAGGGCCGAGGCGGATTTCAATCACTATTACCGCACGGAACAGGACGCGACGCCGGACATTGCGCAAATCAGTGCGCAGAACCCTGCGGCAGTCGCCTGCGAAGGCCCGCATTGCCCGTCCTTGGAACTGATCGGCTGGACCGTCACGGCTACGCTGTCCTGCGCCGGCGACTTCGCTATGGGGGTGATCGACACTGGCATCAATCCCGACCACGAAACCTTTGCCGCCTCTCGGCTTGAGGTGCACAAACTTACCCCCGGGGAACTTGACCCCTCACGCGCCATTCATGGCACGGCGGTGACGGCCCTTCTGGTCGGTGATGCCGACAGCCGCTCGCCCGGCCTTCTGCCCGGGGCGTTCGTGGTCGCGGTTGATGCGTTCCACACCGAAGCAGGCGATGAACGCGCCGATGTCTTCACGCTGGTCGCCGCACTGGATTTCCTTGCCGCCAAGGGCATCCGTGTCGTGAACATGAGCTTGGCCGGACCCCCGAACGCGGTTCTGGAAGAGACAGTGGCAAAGCTGGTGGACCGTGACATCCTTCTGGTCGCCGCCACCGGCAATGTCGGGCCAAGCGCCGATCCGGCCTATCCGGCGGCCTATCCCGGCGTGCTGGCGGTGACGGCAGTTGACCGGTCTGGAAATGTCTACCGCCGGGCAGGCCGGGGGGCGCATGTCGATCTGGCCGCACCGGGGGTGGATATCTGGACAGCGGCCTCGGTCCGCGGGGCACGGCCAAAGACCGGCACCTCCTTTGCCACGCCATTCGTGTCTGCCGCCGCCGCTGCACTGCTTGCCGCCGAACCGGACCTCACCGCCGACGAGGTGGCGGCACGCCTGACGGAAACAGCGCGCGATCTGGGCGACCCGGGCAGGGATGATGTCTACGGCTACGGTCTGGTGCAGGCCGCCCCTGCCTGCGTGACGCAAGCCGCCGCTGCCTCCGAGGCCCCCGCCGACAGCCAGCCATAGAAGCTAGCGCCCCACGGATTACGGGTGGGTCACAATCCTTGCCAGAAGGTTAAAGCCTTCTGGCAACCCATTGATTTCAAATGGAGCATAAGATGTCCCTTGCAGGGACAGCAAAGCCGACTGCCGCGTCAGCCGTAGTACGCGTCGTTGGTATCGACCAGCCGACACTTGTTCAGAACAACCCCAAGCACGGGCGCATAGGCGGCCAAGTCCTTGCCGCATTGTTCGATCTGATTGATCGGCGTGTCATCGGCCGCCGCGATCAGCAGGGCGCAGTCGACCTGATCAAGGAAGGCGAGCGTATCATCGCCCGCCATCATCGGCGGCATGTCGAACAGGATGACGGTCGGGCGATATGCCGCCTCGATCGCATCGACAACATCAGCGGCGCGGTCCGACGACAAAAGCTCGGACGGGCTTTGCACCGGGGTAGAGGTGACGCCGAAGGCAAGGTTCTCGCCCCAGCGGATCAGGTGGGCTTCTGGCGTGTCTGTCCCGGCGAGGGCGGCAGAAAAGTTCGGCTTGCGGTCCATCCCAAGCGCCCGGACCATGGTCGGGCGGCGCAGGTCCATCTCCAGCACCAGCACGCGGATATCGGACAGGCGGGCAAGGCTGAACGCAAGGTTCAGCGCCACAGTGGTCTTGCCGCAGCCCGCGCCGGGCGAGGTGATGGCAACGCGGGTCCAGCCGTGTTCGTTCAGCTGGCGCAACAGGTTGGTGCGCATCAGATCGAACGCTGTTGCATCCGGCCCGGGGCGATGCGCGACCAGCAGATGCTCGTCCAGAACGTCCGCAGACACGCGCAATTCCGGCAGTGTGGACCAGGCGGCGCCCGGCCCTGAGGCTTTTGGCACCCGGGCCGCACCCGGTGCCCGTGGTGCCCCGGCCCCATCGCGGGACGCGCGGGCCTTGGCGATGGCTGTGTGAAGACGGTCCATTCCCAACCTATCCCGAAGTGTTTGCCGACGAAGGATCAATGATGCCGCTCAGGCCAAAAAGCTCGGTCACGCGTTCGACGATGACATCCATCGGCATTACCGAGACCAGAACACCAAAGATCAGCAGGGGCCCGACAATGGCCACGCCAAGCACGGTCCAGATCAGCCGCATGCGGCGTGCCTTGGCTGCGGCCTTGCTTTCGATGAAGGGGATCGTGACGAAGGGCGTGATCCCCAGTGCGCTGACCAGTTCGGCAGGGCGGCGGATGGTGCGGTTCAGCAGTTCCAGCAGAACGATCAACCCGGCCGACAGCAGTACTCCGGCTCCGAAGCCCGTCATCGCCAGCAACTTGCGATTGGGTTCCGAACGATATGTCGGCGGGAGGGCAGGTTCGATGATGCTGATCCGCTGGCCGCGATCCGTCACCTCGATCCGGTCGCCCATTCGCGCGTCGGCAAGGCTTGCAACGGCCTGATCGTACTGGACGCGCAGGTTGTCATAGTCATTTGTCAATGTGCTGAGTGTAAGCGAATTGCCCGGTGTCGCCTCGATCGAGGCGGTAACCGCGGCGAATTCGGTTTCGATCATGTTTTTCTCTTCGGCGAGATACTGGATCTGCCCGTCAATATCGAGCATCTGAACATCGAAGGACGATAGCGTGCCTCCACCTTCGGCATCCAGTTGCGACTTTACCGTTTCTTCAAGGGCAGCAACCTGGGTCTGCAGGGCCCGGACGCGCGGATTGGTCGGTGACAGGATCACCAGTGCCGACGCAAGTTCGCCGCGCAATTCCTCCAGTCGTGTCTGTTCTGGCGTCGACGCGCCCACGCCAACGGCAAGCCGGCCCGTCCGTTCGTACAGGTCGGTCAGCCGCTGGCGACGGTCGCGCAGCGATGCAAGTTCGCGGTCCACCTGCAACAGGCGTTCCTGCAATGCCGCTTGCCGGGACCGGCGATATTCAAGGCTTTCCGGAAGCGCGTCGCGGTTGGCCTCTTCAAATTCAAGGATACGGGCATTCTGCGCCGCAAGTTCCGAGCTGAGGCGACGGACTTCCTGTTCAAAGAAATCCAGCGTGTTGCCGGAGGCGGCGGTTCTGAGCTGGATGTTCTGCGCCAAGATCTGGTCTGCCACCGCATTGGCGACCGTGGCGGAAAGCTCGGGCGTTGGCGCGGCGAAGGAGACGTAGATGATTCCGGTACTGCCCTGAGAGGGCGGCATGTAAATGCCGAGGCGGTTGCGGACGTCGTCAACCATCTGGTCTTCTGTCATAAGCTCGCTGGCATCGTACATGTCGATGCGGGTCAAGAGTTCCTGAAGATTGGCCCGCGTGGTGATGTACTGCTGGATGGCCAGCAAGTTTTCGTCTGCCGACTCCCTCACCGTTGATGCGGCAAGTTCATCGGGGATCTGCGCGCGCTCCAGCAGCAGCCGGGCCTCGGCGCGGTAGACGGGGGGCAGACTGAAGGCGTAAAATACAGCTGCAATCGTGCAGACGGAAACGATCAAGATCGCGTAGGGCAGCCGACGCAGAAACAAAATCCAATAAAAGCGCAGGTCAAAATTCATGCTGGCATGTCATCCCTTGCTGGCAGGGCGTTTACAGCGAAAAACACTCCGTCGTCCAGAACTCGCTGGACCGTGGCCGTGGTCACGCTGCTCCGGCCTTTGCTGAAGGCATAGACCAGCGAGAGGTCGCAAAGCTGGTTCACCAGACGCGGCACCCCGCCGGTTGTGCGGAAGATCAGGTCCACGGCAGGTCTGGTGAACACATTCGTCTCACTGCCTGCAACCTTCATGCGGTGGGCGACATAGGCGCGCACTGTCCGCTGGTCCATCGCGGTAAGATGGTAGTTGGCCGCAACGCGCTGGGCAAACTGGCGCATCGAGGGTTGGCTTACGGCATCGCGCAGTTCGGGCTGCCCGACGAGGACAAGCTGCAGGAGTTCGTCCCGCCCGGTGTTGATGTTGGTGAACATGCGCAGCTCTTCCAATGCTTCGCTGCTGAGGTTCTGGGCCTCATCGAAGATCAGAACGACTCTGCGGCCCCTTGCGTATTCCCGGATCAGGACGCTTTGGAAACGTTGAAAAAGATCGACGTAGCTTTCGTTCAGCCCCACCGGCTCATCCAGGGCCATGAGAACCCAGCGCAACAGTTCGGACCGCGCGCCGTTCGGGTTCGAGATGAGCCCCACGCAGACATCCGGGCCAAGCGACCGCATCAGGTGAAGCAGCAAGGTTGTCTTGCCCGCCCCGATGTCACCGGTGATCAAGGTGATCGGAGAATGCGTCATCACGCCATATTCCAGCATGGTATAGGCGCGACGATGGGCCGGGGGCCAGAACAGGAAGTCCGGGTCAGGTGCCAAGGCAAACGGGCGGGTCTTCAGCCCGAAATGGTCGGTGTAAATCTCTGCCGAGTTTTGCGACGCAGTGGTGTCATGGGGCCGGTGGGTGGCACTGCGAAGGTCCGACGGCGTTACTGGACGGACCGGCTCGACCGGGGTTGGCTGAGGGGGCTTCACCTCGTTCACAACATCGGACGTGCCCTCGGTTGCACGACCTTTACCTGAAAACAACTTATGCGTTCTTGCGGTCCTCATGGGTCCTTATCCTCGGGCGGGGCGTCTTTTAGCACCGATCCCCGGCACTATGTAGGCCTACTCAATCTTCAAAGCGATGGATCACGAAAAACTGCTTCGGCGTTGTTGACAGAATCGATGATAAGATCGGCTATCCCAACCATTTGTTTGAAAATATCGCAAGTAAGGTCCGGAATTCGTGCGTCTTGTTCTTGGGTGATATAGAAAACCACCATGGTTTTGAATGTGCGAATCGTTGATGGTATTGGATCGACCCTGACCGACGGAGTCGCAAGCCTGCGGCAACGCGGAATTTGTGTGATCCGATGTGCCGTCCTGCCTCGGGCGGATCGAGTAGAGAGATCTGGAACATGACTGATGTACCCCCGACCGCTGGTCTGGATGCGGCGGACATAGCCATTGTCGGCATGGCAGCGCATCTGCCGGGTGCTGCGGACATCGCGACCTATTGGGCCAATCTGCGCGACGGGCGGACCGCCGTCCGGCGCCTGACCGAGGAAGAGTTGCAGGCCGCGGGCGAAAGTGCCGCGATGCTGCGCAACCCGGCCTATGTGCCCTATGCCGCGCTCTTGGACGGGTTTGACCGCTTTGACGCGGATTTCTTCGGCTTCTCGCCGAAAGAGGCGGCGATCCTTGACCCGCAGCACCGCCAGTTCCTTGAGGTGACATGGGAAGCACTGGAAGCGGCGGGCCATCCGCCGGAACGCTTCAAGGGCCGGGTCGGGGTTTTTGCCGGCTGCGGGATGGGCAGCTATTTCTACTTCAACCTCTGCTCCAATCCGGCGCTGGTTGACAGCACGGGCATGTTCCTTCTGCGCCATACCGGCAATGACAAGGATTTCCTGTCGACGCGGGTCAGCCATGTGTTTGATCTGAAGGGGCCGAGCCTGTCGGTCCAGACGGCATGCTCCACCTCGCTGGTGGCGGTGCATTACGCAGTGCAGGCGCTGTTGACCGGCGAATGTGACATGGCGCTGGCCGGGGGGGTCACCATCGACCTGCCGCAGGGGCGGGGGTATGTCTACAAGGAGGGCGAGGTCCTGTCGCCCGACGGGATGTGCCACGCGTTTGACCACCGGGCGCAAGGCACGGTGTTCGGGTCGGGGGCCGGGGCTGTCGTCTTGCGGCGGCTGGAAGATGCGCTGGCCGATGGCGATCACATCTGGGCGGTGATCAAGGGCAGTGCAGTCAACAACGACGGTGCGGCAAAGGCGGGCTATCTGGCCCCGTCGGTGGAAGGGCAGGCGGATTGCATCGCCACCGCGCTGGGGGTGGCCGGGGTGTCGGCCGACACGGTGGACTACATCGAATGCCACGGCACGGGCACCTATCTTGGCGACCCGATCGAAGTCACCGCGCTGACCGAGGCGTTCCGGCGGACCACGTCGGCCAAGGGCTTTGCCCGCATCGGCAGCGTCAAGACCAACATCGGCCATCTGGACACGGCGGCGGGGGCGGCGAGCCTGATCAAGACCTCGCTTGCGCTTTATCACCGCCAGATGCCGCCAAGCCTGAACTATGAAGCGCCGAACCCGGTGATCGATTTCGACAACAGCCCCTTCCGGGTGAATGACCGGCTGACCGACTGGCCACGCCGTGCCGGGCGGCGGCGGGCGGGCGTCAACTCGCTGGGTGTCGGCGGGACCAATGCGCATGTCGTGCTGGAAGAGCCGCCGGAACTGACCGCGTCCGAAGCCTCGGACTGGCCGTTTCAGGTGCTGACCCTGTCGGCGCGCAGTGCGATGGCGCTGGGCGAAGCGTCAAGCCGGTTGGCCGCGCACCTGCGCGCCCACCCCGAACAGGACCTGGCCGACATTGCCTTCACCCTGAAAGAGGGGCGCCGCGCCTTTGAACACCGGCGGGTGCTGGTCGCAGCCTCGCACGAAGAGGCGGCGGCGATGTTGGAAGCGGGCGACCCCCGCCGCGTCTTCACCCAGCGCCGGGTGGGCGATGCGCCGGATGTGGTGTTCATGTTCCCCGGCGGCGGGGCGCAATACCCCAACATGGCCCGCGACCTTTATGAGACCGAGCCGGTCTTTGCCGAATGGATGGATCGGGGCCTTGCCGCCCTTGGCCCGCTGGAGGCCGAGATCCGCGCGCTGTGGTTGCCCGCCGCAGGGCAAGAGGCTTCGGCGGCAGAGCGGCTGCGGCGGCCTTCGCTGCAACTGCCGCTGATCCTGATCGTCGAAATCGCGCTGGCGCGGCTGTGGGAAAGCTGGGGCGTTACGCCTTCGGTCCTGATCGGCCACAGCATGGGCGAGAACGCGGCTGCCTGTCTGGCGGGAGTCATGTCGCTGGAAGACGCTGTAGGGCTGGTCCATCTGCGCGGGCAGCTGTTCGACACTGTGCCTGCGGGCGGGATGCTGTCAGTCCCGATGTCCGAGGTGGCGCTGGCGCCTTTCCTTGGCGATCTTGACATCGCGTCGGTCAACGCGCCCGAACTGACGGTGGTGTCGGGGTCTGACGCGGGGCTGGCGGACTTGGCCGACCGGCTGCGCGCCGAAGGGGTGGAAACCAGCCGCATCGCCATCGACATTGCCGCGCACAGCCGGATGCTGGAGCCGATCCTTGACCGGTTCCGGGCGCATCTGGCCGGTATGCGGCTGTCGCCGCCGCGCATTCCGATCATCTCCAACCGCTCAGGCCAAGTGCTGACCGATGCGGAGGCGACCAGCCCGGATTACTGGGTCGCGCATCTGCGCGGCACGGTGCGCTTTGCCGATGGGATCGCCACGCTGCGCCAGAAGGCCGAGCGGGTGTATCTGGAGGTTGGCCCGGGCCGCGCGATGGCGACGCTGGCGCAGGCCAATGGCGCGATGGGGGGGCAGCCGGTTCCGGCAAGCCTGCGCCATCCTGATGATACCGTGTCGGACGACCGGCATTTCCTTGCCACGCTCGGCCGGCTTTGGGCCTGCGGGGCCGCGCCGGACTGGAGCCAGATCTGGGGCGAGGCGAGGCGCCGTCGGGTGCCGCTGCCGACCTATCCGTTCCAGCGGTCGCGCTATTTCATCGAACCCGGCAAGCCTGCGGTCGAGGCTGAGACCGACACATTCCCCGCGCGGCGTGACGCAGTGGCGGATTTCGGCTATCGGATGGGCTGGCGCACGGCCCCGGCGGATTGCCCGGTCGATGTCGAGGCCGAGCTTGGCGCGCCGCTTGTCTGGCTGGTCTTTGCCGATGAAGCGGGGGTGTCCCGCGCGGCGGTGCAGCGCCTGCGCGCGGCGGGGCATAAGGTTATTACGGTCCATGCCGGGGACAGCTTTGCCCGGACGAGCGACCAGACCTATACCATTGCACCGGAACACGGCCGCGAAGGCTATGACGCGCTGCTGGCCGACCTTGCGCAGCGCGACCTTTCCCCCGCGCGGATCGCGCATTTCTGGCTGGTCACCGCGCGTGAGATGTTCCGTCCCGGCAGCAGCTTCTTCCAGCGCAATCTGGAACAGGGGTTCTGGAGCCTGTTCTTCCTTGGTCAGGCCATGGGCGAGATCGGGCTGAAGCCCTTGCCGCATCTGGTGGTCTTCACCTCCGGTGCCGCACAGGTCCGGGATGAGCCGGTGGCCCATCCGGAAAAGGCGACTGTGGCTGGTCCGGTCAAGGTGATGCCGCGGGAGTTTCCGGGGCTGACAGCGGCCCTGCTGGACGTGCAGGTGCCGTCTGGGCGGGCGGGGCTGCCGGATGAGGTGGTGACCCAGGTTCTTGAAGAGATGCTCGCCACCCCGGCCAATACGGTTGCGGCGCTGCGCGGTGCGCGGCGGTATGAGGCGCGGCTGGCCGCTGCCCCGATGCCCGAGATGGCCGATGTGCCGCAGGGGTCGGTCTGGGTGGTGACGGGCGGCTTCGGCGGCATTGGTGTCACCGTGGCCGAACGGCTGATGCGCGACCATGGCGCGAAGATCGCACTGATCGGGCGCAAGGTGCCCGAGGCGGGCAGTCTGCGGGCGGGAGTGCTTGCGCGGCTGGAACGGCTGGGCAAGGTCGTGGCCATCGCCGCTGATGTCTGCAACCCCGAAGACATGCGCGCCGCCGTCAGCCGCGCCACCGATGAACTGGGGCCGATCTACGGTGTCGTGCATGCGGCAGGCACGGTGGACGACGCACCGCTTCTGGGCAAGGCGTCGGGCGCGGCCGAGGCGGTCCTGTCGCCCAAGGTGCATGGCACGCAGCTTTTGGGCACGCTGTTCCCCGATGGCAGCATTGCGCGGATGGTCCTGTTCTCCTCAACCTCCACCGTCACGTCTCCGGCGGGGCAGACGGATTATGTCGCCGCGAACGAGTTTCTGAACGCTTTTGCCAAGTCACGCTCCGGGGGCAAGACCAAGGTCACCGCGATCAACTGGGGCATCTGGTCGGGAATCGGGATGGCGGCGGATGCCGATGCGCGCCGCCGGGGCGAAGATGGTGCTGCAGCCCCCTTGCCGGGGCTGATGATACTGGAACGCATGCGCAAGACGGATGAGGAAACGCAGTTCTTTGCAACCTTGACCGCTGGGCAATGGGTGATGGATGACCACCGCCTGCGCGAAGGGACGGCGGTTCTGCCCGGCGCGGCCTGGCCCGAAATCGCCGCCGAGGCGCTGACGGCGCTGGGGGCGAAACCGGGGTTCGTGCTGAACGACCTGACGGTGTTCCGCCCCTTGCGGCTTGAGGCCGACATGCCGCGCGATCTTCGGGTAACCGTGTCGCGCAGCCGGGACGGGCAACAGCGCCTGCAGGCCCGCGCGCTGGAGAGCGCAGGGTGGGTCCTGACCGCCGAGGCCGGGATTGCAGCGCTGGCTACGTCTGCTGGAACGGTGGACCTTGACGCCATCGCTGCGCGCTGCCCTGAACGGCAAAGCGCGCAAGGCGGGCTGGCCCTGCCGTCGGCGCAGGAGGAGCGGCTGGCCTTCGGGCCGCGCTGGCAGGTCTTGCGCGCCACGCAGATCGGGGCGGGTGAGGGGTTGGCAACGCTGGCGCTGCCCACTCAGGCCGCGCGTGACACCGACGCTTGCGCCCTGCATCCGGCCCTGTTCGACATCGGGACCGGCTGGGGGCTGGCGCTGTTGCCCCCCGCGCCCTCGGGCGCGATCTGGGCGCCGGTGACGCTTGGTCAGGTGCGGGTCTACGCGCCCTTGCCGGCCGAAATCCGCAGCTGGGCCCGGCTTGCTGGCCAGCCCGGTGCTGACGTTGCAAGTTTTGACGTGACCTTGACCGATCCGGCTGGCCGGGTGCTTGTCGAAGTCGAGGGGATCACCTTCCGGTCGGTTGCCGCCGAAGTGGCGCTGGCCCGTCCGGCCCCGCCATCCCCGCGCGAAGTTCTGGCTGAAGAGGCGCCGCGCTCTGCCTCACCGGCCGAGCAGCGGTTGGCGCAGGCGCTGGCCGGTGGCATCCGCCCCGCCGAGGGGGCCGAGGCCTTCTTGCGGGCGCTGGCGGTTGACGCGCCGCAGGTGCTGGTGTCCTCGCTTGATCTGCAGGCGCTGGTGCGGCAAAGCGCGGCTGTGGAAGCCCGACCCGAGGCGGATAGCGCGGGCTTTGCCCGGCCCGAGCTTGAAACCGCCTATGTCGCCCCGCGCACGGCGGTCGAGCGGACCTTGGCTGGCTTCTGGTCCGAGCTTCTGGGTGTGGCCGAGGTCGGGGTCGAGGATGATTTCTTCACGCTTGGTGGCCATTCGCTGATCGCCGTCCGGCTGTTTGCGATGATCCGGCGGCAGTGGAAGATCGACTTCCCGATCTCGGTCCTGTTCGAGGCCCCGACGATTGCGCGCTGTGCCGAGCTGATCGCCGCACGGCTGGGTCCGGAAGACGAGGCTGCGGCTGCCCCTGCGGCCAAGGCTGATCCGGCCGGGCCGAAGTTCACGCATCTGGTGGCGATGCATTCCGGCGAAGGCGGGCCGAAGACGCCGTTCTTCCTGGTTGCGGGTATGTTCGGCAACGTGCTCAACCTGCGCCATCTGGCGCATCTTCTGGGCAATGACCGGCCCTTCTACGGCCTGCAGGCGCGCGGCCTGTTCGGCGACGCCGCCCCGCACACCACGATCGAAGAGGCGGCGGCGGATTGTCTGGCTGAAATCCGGAGGGTTCAGCCTTCAGGCCCCTATCTTCTGGGCGGATTTTCGGGCGGCGGGCTGACTGCCTGGGAAATCGGGCGGCAACTGCGCGCGATGGGCGAAGAGGTAGCCCTGATGGTGCTGCTGGACACGCCCTTGCCTGTGCGCCCGGAACTGACGTCCCGGGACAAGGCCATGATGAAGCTGGCCGAACTGCGCCGTGGCGGGCCAAGGTTCCTGGCGGACTGGGCCCGGCGGCGGATCGAATGGGAACGTTCACGCCGGGCGATTGCCGCGCAGGAGCCCGACACCTCGGTGCCGTCGTTCCACAACGCCGCGATTGAAGCGGCTTTCCGGCATGCAGTGGGGGTGTACCAGCTGCTGCCATGGCAGGACGGCCGGGTGGTGCTGTATCGCCCGCCGCTGGACCGGCACTGGAAGGTGACCGGTGGCAACTGGGTCAGCGCGGCACGGGAATATGTCTTTGCCGACAACCTCTGGACACCCTTCGCCCCAGCGCTTGAGGTGGTCGAGGTGCCGGGCGACCATGACTCGATGGTGCTGGAGCCGAACGTGCGGGTTCTGGCTGCACGGATGCGCAGCGCCATCCAGGCGGCAGAGGCAGCCCAAACCCCTGATCCTGACCGCATGATCGACCGCAAGGTCGCCGCAGAATAACCGGAGCCGCAAGATGACCCTGACCGCACTGCTGATTGGCAACGAAAGCCTGACGGCCGAAAGTGGCAACCGCTGGCTGGAACGCGGCCACAGCCTTGCCGCCGTCGTCACCCGGGATGCGCGGGTTGCCGCATGGGCCAATGGTCTTGGGCTTCGCGTGCTTGCCCCGGGCGCTGATCTGGCGCAGCGGCTTGCGGGTCTGTCGGTCGACTGGGTGCTGTCGGTCGCCAATCTGTCGCTTGTGCCGCAAGACGTGCTGGGTCTGGCGCGGCAGGGTGGGGTGAACTTCCACGACGGACCGTTGCCCGCCTATGCCGGGCTGAACGCACCGGTCTGGGCGCTGATCAACGGCGAGCCGACGCATGGCGTGACGTGGCATCTGATGACCGCCGGGATCGACGAGGGCGATGTTCTGGCCCAGCGTAGCTTTGCGATTGCGCCCGATGATACGGCGTTGACGCTGAACGCCCGTTGCTTCGCGGCGGCTCTTGAAAGCTTTGGCGACGTGATTGCCGCGCTGGAGGCGGGCGGACATCCGCGCCAGCCGCAAGGCGGGGGGCAGCGGCGCGTCTGGTTGCGGGCCGACCGGCCCGCAGCGGCAGGACGGCTGGATTTCGGGCAACCGGCGGTAGCGGTGGCGCGTTTGGTTAGGGCGCTGGATCACGGCGGCTATCGTAACCCGCTGGCTGTCCCGAAGATCGAGGTTCAGGGAAAGGTCCTGGCCGTGGGCGGGGCCGAGGTTGTGGCGGGCTCTGCTCCAGCGGGGACGGTGCTGGAAAACGGGCCTTCGGGCCTTGTCGTGGCCTGCAACGAAGGCGCGGTGCGGCTGACGGGTCTGCGCGATATGTCCGGAGCACAGGTTGCCATCCCGCTGCCGGACGGCGGGCGGCTGGCCTCGCCGGATTTAGCCGAGGCCGCGCGACTGACGGCGGCGATTGCCCAAGGCGCGGCGGCGGAAGAGCGGCTGACACGGCTTTTGCGCACGGCGGATCCGGTGGCCATCGGGGCCGCAGGTCAGGGATCCGCGGTTTGGCGGGCCGAGGCTTTGCCGCCGCAGCCTGCGGGGCGTCTGGCGCTGGCGGCGTTGCGCGCGCTTGGGCGCAGTCACGGGGACGTGGCCTTTTCGAACGGACAGTCGTTGGCGGCCGGATATGTGCTGCCCTGGGTGCCGCTGCGACTGGCGGCTACCGGCCTTGCACAGCAGTCAGAGACACAGGCCGAGCAGGCGATCAAGGCCGCCCGGGCGGCGGGTGGCCTTGCTGCCGATCTGGCGTTGCGGGAACCGGGCTTGGCGGGTCTGGAGCCCTTTGCCTTTGCGATCACCGAAGGGACCGAGCCGGTCACAGGGTCAGCGGTGACGCTTGCCGTCACGGGCACGCCGACCTTGTGGTATGACTCCGCCCGGATCCCCGAGGCTGAGGTTGCGCAGTTGGCTGGTCGGATCGCGCGGGTCGCAGCCGCAATGGCGGCTGATCCCGGTCTGGACCTTGCCGCAGTCAGCACCTTGTCAGACGCCGAGGGACAGGCTTTCGCCGGTGCCCTTGCCACGACGGCACGCGACTATGATCGCCATATGACCATGCCGGGTGCGTTTCTGGCGCAAGCCGCCCGCACGCCCGAGGCGGTTGCGGTCATTTCCGGGCAGACTAAGGTCAGCTACGCCGACCTTGCCGCGCGCGCGGCGCGCATCGCCAATGTGCTGCGCTCCAGCGGAGTGGGGCAGGGCGCGCTGGTCGGCCTTGCCTGCCGACGCGGCGTGGACATGGTGGCGGGGGCCTTGGGTATCCAGCTTGCCGGGGCGGCCTATGTGCCGATGGACCCCGCCTATCCCGCCGACCGACTGGCGCTTTATGCCGAGGATTCTGGCTGCCCGGTCATCGTCACCGAATCCGGGGTGGCGCCCGCCTTGCCGAAGGGGCCGACCCTTCTGATCCTTGACACCGACCCCCGGCTGGCCGGGGCAAGTGCGACGCCGCCCGGGGCTGGGCCTGACGCAGGGGACGCGGCCTATGTGATCTATACCTCCGGCTCGACAGGGCGGCCGAAGGGGGTTGTGGTCAGCCACCGCAACGTCCTGAATTTCTTCGCCGGGATGGATGACGTGATCGGGACCGATCCGGGCGTCTGGCTGGCGGTCACGTCGCTGTCCTTCGACATTTCGGTGCTGGAGCTGTTCTGGACCCTGACGCGGGGCTTTGCCGTGGTGGTGGCCGACGATGCCACGCGGCTGCGGCCGTCGGGCGGGGGGGCGATCAGCCCGCGCAAGATGGAGTTCAGCCTGTTCTACTGGGGCAATGACGATGGCGCTGGCCCCCGCAAGTATGAGCTTTTGCTGGAAGGCGCCAAGTTTGCCGATGCCAACGGGTTCTGCGCGGTCTGGACCCCGGAACGGCATTTCCATGCCTTTGGTGGGCCGTATCCGAACCCGTCTGTCACCGGGGCGGCGGTGGCGGCGGTCACCAAGAACATCGGCGTGCGTGCCGGAAGCTGCGTGGCCCCGCTGCACCACCCCGCGCGGATCGCCGAGGAATGGGCGGTGATCGACAACCTGACCAACGGTCGCGCGGCGCTTGCCATCGCGTCTGGCTGGCAGCCCGATGACTTTGTGCTGCGGCCTGAGAACACTCCGCCCGCGAACCGTCAGGCCATGCTGGACATGATCGACATCCTGCGCCGCCTGTGGCGCGGGGAAGAGGTCGGCTTTCCCCGCAAGGACGGGACCTTGCACCCGGTTGTGACCCAGCCGCGCCCGGTGTCGAAGGAACTGGCGGTCTGGGTGACCACTGCCGGGAACCCGGAAACCTGGCGCGACGCCGGGCGGATGGGGGCGAATGTGCTGACCCATCTTCTGGGCCAATCGGTCGCCGAGGTGGGCGAGAAGGTGAAAATCTATCGCGCCGCGCTGGCCGAGGCGGGCCATGACCCCGCCGCCTTTAAGGTGACGCTGATGTTGCACACCTACCTTGCCGCAGACCGCGAAACCGCGCGGGCTGTCGCGCGGGAACCGATGAAGGACTATCTGCGCAGTGCGGCTGGGCTGATCAAGCAATACGCTTGGGCCTTTCCGGCCTTCAAGAAACCGCAAGGCGTGTCGAACCCGATGGAGATCGACCTTGCCGGGCTTGCCGAGGATGAGATGGAGGCGATCCTTGACTTCGCCTTCCAGCGCTACTTCGAAGACTCCGGCTTGTTCGGAATGATCGAGGACTGTGTGGCCAAGGTCGAAGACCTGAAAGCCATCGACGTGGACGAGGTGGCCTGTCTGATCGACTATGGCATCTCCTCGGCCGAGGTGATGGCCGGGCTTGTGCCTTTGGCCGAGGTGCTGCGGCGCACCAACACGGCTGAGGTGGATGACTCGCTGGCCGGGCTGATCCTTGGCCATGGGGTGACGCATCTGCAATGCACCCCGTCGATGGCGCGGATGATGGCGGAAGATGACGGCGCGCGCGCGGCCTTGCGGCGGCTGAAGCGGATGCTTGTCGGGGGCGAGGCCTTGCCGGGGCGGCTGGCGGGTGATCTTGCGAGCCTGATCGGCGGCCCGGTCCTGAACATGTACGGCCCGACGGAGACGACGATCTGGTCTTCGGTCGAAGCGACGACCGGCGAAGACGGCATCGTCAACATCGGGCGTCCGATCGCGAACACCGCGCTTTATGTGCTGGACGATTTTGGCGCCCCTGTCGCCGATGGCACCGAGGGCGAGTTGTGGATCGCGGGCGAGGGGGTGGCCACGGGCTATTTCCAACGGTCCGACCTGACCGCTGACCGGTTCCGCCCCGACCCCTTCGCAGGTTCCGGCCGGATGTACCGCACGGGTGATCTGGTCCGGCGTCGGGCGGATGGGCGGCTTGATTTCCTTGGCCGGGCGGACCAGCAGGTCAAGCTGCGCGGCCACCGGATCGAGTTGGGCGAGATCGAGGCCGCGCTTGAGGCTGTGCCGGGTCTGCGGCAGGCCGTCGTCATGGCCCGGGAAGACAGCCCGGGCGATGTCCGTCTGGTGGCCTATGTCACCGCCGAAGGTGCCGTGGACGAGGCGGCCCTGCGCCAGCACCTTGCCGCCCACTTGCCCGAGGTGATGGTCCCCGCCCATATCCTGCGGCTTGATGCCTTCCCGCTGACCCCGAACCGCAAGGTGGACCGCAAGGCTTTGCCGGCACCCTCTGCCCGGGCCGAGGTGCCGGACGCAGTCTGCGCCCCGGTCGAAGCGGGGGTTGAACAGGTGATCGCATCGGTCTGGGAAAAGGTGCTGGGCGTTCCGCGCGTTGGCCGGTCTGACAATTTCTTTGCCCTTGGTGGCCATTCGCTTCTGGCGGTGCAGGCGCACCGTGAAATGAAGCTGGCGCTTGGGTCGGACAAGTTGTCGATCACCGACATTTTCCGCTTTCCCGTGCTTGCGGATCTGGCGGCGCATCTGGATGTCGCCCCCGCCGCGCCCGCCCCTGCACCTGCCGGGGCAGGGGACGGCAACGCGGATGTCCGGATGGATGCCATGGCCCGGCGGCGGGCCATGCGCGAAGCCCGGGAAAGGGCCTTGGGATGACCGCTGCATTCCCGATTTCGGCAGTCGAGGCAGCCCTTGCCTCGCTCTTCCCGCCAGATGTGGCTGTCGCGGCCGAACGGGTTCAAGCTGGGCAGGAGGGCGGGCTTTGGCCGGTCGAGCAAGCAGCGATTAATGGCGCGGTTGCGTCACGCCGGGCGGAGTTTGCCGCCGGGCGGCTCGCGGCGCGGCGGTGCCTGCTGGCGCTTGGACGCCCGCCTGTCGCCTTGCCGATGGGACAGGATCGCGCGGCCATCTGGCCTGACGGTCTTTATGGCACGATCAGCCATGCGGGGGGGATTGCGGTTGCGGTCATTGGTGAGACCGGACCCCTTGGCGTCGACATCGAGGAGGATGCGGCGCTTGAGCCCGCGCTTTGGCCAGTGATCTGTTCGCCTGAGGAGCTGTCCGCCTTGCCCGGGGCTGACACGGGGCGCTGGGTGCGGCGGGCCTTCGCCGGGAAAGAGGCGGTGTTCAAGGCTCAGCATCCTACGCGGCGCGCGATGTTCGGCTTTGACGCGGTGGACATAAGACTGACCGAAACCGACTTCACCGCGCGGTTTCGTCTGGCCGTGGGCGGCTTTGCCGAGGGGCAGGAGGTCCATGGCAGGCTGGCCTATTCCCGAGGTCTGACCCTTGCAGGAGCAGTGACATGAAACTCAGCCGCCGCCTTGCGCTTTTGTTGCCCGCTGTTGTGGGCGTGTCCGCTGGCACCTATTGGTGGCGCAGCGTCGGGCGCGCCGAAAGTCAGGCGCTGGAAGCCCGGATGTCCACGCCGCTGCCCCCGCCCGCAGGGCCAATGGCGGTGTTCCATCTTGGGCACAGCCTTGTGAACCGAGACATGCCGGCGATGCTGGCGCAGCTTGCGGGCGAGGGACATAGCTATCACAGCCAGCTTGGCTGGGGCACGACGCTCAAGTCACATTGGGGCGACGACCTGATCAACGGATTCGACCAAGAGAACGCCCATCCCCGGTTCCGCCCTGCGCATGAGGCCGTGCAGAGTGGTGAGTATGACGCCGTTGTCCTGACCGAGATGGTCGAGATCCGTTCGGCGCTGCGGTATCATTCCAGCCCCGATTATCTGCAACGCTGGGGTGCTGAAGCATATAGCGCCCGGCCTGATGTGCGGCTTTATCTCTATGAGACGTGGCACCCGCTGGATGATCCGGACGGTTGGCTGGAACGGCTGGACGCCGATCTGCAGAGGTACTGGCTGGACGGGATCGCGAAACCGGCCTTGGCCAAGCTGCCGGCCGATGCGCTGCTGCGGATCATCCCCGCCGGTCAGGTTCTGGCGGCCTTTGTCCGCGCCGTCGAAGCGGTCAATGGCGTGGGGAATGTCGGGTCGCGCACCGACCTTTTCGCCCTTGATGCGGAAGGCAAGCAGGACACCATCCACCTCAACGATCTTGGGAACTACCTTGTCGCCCTTGTTCATCTTGCTGTGCTTTATCACCGCAATCCGGTTGGGGCGCCGTATGCCCTGTTGCGATGGGATGGCAACCCGGCAAATGCTCCGGCACCCGAGACGGCACGATTGATGCAGGAGACCGTGCTTGAGGTGGTTCGCAGAACGCCGATGACGGGGGTGTCGATCTGACGGGCTGCCGCTTTTCGCCCCAGAGTTGCGGATGGAGCGCATTCTTGAAAAAACTGTGTGTTCTGGCGGCAACAGGGCGTTCGAATCGACTTTTGCATTGCTTGGAACGCTCGTATCGTATTCAGAAGCTGCAATGGCAGTATGCGGCCTGCACGTTGGACGACAAAGAGGAGTAGATACATATGCAATTTCTGCGTGGTCTTTTCGCGGTTCTGTTTCTCTTGCCTTTTCTCGCGGTGCAGGGCCTCGCGCAGGACTATCGGCTGAAGTCCGGTGACGTGCTGCAGATCGAGGTTCTTGAAGACAACACACTGAACCGCACGACCTTGGTCTTGCCAGACGGTCAGATCTCGCTGCCGCTTATCGGGTCCATCCGCGCCGCGGGACGCACCTTGGCGCAGGTCGAGCAGGACGTGGCCGCGCAGCTGTCGCAAAGCTTTGCCACACCGCCGACGGTCTATGTGACATTGAACGCGCTGGCCGAACGTCTGCCTCCGGGGGAACCTGCCACGATTGACGTGTTCGTCGTTGGGGCCGCCAACGCACCCGGCCGGATCGAAATGTCGCCAGGATCGACCTTGCTGCAGGCCGTCGCGCAGGCCGGGGGGTTGTCACCCTTTGCCGCCAAGAAGCGTGTCCAGCTGCGGCGAACGGACAAGAATGGCAACGAAAAAAGCTACCTGCTGAACTTCGAGGCGATTGAAATGGGCACGGGCGCTGGTGGGTCTACCCGGTTGGTCGACGGCGACGTGATCATCGTGCCCCAGCGCAAACTCTTCGAGTGAGCGCCAGGCATGTTTCGAACCGGACCCATGCGCAGCGGTATAGTGCTGGCCGCGGCAGCGATGACTGCCAGCCCCGTTGCGGCAGAGGTCGTCTTGACCTTTGGGGTCGAACAACGGTTTGAGGCCGGCCAGAACATTGATCTTTCCGTTCCAGAGGGCGGAGACAACCTCGTTGCACGGACGCGCCTGTCTTTCGGGGCCGTCAGCCGGACGCAGCTTGATACGCTGGAATTCAGCTCTTCCGCCGCCTTGGTCGCTGAAAACAGCGATGACACGGACGGGACGGAGTTTGAATTCGGCAACCCTGACCTGGCGGTTCGCTACACGCGCGAAATCCCGAATGCGCTGTTCTCGATCGGTGCGCAATACCGCCGGGACGATGTCGAGTCCTTCGACGAAGATCTTACCATTGACGATCTGGATGGCACGCGCACCGACAGCACTGTCGACCTGCGGTTTGAAACCGGGCGCACCGCACCGCTTGGGTTCGTCCTGTTCTCTTCATATACCGAGAGTGAGTATACGGATACGAGCGACCCGGACCTTGTCGACAACAATACGTTCCGGGTTGGCATCGAAACTCCACTGCGCTTTTCCGAAGTGTTTCAGGCGTCCATCCGGCTTGGCTACGAACGCGAGGAAGATACAAGCCCTCCCCTGACGCTTAACGAAGTCAGAACGGCTGGCCTTGGTCTGGCTTACGCGATGGTGAATGGCGCCGCCACTGCGGACCTTGATTTCCGGTCTGACGACGAAGAGGGCGACCGGACCACTTTGGTATTTGGCCGGGCGCTGACGCTGCCTGCCGGGTCTCTGTCGCTGCGGCTGGGTGTGACGCAGGGAGATATCGGCGGTACCGATCTGGTCGGGGGTGTGACCTGGGCGCAGGAACTTCCGCGTGGGGGTCTTGAGGTCGTACTGGAACGGACGGTTGTGTATGACGACATTACGTTCGAGCCATCCATCGGAACCCTTTTGGCGGTCAGCTTTACACAAGAGATCAACGACCTATCCTCGATGGGCCTTACTGCGTCACACGAGGTTTCGGATTCGCCAACCGAACGTATTGAGCTTTCGCAATTCGCGGCGACCTACAGGTATGCGCTGACCCAGGATTGGAACCTCGACAGCGGGGTGCGCTACCGCGTGCGCCGCGACGAGGATGGGCGGTCAGATTCCCCGGATGTGTTCGTAGCGCTAAGCCGCAGTTTCGAATTCCGGCCCTGATCCCTTAACTGCTAGTGCCTGTCCGATCGGTCAGTTGCCGCACGGCATGACTGACCAGATCGCGCAGGAAATGCGGCGGGTCCGGGGTTATCCTTGGCTGGATCACCCGGCGCATACGGAGCACCAGACCCCCGGCGATATGCGCGGCAGTCGCGATGACCGCATGCAGGGTTCCGCCGGCCTTGCGGAAATACAGCCAGCGGCTGTCAAACCAGTAGCCCGGCACGCGGGACCAACCTTTCATTCCGGTCGAGACCGACCCGATGTGTTCGACCCGGCTTTCAAGGACAAAATGTGTCGTCCAACCGGCAGCGCGGGCACGGCGGCAGAGATCGGTTTCCTCGAAGTACAGGAAGAAGTTTTCGTCAAAGAGGCCGATCCGTTCCAGAACGCTGTCACGCATCATCAGGCTTGCCCCGGCAAGCCAGTCAACCGGTCCGCTGGCCGCGGGCACGCCAAGCGGTACGCTGCGATGGGCCAGCAAGCGCGAGATCGGGCCGGTTCGGGCGGCACCTTCGAATTCGGACGCGATGGAGGGGAAGCGAAAGCAGGTACAGTGGTCTTCGCCATCGGAGCCGTAGATCCTGCTGCCGGCAAAACCTACGTCAGGATGCCTTTCAAGATAGGCCAGCAAGTGCCGGATCGCGTCGGGCGCGGGAAAGGCATCGGAGTTCAGGATGTAGATGAAGTCCGGACGCGAACCGTCGGACAGCCCAAGGCGGATGCCAACGTTGTTGCCTGCTCCGAAGCCGCCATTGTGGCCCGATTGCACGACACGGACGCGCGGCCTGCCCGCCAATTCCGCCTGCATCTTCTCAAACGAGCCGTCGCCGGAATCGTTGTCGACCACCACAATCTCACCCTCGATGCCTTGCATGGCAGTCTCGGCCGCGGCGACGGACTGAAGGGTCATATCGGCGGTGCGCCAATTCAGGATGACGGTCAGGACAGTGGGGCTTTGCAAGGTCATTGGCTTTCGGTTCCGCTGCGGGCCCGTTCGGCAAGGGCTGCGCCGGTCAGGCCGGGCAGGATGAGGGCGCAATCAAGGTAGCGACGGGCCAGACGCCGGGGGTTGGTCAGCAACCGCCACAGCCATTCCATCGCAATCTTGCGCACCCAAAGTGGGGCCCGGGTTTGTAGGCCTGCAATGAAATCCAGCCCCGCGCCGATGGAGACAAAGCCAATCCCGGGGTGACGGTCACGGCCCCGGGCGGCCAGAATTTCCTGCTTGGGGGCACCGAGGGCCAGAAAGCAGACCCGCGCGCCCGAAGCCGCAATCTGGTCAAGCATCGCATCAGCCTCGGGCCCGGTCGGATCAAATCCGAACGCGGGGGAGAGGCAGGCCGCGACCTTCAGCCCGGGGTGATCGGCTTCCAGACGCCGGGCGGCGGCGCGCAATGCTGGTTCGGTGGAGCCGAGGAAGGCCACGGACACCCCCTTTTCGGCGGCAAGGGCTGAAAGCGGGGCAATCAACTCCGATCCCGGCACAAGGGTGACGGACCGTCTGCCTGCCAATCGGGACAGCCAGACAACGGGGTTTCCATCCGCGACGACATGCGTCTGCGCACGGTAGGCGGCACGGAACGCCGGATCCCGCGTCAGTTTGACCATGTGATCCAGATTCAGCGTCGCCAAGGCAAAGCCCCGCCCATTGGCAAGGCAACCCGACACCTTGTCCAGAAGCGCTGCTTCTGTCGCAACATTCACCAAGGTCAGCGCCTCAATCCTGGTCAAGCCGCCTGTGACATCCACTTCAACCAAAATCGTCTGTTCCTTGGAATTCCTGTCTGCAAGTGACGGGTGATTGTCCATTCTTCGTCAAGTGGATAGTCTGAAAAAACGCGGTTTCGGACCGGATTTCTTTGGGCATTGCGCAGGAGCCATTGGGCAGGGTGACACATCTTCCGCAATCCACGGCGAACCCGCAGAACATGATGTCGATTGTCGTACCGACGTTTCGGCGTGAAGCACTGCTTGGCCCCCTGTTTCACGCCGTGGCGGCCGAGGTTGCGGCCCAGACGGTACCGGTTGAGCTTGTCCTTGTCGACAACTCTCCCGAAGCATCGGCCCGGTCGGTTGCGGCGCTGGCGCCTGACTTTGTGCGGTATGTGCATGAACCGCGCACTGGCGTGGCACAGGCCCGCAACCGCGGCGTTGCCGAGGCGAAGGGGTCGCATGTGATTTTTCTGGACGATGACGAGATGCCTGTGCCCGGGTGGCTTTCGGCCTTTACGTCTGCTGCCGCGCGGGGCGATCAGGCGGCGTTTGGGTCGATTGAGGCCGCCTATGCCGAACCGCCGCCACCAGCGTTGCGCAGTGCGCTGGACCGGGTGTTCAGCCGTAGGTTACCTGCAGCCTCAGGTCAGGATGTGTCGGATCTGCGGGCCTATCTGGGGTCGGGCAATTCGCTGTTTCGCCGCGATGTGCTGGCGCTGGAAAGCCCGCCCTTCGATCCGGCCTTCGATACCGGCGGCGAGGATGTGGCGTTGTTTCGCAAGCTGGTGGACCGCCATGGCATCGCCCTGATCTGGTGCCCCGAAGCGCGGGTGGATGAAGTTGTGCCGCCGGCGCGCGCGACTCTGGGCTTTCTGCAGCGCCGCCGGTACAGCGACGGCCAGTTGCGCTGTCTGGTCGAAAGCCAGAGGCGTGGCCTGCGCGGCAGACTGCGCGTGGCGCAGTGGATGGCGGTTGGCGCGGCGCAGGTCGGGCTGCATGGCCTTGCGGCGCTGGTCTTTTGGCCGATCTCGGACAGGCGGGCAATCCAGCACCGGTTGGCTGCGTTCGGCGGGGCGGGCAAGCTGTTGTGGTGGCGGCGAAAGTCGGGGCATTAGGGGGACATGATGAACCAGGATCCGGCCGCAGAACCCATCGCCTATCTGACCGGCGATTACCCCAAAGTCTCACACACTTTCATCCTGCGTGAGGTGGAAAGCCTGCGCCGGGCGGGGCTGGAGGTTGTCACCTGCTCGATCCGCAAACCCGACGAGGCGGAGTTCAAGGGCGAGGAAGAGCGGCAGGCCCGCCGCGAGACCTTTTATGTCATCGCGGCCGCCCGAAACCCGCTGCGTCTGCTGGGCGCGCATGCGCGGATGGTCCTGCGGTCGCCGGGGCGGTGGTTCTCGGCGCTGCGGCTGACGTTCAGGACCCGGCCGCCGGGGATCAAGGCCTTCTTCTGGCAACTGTTCTACTTTGCCGAAGCCGGGGTGCTGGCAGATCATCTGCAGGCGCGCGGGGTCAGGCATCTGCACAATCATTTCGGCAATTCCAGCTGTTCGGTCGCGATGTTGGCGGCCGAGATGTCCGGCATCCCCTTCAGCTTCACCGAACATGGCCCGGCGATCTTTTTCGAGGTTGACCGCTGGGCGCTGGGCGAAAAGATCGCGCGAGCCCGGTTTGTCGTGGCGATCAGCCATTTCTGTCGGTCGCAACTGATGCTGTTTTCCGACCCTGTCCATTGGGACAAGATCACCATTGTCCATTGCGGGGTAGACCCGTCCAGCTACGGGCAGCGCCCGCGTGGGGCTTTTGGCAAGCGGGTGATCTTCGTCGGGCGGCTGGACCCGGTGAAGGGTGCGCCCTTGCTGGTCGAGGCTATGGCTCAGGTCATCGCCCGCCATCCGGAGGCGCAGCTGACCCTTGTCGGCGACGGCCCGGCCCGGCCCCTTGCCGAAGCGCGGGCCAAGGCGCTGGGCATTGCGGGCAGCGTGACTTTCGCGGGCTTTCAGTCGCAAGGCGCAGTGGCAGCCCTTCTGGAAGAGGCGGACATGCTGGTCCTGCCATCGTTCGCCGAAGGGGTTCCCGTGGTCTTGATGGAGGCTTTGGCAAGCCGAATCCCAGTAATCGCAAGCCGGGTTGCGGGGGTGCAGGAGCTGGTAGAAGACGGGGTCTCCGGCTTTGCCGTGCCGCCGGGTGACGTGGCCACGCTGGCCGATCGCATCGGGCAGCTGATGGAGGATCCGCAGCTTGCGTCCCGGATGGGGCAGGCCGGGCGCCTGACGGTCGAGCACGAGTTTGACATTGCGGCCGAGGGTATCTGGCTGGCCGAGGTCTTCCGCAATGGCGGGGCAGGGGGCAGGCTGCGGCCTGACCGCGCCATGCCCACGGAGGGCTAGAGGGTCCGGGGCGCGGACTGCTGCGAGTCCAGCCAGCCTTGCCAATCAGGGTCGACGAGATCGAGCTTTCGGCCCTCCAGTGCCGCAAGGATGACATGGGCAATCCGCCGCGCGGAGCATTCGTTCGACAGCCAGCGCTGTGCAAAGGCCTTGCGTGCGGCGATAAGGTCTGCGGCCTCGGGCGCTTTGGCTGCGGCCAGCACCGCTTGCATTGCAGTTGCAACCTGGTTTGCGTCCCCGACCGGGACCGCTTGCCCGAAGCCCGGCGCGCAGAAATACTCGCGCAGCACCACGGTTTCGGAATAGATCTGCGGCACGCCAAGATGCATTGCGGTAACAACGGTGATATGCCCGGCCCCCCGGCTGTCGTCGCGCAAAAGCGTGACATTGGCGGCTGCGTTTCGGATGCAGTTCACGCAATCGGCCATCGGCAGGTCGCGCAGGACCTGCATCGACTGCTCTACCTCGGGGGCAAGGGGCATATAGCCCGGCAGGATCGCGACACCCCGCGCGCCGGCCAGACGTAGCGCCTTGGCAAAGGTCTCAAAATCCCGGTTGTTACGGCCGATCATGCAGAAATAGGGCTTCGGCTCTGCCTCAAAGCGCGTGCTTTCGGCGGGAAGGTCATAGCCCCAATGGCTGAAGGCAAAGCGGTTGGCGGGTAGGCCGTGCAGCTGGGCAAAGCTTTCCGCCTCACGCAGGGAATGCACCAGGATCGCATCTGACCGCTGGAAGATCCGGTCGATCACCCCCTGGCCAAGCCGGTTGCGCGCTGTGATCGGCTTGCTGGACAGGTTCATGCTCAAGACGACATGGGTCGCGCGGCTGAAGGTCAGCAGAAGTGCCAGATTGACCAGAAAGGCGCGGCGGTATTCGCTGGTCACAACCAGATCAGGGCGGCGGACCAGAATGGTCCGCAGGATCGACCAGCCGATCCGCACCCAGTTCGCCCCGCTGGTCAAGTGCGTTTCATAGGCAAACTTTCCCGGTCCGAGCCATGGCGCATAGCTTGGTGCGTCATGGCGGATTTCGGTCTTGTCGCTCGCCGAAAACTCAAGGCACAGGAAGGGTGAGGCGGCTGTCATGTACGCGACGTTCCGCGACGGGCCCCAACGACCTTGCGGGCGAGAGAGGTCAGGCTTCGGAAACCGGGCCAGCGGTCGAACCAGCGCAGGTCATGGATATCCGTTCGCGACGGGCGTTGAACCCCGATCGGCGGCACGGCAGCAAGGGTCATATGCTGCGGATGGGCCTTGCGGAACCAGCAAAGTGCCCCGTCGTAATGCATCGGGCCGCCATCAGGATGTCCAGGTTCCCGCGCCAGCATGCTGTCAAGATACCGAACCAGATCCGCGATGGCTGGACCCCGAATGGCATAGAAATGTGTGCAGGACACGCCGCTGGCCGGATCGAGCTTTACCAGCCCTGGGGCAACCTCGGTCCCGGATACCGCATCGCCATAGCCGCCATAGAACATCGCCCAGTCCGAACCTGCCAGATGCGCCGTGATCCCCGGTAGCCGCGCCAATGCGTCGTCCGCGAAATCCAGATCATCCTCGCAGATCAGCACCCGATCCCAACCGTTGGCCAACGCCTGACGCAGGATACCAAGATGGCTGAGAAAACACCCTCGGGTGCCGATGGTGGGAAAACCTTCGGCCGTCTCGGGCCGGATGGCGGCGAAGACCTTTACCTTTGGGTGATCGTAGGACAGACCAAGGCCCTGCAATTGCCCGGCAAACTCCTGACGCCGGTCAGCGCGGTAGGGCAGGTTCACCAGAACGATCGGGCCGGCGGCATCCAGAAATGCCGTGGAAATGGCAGCGCGCGGATCAGACATTGGTGGACCTTTGCTCTTTCTGGACAAGGCGGGCTGGAACCCCGACCGCCGTGGCATCGTCGGGGACATCGTGCAAGACCACCGCATTGGCACCGATCTGCGCGTTTCGGCCGATCCGGACCTGCCCCAACACCTTGGCCCCCGCACCAATATAGGCGCCCTTCGCGACGAAAGGCGCGCCAGAGTCAGCAGTCTGGCCCAGCGTGACCTGCTGCATGATCATGCAGTTGTCCTCAATGACCGCGTCTTTGTGGATGACCACCCCGGTCAAATGGGGAAAGCTGACGGTGGCTGCAATCGTTGCGTCACGGTGGATGTCTGACGCGGTGATTGCAGACCAGAACGCATGGCGGAGCTTCCCCCAAAGGCACAAAAGCCGACCCAGGGGCCCCCGGTCCGCCCTGTGGCGCTGGTAGGCGTGGATCGCATTGATCAGCTTGCGGTCAGGGTGCGGCGAGAACATGGACTGCGCCCTCAGCTGTCTGCGAAACGCACGGGGCGCAAGGATGGCAGGTCGCGGGCAATGTCCGCCTCCAGACCGTCAAGAAAGTCAAAGCGGCGGCGGTACATGGGGCGCTTGTTCGGTTTGACCTCGGCCATGTCCCGGCGGGGCGAGTTAATGGGAAGCGCAAAGAACTGCGGGTCCTGAGGCACCCCCCCCCGATCCTGCCAGATGGCATCATAGTCCTGCCCCGGCGGGGAGGCCCCGCGAAAATACGGATGCCGGTGATGCCGCGCCGCTTCGGACACGGCAAGCAGGGTATCCACCTGCAGGACGCGGCACAGAATGCGCAAGGCTTCGATCAGGAAGTCCCTGGGGCGAAGGCCATGCAAAATCCGCGTCAACTCGCGGTATGTGTCCAGCATGTCGTCCCGGTTGCGTCCTTGAAGGCCGCCGATCGTGGCAACCAGCGCGCCCGTGTCGGTGCGATACAGCGAGAACGCGACTGAATAGGCGCGAAAGCTGTCCAGAAAAAGGTTCAGCGTCAGCCCGCCTTCGCGCAAGAACCATTCAGGTTGATCAAGAACCAGCTTCATGCCGGGGTGAAGATGGTCGAGGTCAGAGAGAACAAGCCGATCCTCGATTGAAAAGCGCAAGACTTCTGGCAGGGTATCGATGGCGTCGTAGTGTCCGACAATGCGCTGCAAGCGCTGGCCGGGTCCCCAACTGGCGCACTGGTAAGGCCAGACCAATGCCCCCCAGATCTGCGGACGTTCAGACATGATCTGAGCAAGGGAGGTTCCGGTAGCCGGTTCCATCATCTGCGTGACAACGGGCGCTTCGCGCAGGCCATTGAGCACGAACCGCGCCTGTAGGGACAAGGCCCCCGGCGACATGCCCGGAAAGTAGCGCCTTGCCAGAGTTGAAAGCTTTCCAAGGTTGGCCATTGTCATTCTGCTTTGCCACCCGTCACTTGTATTCGATCAATCCGGCATTTCGACGGCGCAGGCGGTTCAGGTGATATTCGATCACTCCGATAGCCTCAGGCAGTTTGCCAAGCAGCGTGAAGACGCCCTGCTCGGGCCCCAGGCGGCGGATCAGGCGAAGGGCCTGCAGCGGATAGGCCAGCAGGAGCATTCCAGCCCAAGGGGTGAAAAGCAAACCTGCAACAGCGAACAGCGGTATTCCAACGCCCCAGACCACAGCCCTGCGGGTTTCGGTGACCCAATGCCTTTCCGCCGTTGATCCATGCATCGCAGCCCCTTCGGCAAAAGCGTGACCGGCACGTCGACTGCGCTTCCACCATTGCCCAAAGCGAGTCATCGCGGCGTCGTGCAAGGTCATCTCGACCGGAATGCGCCAGACCTGCCACCCCTCGGCCCGCAGGCGCAGGCAAAGTTCCGGCTCTTCGCCCGCAATCAGCGTGGGATTGTAGCCCCCTGCAGCCGTCACGGCATCCCAGCGCATGAGCACGTCCCCGCCACAGGCCTTGGTTTCGCCCACGGGCGTGTCCCATTCGGCATCGCACAAGCGGTTCCAGACCGAGGCTTCGGGATGCCGTTCCCGGCGTCTGCCACACACGGCGGCTGCTTCGGGATGCTCACGAAACGCGGCGATCCCGGCTTCGATCCAGCCGGGCTGCAAGCTGCAGTCACCGTCAATGAACTGCACGAAGTCGACCCCACCCAACCGGTCAAGTGCTTCAAGGCCGGCATTGCGGGCGCGGGCTGCCGTAAAGGGCAGTGTCATGTCCAGAGGAACAACCGTAGCCCCTGCCGAACGTGCGGCAGCGACACTGCCATCGGTCGAGCCGGAATCGACGTAGACCACGGGAGTGACGTCGCCGGGGATCGACGCCAGGCAGGCCATCAGGCGTTGTCCTTCGTTGCGACCGATGACAACCGCTCCTATGCGCGGGGTCGCCGTCGAAAAAGCTGTGTCAGATTTGAATGCACTAATCTTCGCCATTGCGGTACACAGAAACCACGAAATTGCCGCCCAGCATAGGGCAAACGCGCGACTTCTGGTTCTGCATGTGGGGTGCAGGACAGGATTGGCCTTTTGCGCGGCATGAGGGTAAAAGCGGCGTATGGCCATATGATTGGTTCGGGGTCCGGATGCCCAACACCTTTGCTTTCGTTATGCTCTTTTCGTGGCCGCTTGTGGCGGCAATCTTGTTTAGGATCATGCCGCTGCAAAAGGCTCTGGTCTGGACGCTCCTCGGCGGCTACCTGCTTTTGCCCTCTGCCACGAGCTTCAAGCTGCCCATGCTGCCGTCGCTGGACAAGTCGCTGATACCGTCTGTCAGTGCCCTTGTCCTGTGCCACATTCATGCGCCAAAACTGTCCCTTGCGGCCGACTGGACGGGACGGACCGGTCGGGTGGTCATCATATCGCTGTTTCTGACCTTGGTCAGTGCACCGATCTTTACCGTCTATCAGAACGCCGAACCTCTCATCTACGGTCCGACCTTCATACCCGGACTTCGGCTTTACGACGCACTCTCGATGATTTCGGTCATTCTGGTCGCGATCCTGCCGTTCTGGTTAGGCCTGCGCTATCTGAACAATCGCGAGGGACACCTGGTTGTCTTGCAGGCCTTTGTGTTCGGGGCGCTGTTCTACACCCTGCCTGCGCTTTTGGAAGTGAGGTTGAGCCCACAACTGCACAACTGGATCTACGGGTTCTTTCCGCATGACTTTGTCCAACACGTCCGTGCGGGCGGTTTTCGGCCGGTCGTATTTCTGAGCCACGGCCTGTTGGTTGGAATCTTCTTAAGTATGTCGGTTATCGCGGCTCTTGCGTTGTGGCGCGAAGCTGTTCGCCAAGGCAAGACCGCATCCGGGTGGGTCTTTGCGGCCATATGGATCATGATCGTTTTGTTCCTCTCAAAGAACCTTGGTGCGTTGGCGATTGCCATCGCCTTGTCGGCTCTGGTCATCTTTACTGGCCGTCGGGTTCAGTCCACCTTTGCCCTCGTGATCGCCACGGCGCTGATAATCTACCCGATGTTGCGTGGGGCGGGGTTTGTTCCGGTCGATGCGGTCTACAACTTCGCCTTGTCCGTGAACGAAGAGCGCGCGGCGTCGTTGAAGTTTCGCTTCGACCACGAGGATGCCTTGCTGGCCCGCGCCAACGAAAAGCCCCTGTTCGGATGGGGGAGCTGGGGCCGAAACCAGATATATGATCCCGAGACGGGGCGGTTGAATAGTGTCACCGATGGTGTCTGGATCATCCTGATCGGGATCTATGGCTGGGTGGGTTATGTTGCCCACTTCGGCTTGATCACGATACCGATCCTGTTCAACTTCCTCAGGCGTAGCAGGTTCGGGCCGTCGCTTGTCACGCCGGGTCTGATGATGGTGCTGTCGGTCGCCATGATCGACATGATCCCGAACGCGGGGTTGGTTCCTTACGTATGGCTGATCGCTGGCGGCTTGGCTGGCTATGTGCTTTGGCGGCCCGAAGAGGCGGCAGATGGCGCCACGCCTGTGCTCGGGCAGGGCGATCAGAAGGGCTTTGCCGGAGGCGACATAGGGCCGCCAAGTTGGGTGATGTCTGCCAGTGGCCCCGCACAGCGCAGGCCGCGACGCGCCCGGCAACGAAGGTTGGAATGACAGGGCCGTCCAAGCCGTTCTCGAACCAAGTCAGTTCTTCACGCCCGGGTGTGCGGCTCACGCGCAAGGCCTGGTTGTGCCACTAGCGCAGGTCAAACACCCATCCGGCGCAAAGGCTTGGCGATCCGGCGATAGATCACGGGTGGCAGGATGTTCTGCAAGATCCGGTGGCGAGAGGATTGACGGTCGGCCTTGTCGATAGTGCCCGGACGCGGTTTGAACAGTGTTGAATGCCCTTCGCGGCTCTCGTCCCAGGTTGCGGTGTAGTAGTAGAGCGCAATCGACATGCGGGGTTCGCCGTTCGGATGGGCAACGGGTTCGGGGTTGCCGTGCCAGGTGTTGGAACCCGTATTGAAGCAGCACATCCGATTGAATAGCGGTACGAAACTGGCGACTTTCGCCGTCATGTCGTTATCCCACACCTCGAACGACCCGCCCCATTCTTCGCGCCAGTCCTTGTTGAGATAGATCAGGACGTTGATCCTGCGTTCCAGGTTCAGTTTGCCGTGGTGGTTGAAGTCGGCGTGGATGTCGAGGTGGCCTCCGTTTGAAACGACATGAATGCCCCCGCCGGCAAAGTAGGGATCGGGGATCAGGCCATCTATGCCGGTCAACTCCTCAAGGAACGCAAGAAATGAGCGGCTGTTCAGCGCATAGAACAGGCTGCGCGTATAAAAGGCCAGACGCTCTGGTTGATAGCTGGATTTCAATTTCTCTTGCGGGTTGTTGAAAAAAGTTTCGGCTTCGGGCAGGCTGCGCAACTCATCGCGAACCTTTTCAAGGATCTCTGGCGGAAGAAAATTGTCGTAGCAGCCGTGTGGATAAGGCGCGCGTGAGCGGTAGGCCTCGGCTGCTTGACGCCCAGCCTCGCGGGCAGCGTCAATTGGCAGGATCAGGTTTGCCGGATCAATAGAAAGCATTGGTGCGGGCATCAAGAACCTCATCTCTATCTTTAATGTATAGTATATCCGAATTGATTAAACTGAGAAACTGAGATGATTCAAGATTAGGAATGGTACCAACAGGGAAACTGACCGCAGGGTCTCGCGTTTGGCGTACAATGGCGCGATAATCGTCGGATTGGAGAAGTAGCATGTCGCTGACATCGCGAATCGAACCCTACAAGGGCAAGCCCGGGCCGCTTGTCGGGCTTGCACAAACGGGTTCGGAGCGTGCGTGTACTGTCAATTCCTGGCAAGAGTTCGTGCCCGAAGTCACGCTACCCTACCTGCGTCTGCGCCGGCTGAAAGTGCTGGCAACCGCAGCGCGGTCCTTTCCGGCCAGCAAGGAGTTGTATTTCGGAGGTAACGCACCCGCAAAGTGGGTCGTCTACTTCTGTTACGCTCCGAATGGTGCGCCTACAGTCAGCCACAGATTCACGGTCGAGAGATTGCAGTCCGAAGGATACGGGGTGCTGGTCGTTTGTGCGGCGCCCACGCCGGAGCACACCAAGAGCTTTCTGGATCTGACACCTGATGCGTTGATCTGGAAGGAATTGCGGGGCTTTGACTTTTCGGGATTTTCAGTGGGACTTTCTGCGCTGGTTCGACGATTTGACAAGATTGATGTGCTCGTCATGAACGACAGTGTGGTGGGTCCCTTCCATTCTCTCCGGCCGCTATTGGACAGTAGTCCGTGGGATCTGACGGGTTTTGTCACCTCATACACGATCGAAAACCACATGATCAGCTGTGCCTTCTACTTTCGCGGGTTCGATCGGCGGATGTGGGATGCTTGTCGGACTGTCTTGTTTCGCGGGATCAGCTTCAACAGGCAGGGGCCAGTCGTTTTCTTGCAAGAAACACGTCTGGGATCGGTGTTGGCCAGATCGCATACCGTCGGGTCAATTCTTTCGCCTTCTGCAGACCACCGGAACAACCAGTACCTGCTTGGCAATCCGAAGGGGTTGTTGGACGTAGGCTTTCCCTTTCTCAAGCGATCCATATTCACGAAATTCGCTTCAGAATTCGATGCAGATTTTTACCGGGATTGCTTGGTCTCATACGGCCATCCCGAAATCACTGCATCAGCCTGAGAGTGACAGAAGGCTTAGACCCCAACGGCCATTTTTCGGAAGGTTTCACTGCCCGCCACCAGTTCGTCATAGGTGCCCTGTGCAACCACCTGACCATGTTCCATCAGGAAGATCGTGTCGCAGTTTCGCACTGTCGTCAGGCGGTGTGCAATAAGGATGATGGTCTTGTCCGCGCGGATGTTCTGAACAGCCTCCATCACAACACGTTCAGTAATGTTGTCTAGCGCCGAGGTCGCTTCATCCATGATCAAGAGCGTGGGGTCACGGTAAAGCGCCCGGGCAATGCCGATCCGCTGACGTTGGCCGCCTGACAGGCGTATGCCACGCTCTCCCACGACGGTTTGATAGGCTTGCGGCAGTTCGGTGGAAACGAAATCGTGCAATGCTGCGGTCCGCGCTGCGCGCTCGACGGCTTGCATGTCGATCTCATCCGCAGGAACCCCAAAGGCAATGTTTGCCGCAATCGTGTCGTCGGTCAGGAAAATGGATTGTGGGACATAACCTAAGGATTTTTGCCAGGCGCGCAGATTTGCCGGGGTGAGCGGTTCTTGATCGACCGAAAGCGTCCCTGTGTCCGGGATCAGCAGGCCAAGCACCAGATCGACCACTGTCGTCTTTCCGGCGCCGGTGCCGCCGACAATCCCCACTGTGGTGCGTGCGGCGATTTTCATATCAAGCCCGCGCAGGGCAGGCCGACCAGCGGTGGCGTAGCTGAAGGTGATGCCCGACAGGTCAAGCTGATCGCGCAGGTGGAGCGGTTGCTGGACCTGCGTGACGTTGACCGGTGCAGCCGGAACCCCGGCGTGGTCCTTCACCACGGTCTCGAGGATCGCGGTCGCCCCCCGGATGGATGCGAGCGCTTGATAGACCTGCTGAAGTGCGGGCAGCAGCCGCATGACAGACAGGGCAAAGACCCCCAGAGTTGGCACTGCTTCGACGATTGACCCACCGCTGCGCAGCAACAACACAAGGATAAGGGTCAGCAGCGTTCCGAACGAAATCGCCTCCAGCGCAAAGCGAGGAAGTTCGGAAACGACGCCGATGGTTGCTTGCGCCCGGGCCGATTTCTGGGCAGCCCTTCGGTAAAGCTCCATATAGCTTTCTTCCAGCCCCAGAAGCTTGACTTCCTTGATGCCGCCGATGGCTTCCTGAGCAACGCGAAAGCGTTCGGCAAAGGCCCGCATCAAAACATCGCCAAGACGGCGCAGCCGTTCCCGTAGGACAATGTAAACTAATGCATAGCTCAGACCCAGAAGGCCTGCGGCCAGAACGGTGATCAGGGGATCAACGACCATCAGCAGCCCGACAATTGCCAGAACCATCAAGACGCTGGCAATCATGCGAAAGGCAGGAGCCATCACACGCGTTACAAGCCCGTCAACCTCGACAAGGACGTTCTTTGCGATATCCGAGCTGTTCCTGGCAAGAAACCAGGCATAGGGCTGGCCCAGATAGGCCTCCAGCAGCCGGCTGGATACTGTGAACCCTCGCATAGTGGCAAAGCGTATGCTGGCGTAGGTTCCGACCGCCTTGACGGCCAGTCCGCCCAGAACGACCAGAAGGACAACAACGGCCAGACCGACCATGAAGTTGAATTCGCTGGAAAACCCCGCGAAGGAATACGCCAGACCAAGATAGGCGTTCGACTGAATGGTGGACGGGTCGGCAATGACGTTCAGCAGCACCAGAACTGCGGAAATGCCAACGACCTCGGCAAAGGCGACGATCACCATCAAGGCGGTAAGAAGCCAGAACTGGCGGCGTTCACGCCGGTCCAGCAATGAGAAAATCTTCCGATAGACCTCGATCACGCCGCGTCTCCGATAAGCTGCAGGTCAGGACTCTACGGGGGCGAAGCGACAAAAGAATGGCGGCGTCCGCCATTTTCGCATGACAAGACCTTCAACCATCGACCCTGTCGCACGAAAGAAGTCATGGTTCAACCACCGTAATCCGAACTGTTGCGGGCGCATAGTTTCCCTTGCTGTCCGCGGCCCAGTAGGTGAAGGCGTCGGTGCCGACACGGCCCGGGTTCGGGCGGTAAACCAGGCTGCCATCGGTCCCGCTTGCCAGATCGCCATGGCGCGGATCGGTCGTACCCTCCAGCGTCAGCGGATCGCCATCAGGATCGCCGTCATTCTTCAGCGGTTCAATGACCACTGGCGCGCCGAGGTTGGTCACGATGATGTCGTCCTGGGCAACCGGTGGCGCGTTGTCAGGATCAAGGGTTCCGCGGTGCACCGCCCCCCAGGACTGCAGTTCGGACTCCGGGATGTTCAGTATGACAGGCACGCTGTACTTGTGGACCGCGCCTGTCGCGCGGTCAGTCGACAGGTCGGGTATCAGGGCCACTCTTCGGCCGCTTGCATCGGTAAAATACCCTGTGGACCGCAAAAGATCAGGCACATCCCACCGATTGATCGTCTGTGGATCTCCGGGATGTTGTCGGGTGGAGCGACCAATGGAATCGCTCCTGTCCATCCACAATTGCAGATCTTCGTTTGCGCCGATTTCAATCGGCTGCAGTATCGGCTCGACCCCGTCTTGCAACAACTGATCAGATGTCAAAAGCTGATATCGGATCTGTGATGAACTCCGGATGACTTCGGGCACATCCACGGCCACCACATCAATCAGATCTACTCCCACTTCCTCTTCGGTAACGGGAAACGTAAAACCCTGTTCAATCCTGATCCCGACGGGAAAGCGTTCAAGCCGGACTTTGTTCACGACGACGTCAAAAGAATTTGTTCCAACGTTCACGCCCACATCGGGGGCAAAGAAACCCTGCTCGGCAGCTGCGATCAGATCCAGATTCATCAAGGTGTAGTGCCCACTGTAACTGATATCGACGCCCTTCGCGGTTTCCCAGTTCAGGAAACCGTCAAGGACCGACCAGACATCATGGCCCTGAACCGTACTTGCCTTGATCACCATGAGTCCGATTTCAGTGCCGAAGGCTTCGTTGTCGCGGAAGCCCTGGATTGGTGGTGAAGAGGGCTCGAGCGTCGCCCTGCCGTAGGCAATCTCTGGATGGTGAAGGGTGGACTTCACTGGCCCGCTTGGGGCCGAGCGGTGCATCCAGACAAAGCCATGCGTCGTATTGGCCGCGACATTCTCTGCCGCTTCGACCAGTCGACCAGCGAAGAAGAACCCGTCACCGGATCGGCCATTGTCATGGCGTTCCGCCCCGGACTTTGCAGCCTCTTCACCCTTGTCGAAACCCGTTGCCCGGATCGCAATGTTACGCAGCCAGATGCCCGTTTCATTCCCATCCTCGGCGGCAAATGCAGCCCCAAACACGTCAAACGCCACGTTGTCGATGAAATCCGCGTGTGAGGAGTGATGCACATACCCCCACCCAGGGGAGCCAATGACCGAGTTTCCGACCACCATCGCCGGGGCTTCCTGGTTTGCCATGCCGGTCTTGTGCAGGTGGAGTGAGTATCGGCCCTTGATGTTGCTGTCTGGCATGACCTTGTCCAGGGCGGACAGGTCGAACGCAGCGCGCGACTTGTCCGTGCGGCCAAGGTGATCGAATGCGGCATATCGGACGTCCACCGCGTCACTGTGCATGAACATGACATGCCCACGCGTCGACAAGGGCGTTTCCGCTCCGCCAAGGCTGGCAAATCGGATGGTGCGTGTGACGTTCGCCACATAGGGTGCTAGGTCGGCGCGCGGTGGATGGTGGTTGAACAGCAAGGGCTGGTCGATCGTCACCCGGTTCCCCTCCAGCGCCGTGATCGTCACGATCTCATCTTCGCTGAGGTGGTGAATGACCGCCCTTGCCGTGTTGTCCCATGCCCAGCCGCGCTTGCGCGTTCCCGTAACCACGATTGTATCCCCGACACGCCAGCCTTCCGGGGCCTTCTCGAGAAGAAGCTGGGTATCGCCACGACTTGGGGAGTCCCCTGTTTTGAGGAAGGTTGTCTTGGGTGCCCCATGGATTTCGACTGATCCATGCGAAATCACGCCACGCGACAGCAGAAGAGGATCCCACTCCAAATCGATGGCGCCGGTCCCTGCAATCAGGATGTCGACCTTTACCTGCGGCTCGATCGGCTGCTGGGCGGTGCCGATCTGCAGCCGGCCACCAGGGGCGATGACCAGCGTATCGATGACCATGCGGCTGTCACGGTCGGTGGCAAAGGTCAGGTCCCCATCAATGCGAAGCGAAAACAGGGGGTCATCGGCCACTTCGTCGTAGGTGACCGTGACGCCCTCTGGGATCAAGACCTTGGCGTCTGCGCCGGGTATCTGGCCAGACTGCCACGTTGCGGTGGAAAACCAGCTGCCATTTTCGACTGCAACATGGGTGGCGTCTTCCAAAGGCACGAGCGCCATCAAGGCGGCATGTTCCCGGGCCATGGCGGGGTTGTCGGCATATGCGACGGGACTGTCGCCGGTTCCGGCCTTTGCCGGGGGCGCGCTTGAACCGGCCCCTTCTTTCGAAGGCTCATACGTCGTGGACACATTGTCCGGCTGTTCGGTGAACTCTGCCAGCACAAGGTCAGGCTCAGCATCGGGCCGCATGCGCACAGGGGAAAGCGAAGACCGTGAAAGCGGCATGGGGTCCACCGCGCCGCCACACAGGTCGCCGGGCTGGAAGAGGCCCAGGTCAACGCCTTCTGGCTGCATCTGCGCCAGCGCAGGGTTCGGCACCAGTTGGGTGAGGGCAAGCGCGAACGCGGGCCACCTCAAGGTGGAAATGCCTGACTTAGTTTCATCGTAAGCGCGCCCAACTTTCGCCATAAGCGAGTCGGAGCATCGAGTAATCAATCCAAGAAGGATGTGGAAAAGATGCTTGCGGCGATTGTAGTCCTCTCCATCCTTTCCGGCTTTGTCGGGGTTGGTGCCACGCAGATGCTGGACATGCCGCTCTGGGCTGGGGTTCTTGCCTATCCCGTCGCTGGTTGTGTCGGCCTTATTGCCACAGCCGCAGTGTTGGCCCGCAGCACGCAGACTGTCTCTCGTGCCGCGATGGAACCTGTCCCGGCAGCGATTTTGTGCACGCCTCAGCAACAATAAGGTCATCCCCAGACCATTGTTCGGCAAGTTTTCGCTAACACTTGCGCGATAGGGTAAGCCGAGTTCCGCCTGACAGCAAAAACGGTTCGACGTTGCACCTTGATTGGTTGAATGATCAACTTTTAGATGATTACGGTGCAGAACGTGCCTGCTTTCCGGAATCCAGACCGTTCCGCTTGGGGAAGATGAGATGATCCTTGGGCTGCTTATTGCTGCGATTGTCTTAGGCGCCGCTGCATCTGTGGTGCTCTTCGCCATGTCTTCACCTTTGTGGGTCGTTCTGATTGCCTATCCGCTCACCGGCACTTGCGTGATGTTGTTTGGAATGGTGGCAATCAGTCTGTGCAATCGTACAAAGTCGGCTGCCGTGCTAGCGCAGCCTCACTTCCCGGTGCAGCGGAACACGACACCGACTGTTGCAACAAGCACTTTGACGTCGGTCACGAACGACAACTCGCGATCATAGGCTGCATCAAACTCGGCACGCTGGGCAAAGGTCGATGCGTTCCGGTCAGAAATCTGCCACAGGCCCGTCACGCCGGGGCGCAGCAGGAAATAGGCGTGGCCAGGATATAGCGGCTTTTGTTCCGGCATCATCGGCCGGGGGCCAACCAGGCTCATGTCGCCAACAAGGACGTTCCAAAGCTGCGGCAGCTCGTCCAGCGAAGATTTGCGCAGCATCCTCCCCAGCGGGGTGATCCGGGGGTCACACTCAAGCTTCTGGAAGGTGTCCCACTCTTGCTTCGCCTTTTCGTCGCTTTCCAGATGATCCTTCAACCGCTTGTCGGCATTCGGAACCATGCTGCGAAGCTTCCACATCGTGAAGGTCAACCCGCCCCGTCCGACGCGTTCTTGCCGGTAAAACGGTGAATGGCCCTGCGCGGCAATCAGGGCTGCCAAGCAAAGCACGGTTGGCAGGACGATCGGCAGCGCGATGAGAACCAGCAACACATCCATGCAGCGCTTGAAAAACCGACGATAGAAGTGGTCACGATACGAAACGTCCCAACGCTCTTTGTCAGCTGTGATCGGCTGAACCAAATCATGAGAGCCAAAATCAGGGCGAATTACCATCTACTAGACCTCCACAGAGATGTATCGGACATGCCAAAAGAGGCCGCAGCCCGACGAAAAATCATGCTCAAACACGCGTCGACAGCCATCCCCCAGCGTCGATCAGCATGGCAGGACCTTACCACCAGAAAAAAAACGCTCGCAATCGCCCCAGGAATCCGCAGGATCGTAAAAATGGTTATTTGTCATTGGCTTACACGCTATGGTTGATCGTTGTGGACCAGTTTGGCCACTGTGCAGCGTCAAGATCTGACCGGCCAAGTGGCAGACAAAAAATGGCAAAATCGCCATAAATGCCCATTTCCCGCCAGAATTCTAACCTCTAGAACCCGGTCCGCTGCCCATGCACGAGCCTGCGCGTGCGATTGGAAGCGTGATGCCATGACATTTCCGTGTCGCCATTGTCGGGCTGCAGGAAACTGTGAATTCTTCGTTAATGCCTCGCAAGCTAGTTAAATGGGCAAAATCTTGTCCTCTGAGGGCTGGATTCACGGATATGTGGGGCAAAAGTGATTCGATCAGCGCCCCTACAACGCCACGAAGTCAGGGCCGATCAGGGCGCTGCTGCCGACCCGCGCGGATGCTCGCCAGCCAGATGAGGAGCGGTCCAGGAAGCTCGAGCACCCAATTCAGACGCAGGCCCAAGACCCGCGTATCGATCAGGATGTCGACATGGTGAAAGCTGGCGGCTCGGATCGCGACAAACGTGCAGACAAGGCCAAGGCCAAGAATGGGAAGACCGGTTCGGGCAAAGGTGCCACGCATGAGCAACCCACCGGCAAGGAAGCCCAAGGCCCCTGCCGCGGCAACGGCAAGGATGAATACGCGCTGCATCATCCTGCGGTTTTCATACCAGCCTTGATCCACTGCAACGCAGCGCGCGACCGATGTCAGCAAGGATTGCAGATCAAGCTGCTTGTTCGCGGCAAGCAACACCAGCGCGACGGCGCAAAACCACCAGAACAGTTGTTCGCGCCTACGCGTCCGTGCCGGAAAGGGCCCGTAACGGGCGGTCACTGCGCAGCTGAATGCCGCGACCAGATAGACGGCTACGGTCAGCCAGCCCATGACATGGTTGTCACCGATCCCCGGGCTCCACGGGCTGAAGGCACAAGGGAACATGCTGCTCACTGCGGGCCTTTCTGGTCAGCCCTTCGCGCCTTCGGCTCGCGCATAGACATCTTCGTAGCGGATGATGTCGTCCTCGCCCAGATATGACCCGGTCTGAATCTCGATCAGCACCACGGGAACCTTGCCCGGATTGGCAAGCCTGTGCACAGCGCCCAAGGGCACATAGATCGACTGGTTTTCGGTCAGCAGTTGCACACTGTCGCCGACCGTGACCTGTGCCGTACCAGAAACGACGACCCAGTGTTCGGCCCGATGGACATGGCTTTGCAGACTGAGCGCGGCACCGGGGCGCACGACGATCCGCTTGACCTGAAACCTGTCGGCAAGGATCAACGTCTCGAACCAGCCCCAAGGACGATGGTCGCGCGGAAACACTTCGGCCTGACGGACGGCGTTCGACTTCATGCTGGCGACGGCATCCTTGACCTCTTGCGCACGGGACCGGTCGGCAACCAGAACCGCATCAGCCATGGCGACAACGACAAGGTCCGTCAGCCCGATGCCAACCAGATGGACTCCCTCGGCGTCGGACCGCAGCAGGCTGCCGACACAGTCGATCTGGGTCACAGCACCATGCGTGATGGTCGAGCTGTCTTCCTCGGCGGTCTCACGCCAGACGGCGTTCCAGTCCCCCAGATCCGACCAAGCGGCATCGTAGGGCACAACTTCAAGATTCTTCGCATGTTCCATGACGGCGTAATCGATTGAAACACTGCGGGCCTCGGCCCACGCATCCGGTGCAAGACGCAAGAAGCCAAGATCAACCCGCGCCGCCCTGACGGCCTCGGACACCGGGGCCATCAGATCTGCCGCGTGGGTTTCAAAGGCATCGAGCAGGGTCGCGGCTGACGCGAGAAAGATCCCGGAGTTCCAAAGATACCTGCCCTCGGCCAGCATCTCGGCCGCTCGGTCCGCCTTTGGCTTCTCGACAAACCGGACAAGCGGTTGCGGCAAGCCGTCCTGCGGGTCTGTCGTCAGTTCCAGCCAGCCATAACCGGTCTCAGGCCGATCCGGGCGGATCCCGAACGTCACGATCTTGCCAGCCTGCGCCCGTGGCACGCCCCTTGCCACGGCATCACGGAACGCTGCGGCATCGGGAATGGCGTGGTCGGTCGGCATGACGAGAACCAGCGCTTCTGGGTCACTTGCAGCAAGGGTCAGGACCGCCGCCAGAACCGCCGGGCCAGTGTTGCGGGCATCAGGTTCGATCAGGACAGCAGCCGGATCAATGAAGACTTCGCCAAGCTGCTCGGCAACGATAAAGCGGAACTCGGCGTTGGTCACAATCACGGGCGGGGCGGCATCGACAAAGGTCGCCATGCGGATGGCTGCGGCCTGAAACAGGGTATTTGCACCGCTGAACGGCACGAACTGCTTTGGAAACCCCCGGCGCGATAGCGGCCAAAGCCGGGTGCCGGAGCCACCGCACAGCAGAACGGGGTAAAGTTTTGCCATAGGCTTCTAGTTCTCCGCGGATCGACGGGCACGCCATACGGTGCGTCTGGCGCTAGTCTTGCGGGAAGACTTCGACAATGCAAGCAGCGCCCGCTTCAGCCACCGCCACGAATTTTCCGAAGTGAAACAGTTGCGTGGCGGAAGCGGCATTTGAAAGCATGCCATGCAAGGTTTCGCCTTGCGCGTGTATGTGCTGGCCTAATTGTCGCTGCGAATGCGTGGCCGTTAGTCCACGTTACCGCAAGCTTGCAACCGCCGATGTCAGGTCGAACCGTTCCTTCCGCAGTCGGCTGAGCAAATCCGCCGTGATCCGCAAGGTCTTTTCGTTGTCGTCATGCAGCAGAAGGATGTCCCGTCTGCGAACCGCCTTCGTCACGAAGTCTGAAATCTCGGCCGCCGACAGGTGCCGCCGTCGTCCCCATTCGCCGCCTTCGACCGACCAAAGCATCATGCGATGTCCGGTGGCTTTGGCAGCCCCCCAGGTCTTGGTATTCAATTCGCCACGCGGCGGACGGAAGTGATGTGTCGTTTGCCCGGCAGCACCCTGCAATACCGCCGAGCAGCGTTCGATGTCTTCGGCCACTTGCGCCCGGCTGTAGCGTCCGCCCGCGCAGGTGTCGAGGTGCGTGTAGGTGTGGTTCGCGATCACATGTCCACGGTCATGACAGGCCCGCACCAGATCGGGGTGGCGCTCGGCGCGCGCTCCGATCATGAAGAATACCGCACGCGCGTCGAATTCATCCAGCAGGTCAAGGATCCGCGGCGTGTAGTCGGGATGAGGTCCGTCATCGAAGGTCAGAAGCAGGTCCCCGGGCATCTTGGCGGGCATGTGAAAATCGGCAATGCGGTTGTCGATGGCAGCGCGAAATGCACGCTTGCCAGCACGGCCGAGCTTTACAGTGACATCGGTCAAAAGCGTCTTCATCGGCACCCAAAGCAGAGCCAAACAAAATCTAAAATTCTGTAACCAACCGTCGCCCGGCCAGTGGTCGGCTAGAGTGCCGTCATTTTTCTTAACGATCAAGTTTCTTAACGAACAAGCCAATCGCGCATCCGGACACGTTCGGAACCAGTTGCGGCGGCCAGCCCCCGTCATTGACTGGCTGCGCCACGACATAGACCGTATCGCTTTGTTATGGTGCCTCTTTCTGCCGTCTGGTCGGCCCATGACGGTCAACCATCAGCCTGCGCTGGAAGAATTCGTTGGCGCTTGCGATCGGTCCGGTTTGTCCGCGAGATCCCACGTTAGATCAAATGGACTTGATTTTCGGGTCATTTGGACTTATCTTTTGCCGAGACACTGCAAGGGAACGCCCCATGGAACCCCTCGTCCTTGACCGCGTGACGCCGGACCGGCAGGCGGTCGCCCTCAAGGCCTTTGCGCGCATCGCTGACGCGTGGTCGCTGACAACCCATCAGGCTGCAGCTTTGGCCGACATGTCCGACTCGACCTGGAAGCGTGCGAAAAAGCTTGGGTATGCTGGCGATCTGACGCGCGACCAGCAACTGCGCCTCAGCGCACTTGTCGGGCTCTACAAGTCGCTGGAACTCTATTTCAGTACCCCCCTTGCGCGTGACTGGGTCAGGCTGGCCAATGCCGGACCGGAATTTGACGGCGCGCGGCCCATCGACGCGATGATCGCGGGTGGGTTGCCCAAGATCCTGCGCGTGCGGGCCTATGTTGATGCGCTCCGGGGCGGCGTGTGAAGATCGCCCCGATCAATGACAGGGCCCTTGTCAGGCTGATCCCCGAAACGCGCCACAAGCCACCGGTACTGCGCGGACTGGTCGACACCGACGAGGAGGCCGCAGTCCTTGCCGAAATCGAGGGCGAGACGAGCGCCCGCCTGATTGCCGAACGCGAGGGCAGCCCTGCGCTTGACCGCCGGGAACTGGCCTTTGCCCGCCGCGCACGCGACCTGCAGCTTTACGGACAAACCCACATCAACGCCGCTTTTGCCTACACGCGAGCGACTGGCAACCGCTTCAACGCCGGCGACCGGGGTGCGTGGTACTGCGCGTGGCACGTCCTGACCAGCGCGGCTGAGGTTGGGTTTCACCGGACGCGAGAGCTTGGGTATATCGGACGGTTTGAGGATGAGGCGCGCTACGTCGAACTGCTCGCCGACTTCATCGGCGATTTTCCCGATCTGCACGGTCTTGCGCATCCCGCCCTCAACCCGGATCCGGACATTGGCTACCCGGCCGGGCAAGCTTTGGCAGCCAATCTGCGGGGCCAGGGGCATCGCGGCCTGATCTACCCATCGGTGCGCCACCCTGAAGGCCGCTGCTTTGTTGCCTTCGATCCCGGCATCATTCAAAATGTCCGTCCCGGTGCAAGCTGGACCCTGGTCTGGCGCGGCACGCCGGACTTCGCGGTTGAGGGCGCTTAGCGGCAGGGTGCATGTACGGCCGGGCCGCGGTCACGCTGAGATGTTCATCAGGTTCATGACGCCAGTCAGGCGTTGCGTCGGCCTCCCTCACGGAGGGAGCGCCGACCAGTGCCAACTTGAGCTTAAGGAAAGTTTGCCGGCGCGCCTTAGGTTACTGCCGATACAAAATCATGCCGGCATGATGCAGCACGTCGGGCTCAACAAAATCTCCGTCGGCGGTAAAGCCGGTGTCGTCCCAGTATTCGATATGCGTGCCGGTAACTTCATAGCGGCCTTCGTAGGCGCGCTCCTGATCCCCGCGGGCCTCAACGTAGCGGCCGTTCGGCAGCAGTTCGTGCCGGATGCGCCCGTCTTCGGTGACCCACATCCCGACATAGGGGTGCGGGGCCTCACCCCGGGCGACGTCCGCGCAGATGGCCATAAGGGCGGCGGTAAGCATGGTTGATTTCATGGTAGACCTCAATTTGCAGATGCGGTGGGACGGATGGTGACCTCGGTCGTGTCGACGCTTGCCGGGGCGTCGATCAACTGGCGCACGACACGGGCGATGTCGGCGGGTTTCAGCGCGATAGCGCGGTATTCACCCATCAACGCCCGCGTTTGTTCGTGGGTGATGCTGGAGGCGAGTTCGCTCTCCACCACGCCGGGATTGACGCAGGTGACACGGATTGTGCTGGTTTCCTGGCGCAGCGCGTCCGATATCGCGCGAACCGCGAACTTGGTGCCGCAATACACGGCCGCCGTCGGCACGGCCTGCAGCGCGCCGATCGAGCCGATGTTGATGATCTGGCCTTCACCTTGCCGTTCCATGACTGGCAGGACGGCGCCGATCCCCCATAGGATACCCTTGATATTCACATCCACCATCCGCTCCCATTCATCGAATTTAAGGGCGGACATGGGGGAAAGGGGCATGACGCCGGCATTGTTCACCAGCACGTCGATGCGGCCCCACAAGTTGAGCGCTGTCTGCGCAAACTCTTGCATGGAGCAAATGTCGGTGACGTCGAGTGACCACGTCGCGACCTCGGCACCCTTGCCGCGCAGGTCCTGCGCGATTGCTTCCAGCCGATCCGTGCGCCGCGCGCCCATCAAGACCTTCGCTCCCCGGGACGCAAGCTCACGGGCGATGCCTTCACCGATGCCGCTGGAGGCTCCGGTGATCAGAATGACCTTGTCCATGACTTTCTCCTTTTCAGCCTGTCTGTACGGCGCAACATGGACGCGGGCCGCCGTAAACGGTATTGCTCAGATGTTGGACTGGGTGGTTAGCCATGCTTTACAATGGAGGCGCCGGATGGACCTGAACTTGCTGCCGCTTCTGCTCGCTGTCGCTGAGGAGCGGAACTTCCGCGCTGCCGCGGACCGGCTTGGCGTCACGCGATCCGCCGTCAGCCAAGGCGTCCGTCGGCTGGAAGATGCCGTGGGTTTGCAACTGGTCATGCGGACGACCCGCGCGGTTCGTCTGACGGAAGCTGGGGAGAGGCTGGTGGACAGCCTGCGCGCGCCACTGGGCGCGGTTCAGGACGCGCTTGAGGTGAACACGGACGCCCCCAGTGGCAGGCTGCGGCTGGCCGTCACCTCCATCGCCGAAGACTTCCTGGCTGGGCCCTTGCTGGCGCGCTTTGCGCAGGCGCACCCCAAGGTCACAGTCGACGTGACGGTGACAGATGACGAGCTGGATATTGTCGAACATGGCTACGACGCGGGTGTCCGCCTTGGCGAGGTGATCGAGCAGGACATGATCGCCGTGCCCGTCAGTGGTCTGCAAACCGAAGTGGCAGCGGCTTCACCGGGCTACATTGCGCAACATGGCACACCGGATCATCCGAAGGACCTGCTGGGTCATCGCTGCATCGGGTGGCGGCCCGGTCCCAATACTGCGCCGAGGAGATGGGAATTCGAGGAGGACGGCAAGCCTTTCGACGTCATGGTTGATCCGCAAGTCACGACCAACGATCTGCGTCTGATGTTGCGTGTGGCGCTTGCGGGGGGCGGCATAACCTTCGCACCGCGGGACTGCATGCGCGATCATTTCGACAGTGGCGCGCTGGTCCCGCTGCTGGAGGATTATCTTCCACCATTCGCGGGCTTCTATCTCTATTTTCCGCAGCGCAAGCACATGGCGCCCAAGCTGCGGGCGCTGGTCGACCACGTTCGCCAGTGGCGCTTCGCAAGTTGATCAACGTGCTGCCCCTCCGATGGGGAGCACATCGGTCAACTGTTTGGCATGATGGGCGACTATTGAGGATGGCCGCGCCAAGTCTGGCACGGCCACCACGGCTTTATCGGCTTGCCACGACCGCCATTGCGGCTTCGGACAACGCGATCACCGCAGCGTTGCGGGTGTCGAAATCAGCATCGGCATCCGAGAGGAAGATCGCGACGAAATAGGGGTCCCGATCCGGCGGCGTGACCATCGCTACGATGTTGCGATTGAAGTTGCCACTGCCCGATCTGTCAGCGACATGCCAGCCCTCTGGAGTGCTGGCCCGGATCAGGGCGCCAGTGACGCCGCCGTCGCTCATCCAGTCGACCAGTTGGGTCCGTGATTGCGGTGTCAGCGCGTCACCCGTCAGCAGCATCTCCATGGTCGAGACCATCGCAGCGGGCGTGGTCGTATCGCGCGGGTCGTCAGGTGCGAAGGTGTTCACCTCGGGTTCGCGGCGGTCCAGCCGGCTTATCGGATCGCCCATCTCGCGCAGGAACGCGGTCACGCTTTCTGGTCCGCCAATCCGGTCGATGAGTAGGTTCGTCGCCGTATTGTCGCTCATGTCGAGCGCGGCCTGACACAACGCGCCGACACTCATCGTGTTGCCGACCATCGTTTCGGTGACCGGCGCATATTCAAGGATATCGCTTGCCTCGATCGCAATCCGTTCTTCAAGGTCGATGTCGCCTTCGTCGACACGATGCAGAACTGCGCCGCACAACATGGTCTTGAAGGTGCTGTTCATGAGGAAACGTTCGTCAGCGCGCTGGCTGACCGACCAATCCGAACCGCTGTCGCGGATCACAAGCCCGACGCGTGCGTTCAGGTCCTGTTCGATGCGGTCGATGGTTTCAGCAAGGCGCAGCTCCGGGTCTTGGGCAAAGGCAGGTGCGCCAGCCAGCAGTCCGAGGGAAAGCCCGGCAGCCAGGAAAGGCAGCGTAGCGGCGTGAGTAATCATGGGGTCATCCTGATCTGTTTCGATGGCGCGCCATCCCAATCCGCCGCCTGCTTGAGGCGGGGGATGTCGAGCGGCCATCAAGGGTTGGAACATACGAGACATCAGTTGATGTCACGCTGCACCCATTAACTTGCAGCTTTACGCCCATCAAACGACAAAGTATCACCCTTGGCATTAGCTGGAGTAATACCTATGGATCGCCCGGACCTGCCGCTGAACGGGCTCCGCGTGTTCGAGGCCGCCTACAGGCAAGGCAGTTTCACGCGCGCCGCCATCGAGTTGCGCGTCACCCAAGCCGCTGTCAGCCATCAGGTCGCAAGGCTTGAGGATCGGCTTGGCGTCGCCCTGTTCGTGCGCGCATCCGGCGGCTTGGTGCCGACCGATGAGGGAAGAGCCCTCTACCCGGTATTGGAACACGGGTTCGACGCGATGGCGCGGACGCTTGACCGGATCACCGGACATCGCCACATCGAGACGTTGAAGATCGGTGTTGTCACGACCTTTGCCGTCGGCTGGCTCATGCCGCGCCTGCCCGAGTTCCGGCGGACCCACCCGGCAATTGTCCTCCGCATCTCGACAAACAACAACCGCGTCGAGATCCTGCGTGAAGGGCTCGACATGGCGATCCGTTATGGGACCGGTTCATGGACCGGGCTTGAGGCTGACCTGCTGCTCGATGCTCCGCTCGCGCCGCTGTGTGCGCCGTCGATTGCGAAGCATCTGACGAACCCGGAGACTCTTGGCCGTGAAGTCCTGCTGCGTAGCTATCGCAGTGACGAATGGCCCCGCTGGTTCGCTGAGGCGGGGGCATCTTGTCCACCCCTCACCGGCCCGATGTTCGACTCGTCACTGGCCATGGCTGACATCGCGTCAGAAGGCGCCGGGGTGGCCCTCCTCCCGGTGGACATGTTCGCGCGGCGCATTGCAGACGGGCGGCTGGTTCAGCCGTTCTCCACCGTGCTGTCTGCGGGTAGCTACTTCCTGACATGGCCTGCGGACCGGCCGCCTACACCCGCCATGGTGGATTTCAGAAGATGGTTGCGGGCTGTATCGGCAGGGTCAACCTCCCACGCCTCCGACTAGCCTTTGTCAGCGCGCCGGGCCGCCCGCGTGCTGACCCCTTGCGCATACTGTCACTAAGTGACATATAGACCAGATGTCACTTAGTGACAAAAGCATTGGGTGTCCGACACCTTCTTGGTCCCGAAGGAGCGAACGGAGGGAAGAATGACAGACGGATCGAGACTGGAGGACGCCCGGCTTGACGTATCCCGACATGCAGCAAAGCTTTTCTGGGACAAGGGTTTCGATGCGACGAGCGGTGACGACATAGCTGCTGCGGCTGGCATATCGACGCGAACTGTCTGGCGATACTTCCGATCCAAGGAAGCCTGCGTCGAGCCGGTGCTGAAAGTCAGCGAACTGCGCTTCGCAGCGCTGCTGAAGCAATGGCCGAGAACCGAGAGCATCGACACATTCCTGTCCCGTTCCATGACGGCATTCGCCTCTGACGACGCCTTCGTCCGGGACAGCATCGCTGCCGTCCGGATCCTCGCTATCCTGCATCGCGAGCCAGCCCTCCGTTCGGCTTGGCTCATGGCGTGCCACGCGGCGGAGATGGAGCTTGTCGGAGTCATCGCGCGCCGCGTGTCGCGGGCTGCGGACGATTTCGACGTCAGGCTATGCGCAGCTTCCGTCACGGCGGCAATGCGGCTCGTGGACGAAGAGATCAGTTCGGCCGTCATCAACGACGGCCTGCGTGTGAGTTCAGAAGAAGCGACGTCCCGCATCATCTCGGCGATCCGGGCAGGTGCCACACTCCCCATTTGCGACGCCGTCGCCTGACGGCGGTGTCCGATCTCTGGCCGAAGCGCCAAGAGAAAAAACAAGGAGACGAAACCATGACTGCAAAGTTCACCCGGTTCGCCGGACGCAAGTCCACGAGCAGATTGTGCAGAGGACGCACGGAAAGAAAGGGAAGGGTCCCGACAAAAATGAACCTTCTTCGCGGGGCTGCGGTGGCGCTGGTCACATTTATCGCCCCAGCACTTGCAGAGGAGACACCGACGATGACCTACCCGGAAACACGTAAAGGCGATGCCGCAGAGGTGCACTTTGGCGTCACTGTCGCCGACCCGTTCCGCTGGCTGGAAAACGACGCGCGAAAGGATGCCGAGGTTGCACAATGGATCGAGGCGCAAAATGCCCTTTCCGCACCCTACCTGAAAGGCCTTCCTCACCGGGACGTCTTCCATCGCCGGCTGACGGCCATCTTGGACCACAAAACCCTGGCCCCACCGGTCGAGCGTTACGGTCGCTACTTCTTCACCCGGACCGGCGGGCTTGACAGTCAAACGCAGCTTTTGGTTCGCGACGGCGCCGATGGCGTGGATCGTGTCCTGATCGACCCGAACACCTGGTCGGACGACGGCACCGTTGCCCTGGCCGAATGGGCAGCCTCTGGCGATGGCGCGTTTGTGGCTTTTGCCATGCAGGACGGCGGGTCGGACTGGCGGACCATTCGGGTGATGAACACGGCGACGGGCGAGACACTCGACGACAAGGTGGAATGGGCCCGGTTCAGCAACATTGCCTGGCATCCAGATGGTTCGGGGTTCTACTATTCCCGGTTTCCCGAACCCGAGGCAGGTGCAGCCTTCAGCGCCAGTGTTGATGGCCACGCCGTCTATTTTCACGCTCTCGGTTTGAACCAATCGGAGGATCGGCTGATCCATCCGCCGACACCGGGGCAAGCGCTGCTGCACACGGTCGATGTCACGCCGGATGGCCGTTATCTGATCGTCTACACGTCGGCCCTGACCGGTGGCGTCGCAGTCACCGTGACAGACCTGTCTTCCGCCGATCCCGCGCCTGAAACCATCGTCGAAAGCTACGATGACAGTTGGGTCCTGCTGGGCAACGTCGGCACGAAACTCTTTTTTGCGACACAGAAGGATGCGCCCCGGGGTCGGATCGTGACGCTGGACATGTCGGAACCGCAGTGCGCGTTTTCCGAACTGATTCCGGAACGGTCCGATGCGGTTTTGCGCGAAGGCGGGTCAGCGGTCTTGGGCGACCGGATCCTCCTCTCCTACACGATTGACGTCCAGTCGCAGGTCGAGCTTTACCAGCTGGATGGCACGTTCGACGGCACTGTCCCGCTGCCGGGGCCGGGTAGCACCGGGATCGTCCGCGGCCGTCCCGGCGCAAACGAAGCGTTTTTTGGCTTCACCAGTTATGATGCGCCGCTGACCGTTTTGCGCCTCGACGTGGATGCCAAACGCACGACAGTCTGGGCCGAGCCCGACATCGCTGTCGATCTCGACAGGATCACTGTGGAACCGCACTTCTACACCTCGAAGGATGGAACGCGGGTGCCCCTGTTCATCGTCCGGCGCAAGGACATCGAAGGTCCGGCACCCACGATGCTCCATGCTTATGGCGGTTTCGGGATCAGCATGGTGCCCCATTTCTCACCCGCCGCCATGGCCTGGGTCGAACAGGGCGGCGTCTATGCTTTGGCAAACATTCGGGGCGGGGGCGAATACGGCCAAGCATGGCATCATGCCGGTCGGCGCGGCAACAAGCAGAATGTGTTCGACGACTTCATCGCTGCCAGTGAGTATCTGATCGACCAAGGCATCACGCCGTCTGATGGCCTCGCGATCCATGGTGAATCCAACGGTGGGTTGCTGATCGGCGCCGTCGTCAATCAAAGACCGGACCTGTTCGCGGCAGCTTTGCCGGGGGTTGGGGTCCACGACATGCTGCGTTTCGATCGCTTCACGAGCGGAGCCACTTGGGTTGAGGAGTTTGGTAGCCCTGCCGTCAAGGAAGAGTTCCACACCCTTCTTTCGTATTCGCCTCTCCATACAATCCGCGAGGGTGCTCGCTACCCGGCAATTCTTGTCACCACGGCGGACACGGACAACAGGGTCGTCCCGGCTCATTCGTTCAAATATGCGGCCGCATTGCAGGCCGTCGACATCGGGACCCGGCCCCACCTTCTGCGCGTGGAAACCCGCGCCGGTCACGGGGCTGGAAAGCCAACAGACATGGTCATCGAAGAGCTCGCTGACATGTGGGCCTTTGCTGCCCATTGGACCGGGCTTGAGGTCACCACTGTCGATTGAGAGCTTTGGAACGGGGGCACCTTTCCGTTTTGAGATTGCGCATCAGCCCGTTCGGCCAAGGTGGCCGATCGGACTTCATCGAAAGGTTTTCAGGACCACCAACAGGAAGGGAATGAGCACGCCATGAGAGAACCGGAGAACAACGAAGCCAAGAACGGCGTCACGCTGGACGAGCGTGTCGGCATGTCCTTGCCGGACGAACATGATGCCATCGTCCGCGCGATGCCAGACTGCTGGGATCAAACTTACCGGAGGATGCAAGCATGACCGAGATCCGTCCTGCCGAAGGTTCCGAGGATGAGGCCCGCGACCGCATTCTGGCGCTTCTTGATTGCCACTCCAAGGCGATCGGGAAGTCATTCAAGTCCGAGGTGGTGGCATTCGAGGTGCATGAGGAAGGTGTTTACCTTGGTGGTCTTTCCGCCCGTTTTTCCCCGGACTTGAAACGGGTGTTTGTCGAGCTTCTGGCGGTGGCCGAGGAAGGCCGCGGCAAGGGGATCGGTGGCCAACTGATGGCGCGCATGGAGGAAGAAGCACGCTTGCGGGGGATGGAGGGCATATGGCTCGACACATTCTCGTTTCAGGCGCCCGAATTCTACAAGCGTCTGGGCTACAGCGAGTTTGGCCGTATCGACGGCTATCCCGGGAACGCGGCCCGGCACTTTCTCCTGAAGCGGCTCTGACCCTTTGGACGCGGCAGGACGCCCCTAGCGGGCTGAGTGAAGGAAAGGAAGACTATGTGCAGCAAGGCTGAGAGTTGGTTCCTGCGACCCGACAAGACGACAAGACCCCCTCAAGTGCCGGCAGAAACCGAATATCATCGTGTTTTCGCGGGCGAAGAGCGGCGGATTTCCCGCGGCTTCGTTGCGATCATCCTGCTGTTTGCCGGCCTCATTGGCTTTGCGCAAGTGTGCCTCGCTATCGCCTCGACAATCGACACCCAGCTCCTGGGTCGCACAGGGTTCACCCCTTTGAAGCACGCTGCCGGCGCGTTCGCTTTAGCTTTGCTCATTCCATACAGCATGCTGCTTCAGCGCTGGCTCTATCACATTCCCGCCCGCTCACTGCATTCGGTCGCCGGAAGCTTCCGGTTCGGGGTGTTCGGCCGATCCCTGCTTGCTTTCGGCCCCTTCCTCCTTGTCGTCATGTCCGTCGGGTTTCTTCTGACACCCGGTGACACGATCGCATGGAGCGCGGCCGATCTGGTCGCATTCTTCGTCATCGGCATGACGCTTATTCCACTGGCGGCCGCTGGGGAGGAGTACGGGCTGCGCGGCTTGATGTTCCGCGTTGTTGGCAGTTGGACACGCGGGCCCCTTGCTGGCGCGATCCTCGGTATCATTGTCACGACCGTCGTTTTCTCCCTGCTTCACGGCACTCTCGACCCCTACATCCTCGGCTCATACCTCGTGCTTTTCGGTGCGATGGCCATCATAACCTGGCGGACGGGGGGTCTTGAGGTCGCCGTTGTGCTGCACGCGGTCTACAACGTCAGTGCCCTTGTCCTTGCCACGACACTGCACCTCGACCTGGGAGGCGACCTTAGCAACCGTGGCGAGATAGCCGGGACCCCCGCCAACCTCGTCCCGAGCGCCGGGCTTGCGGTGATCACCGCGATTGTTTGGTGGACAACGCGAAAGTCCGGACCCGCGCGGACACCAGCTATATCGGGCGAAAAACTGAATCGGCGGGCGGCGGAGTTGTCTGAGACGGGTGGCGATCCGTGATCTATTGCCGCACAAGTCAATCAATCTGCCCTGAGGTGCGGCACTGGGTAAATGTAAGGCAATTCAATCGCAGCCCTTCGACAATATCAGGTCGTGCGCCACTGCCTTGCGCGTCACTTCCAATTTTCGACGACTCGGTTGGCAAAGGCGCGGAATGACGTCGGCTGCTGCCCTGTCATCTGCTCAACGCTCGACGTCGTGTAATCTTCAACGCCTGCCGCGATGTCCGCGTCCAAGTCTGTGAGCGTCTTGGCGTAGTCAGGTGGCAGTCCCTGCGCCACAAAGCGCGCTATCAGCGCGGCCGGGTCAAGCGACACGTGGCGCACGGGCCTGCCAAGTGCCGCAGTGATGATTGCGGCGGTATCGTCGTAGCTCAACGCTTCCGGCCCCGTCAGCACGACGTCAGAATTGAGAGGCGTTGTGGCCGACAAGCAGGCGGCAGCCGTGGCGGCGATGTCCTCGGCGTCGATGAAGCCGACACGCCCAGAGCCTGTCGCAGTGTAGATGATCCCTTCTTCTCGTATCGTCGCGGCGTGCGGCCCTTCGGAGAAGTTCTGCATGAACCATGAGGGGCGCAGGACTGCCCACTCCGGGGCGCATTCGGCCAGCCATGCATGAACCTCTCCCATCATGGGGCCGCCGGGCTCAAGAAGCGACGAGCTGAGCAGAACAAAGCGCCGGACGCCCCGCTCCATGGCTGCCTCCAGAAGCGGTTGCATGACGGCCAAATGGTCGGTGCGATCGGTCGGCGCGACAAGGTAGACCGCATCGCAGCCATGGAAGGCCGAGGCCGCAGACGGATCTGCCCAATCAAATCGCCTGTCCTTGGGACCATCGGGCCTGCGTGTGCCAATCGCGACGTCGATGCCTTTGGCAGTCAAGCTGGACGCCACGCGACGGCCTGTCTTGCCTTTGCCTCCGGTGATGAGAACCCGCATCACGCTGCCCCTGCAAACGCCGCGGCGGCGGCCTCGGTGCCGCCTAAGGCCGTCAGCACGACGAGCGGGTTCCAATAGTCGCGGTAGTGCGCAATGCGCCCTTCCCGCAAGGTGACCACCGAAATGTAAACCTGATTGTAAGGCGCACCTGTGGCCACGCCCTCGCCGGTGCAGGAAAACTCGAAGATTACTGTTCCATCAACGGCATAAACATTGCCTAGCTTCATTGTCCCAAACGTGAGCAACGGGCCAAGCCTTTCCAGATGAGCTGCAAGGGCAGCCTTGCCTTCCAGCCGCCTGGGCAGCCCCTCAGGCGCATAGGGAAACTCGAAGATCACATCATCTGCGAACAGGCCGAGCATGCTGTCCGCAGAGGCGAGCCGGTCACCTAGTGCGGCGCGAAGCAGGTCAGAGAAGTTATCGAACTTGTCAGACATGGTAGAACCTCCTATGGATGGAACGGTAACGTATCGACGATATAGGGAGGTTTACGTTGGAACGCAACCGTTCCGTCCTAAAATCCAGACGCAAGCCTTCCGGGGCTGCCGTCCAACGCGCCGATCTGACCGACGCGCTTTATCGCGCATTCTTCGAGGAATGGGCGGAACGCGGCTTCGCGGCCATAAGCCTTGAAAGAGTTGCCGCCAAAGCCGGGGCCGGCAAAGCCGCGATCTACCGTCGCTTTTCGTCGCACCACGAATTCGCAGCAGCTGCAGTGACCACGCTTGGGCTGACGATGGCCATGCCCGAAGATCACGGAAGCCTTGAGGCCGATGTTCTGGCCTTCCTGACCCGACTGAGAGCGGTCCTTCGCCACCCCATGATCCGTCGCATCCTGCCGGACCTTCATGCCGAGGCTGCGCGGTCTGCTCCGATGCGGGAGCTGAACACCCGGGTGGCCAAGGCACGCCGGGTACAGGCGCAGGTGCTTCTGGACCGCGCGATTGACCGGGGCGAGTTGGAACGAACCGTTGATCGCGATTTGGCCCTCGATCTGCTTCCCGCACCGCTTTACTGGCGCATGGTGGTCTTGGGGGTCACGCCGACGCGCGGCCAACTCGCGGCCGAAGCAATCGCAATTGTTGCAGCATTAAAGGCGTCCGCTCGCCAGTGCTGACTTCCCTCGAACCATCGTGCTGTCGCCCGGATGGCTACCTTCTACTCTTTAGTTATTCCTGCAACGAATGTCGCAACGGCATCCACGACCTCAGAAGAAATCGGCAGGTTTGGATTGGCGTAAGTCGCAAGGTTCGCTGAGGGATCATCGGATGCCACAAGCTTAAGGACGTGATTGACGTCCGGAACCAGTGCGAGCGTGGAGCGGGGCGCCGCATCTGCCAGCATGCGTGCGTCCGCGACGCTGACTTGCAGGTCGCGTGTGCCTTGGACCACGAGCATCGGAGCCCTGATTTGGGCTGCCAGTTTCATCGGGTCGTAGGACATCGCGTCGATCAGGAAACTCTGAACGTCTGGCGCAAAAAGGGGGAGTAGCGCGGCATTCATCGCGCTCACATCGACCCGCTTTCCGCGCCTCAGCGCCGCAAGCGCTGTTTCGGACTCCTCCAGGAAAGGTGCATTCGCAGGGTTGGCGCGCAGCTGCTCGCGTATCACCTCGTCCAAGGGTCGGCCTATGCTTGCGATCAAGATCAACCCGCAATCGCCTGGCATGCGCGCCATGGCTGAAAGGGCGACAAGGCCGCCCTCGCTGTGTCCAATGGGGATGACGCAGCGCGTGCCTTTTTCTGCGGGCAGCCGCTCCCGGATCGCGTTTGTCCAAGCAAGAAGGTCGTCGCCATAGCTTGCGATTGTCGCGTCATTCGGGTTTGAAATTGCGCCCTCGGAACCGAACATGCCGCGCTTGTCGATGCGGACCGAAGGATAGCCCCGCCTGGCCAGCGCTTCGGCAAGCAGTCTGTAAGGCGCAGCCGCGATGCCCAGAGGCGAATTGCCGTCGCGGTCGGTTGGTCCGGAGCCGGGCACGATCAGAAACACCGGCGTCTTGTTCGGAAGCGGCCCATGTTCGGACGGCAGGGTCAGGGTCCCCTTGAGCAGGCCCATCGGGCCCGGAGCGGTCAATTCTTCCTGATACACCATCTTCTTTCCTGCTTAATCAATGGTATCGGTCGGGGCGCTAGCAAGCGAAGCCAACCAGACGGCCACCCGTTCAGGCATGAACGGCTGCAAGGTCGACGCCCGGGGCATGCAGTCCTTGGGGCGAGAGGGTAAAGATCTCGAACCCTTCTGCGGTCACGCCGATCGAATGCTCGAACTGGGCCGACAATGACCTGTCCCGCGTCACGGCGGTCCAGTCGTCGGATAGCATCGTCACGTCCGGCCTCCCCAGATTGATCATCGGTTCTACCGTGAAGATCATCCCCTCTCGAAGCTCTGGTCCAGTGTTCTGTCTGCCGAAATTCAGGATATTGGGCGAGTCGTGAAACACTTGCCCGATTCCGTGACCGCAAAAGTCGCGGACTACCGAACATCGCTCCAGGGCCGCGTAACTCTGGATGGCATGGCCGATATCGCCCAGCCGAGCGCCCGGACGGACCGCCCGGATGCCTCGCATCATCGCCTCATGGGCAATGCGGACCAGCCGCTCGGCTGCTCTCTTCGGGCGTCCGACAGCGTACATGCGGCTGGAGTCGCCATACCAGCCGTCAAGGACCAGCGTCACGTCCACGTTCACGATGTCGGCTTCCCGCAGCTTTCTTGCATTCGGAAAACCGTGGCACACAACGTGATTGATCGATGTGCAGCAGGCGTATTCGTAGCCCTTGTAACCCAGTGTCGCAGGTCTGGCGCCATGCGATGCGGCGAAGTCGAGGACGAAAGTGTTGATCTCGGCCAGAGGCGTGCCGTCCCGGACAAGAGCAGCAACGCCGTCTAGACATCTCGCGGTCAATGCCCCGGCGCGGCGCATCCCGGCGAATGCGTCCGGTCCGTAAAGCTTGATGCTCTCGGTCCTCCGGGCGCTGTGCGCGGGCGGAGCGACAGGCACGTTGATATAGGTTTCCACCCGATGTCCTTTCTTCTTGGTGCTATTGTCTTGTCGGTGGCTGCCGATTGACGGGCGAAGACACCGAATATACGATACATATATGATTCGTATATTGACGAAAAGGACTGATCCGAATGGGCATCGTGAAGATCGCCGACCACCTGCATGAGGAACTGCGCAAGACAAGCGCAGTCATGTGCCGCTCGATCAACGCCCAAGCCGAGTTCTGGATGAAGGTCGGCATGTTGGCTGAGGCGAACCCGAGCCTGTCCTTCACCGAAATCATGGCTCAGCAACGCAAGCATGCCGCGGTCGAAGTGCCCGCGATCGACGCCGCCTGACAGGGCGGCTTTCGTGTCTTCTTCCCGCACACTGACGCGACAGGCGGTGAGTTGGGACAGATGCCATTCGGGTTAACACCCGTGAAACGGATGAGGCAGAGTCCGGTGCCTACCGGCAACAGCTGCTGTCGCCGAAGCTAGCCGCGCTTTTCAGCCAGAACTGCCAGATCTGCGGCTGCGCCGTTCAGGCCGGCTCGTCCCTCGTCCCACAACTTCATGTCGATGCCAAAACTCCTGCAAAGCCAAGCCAATGTCAGGCGTCGCGTCGCTTCCAGCGCGTCAGGCACCTCGGCCTCGGTCTCCTTGGCGTCCAGGCCTGCGATGCCTCCAAGTCCGTGGCCCACCCCTGAAACGGTCAGCAGGGCGTCCGCTCCCGGGGCGTCAGTGAAAGCGTCAGCATGCCAGTCGGGGCCGCGCGGTGTGAAGTGCGGATTGTCCTCGGCTCCGCAGACCACGAGGATCGGCTTTCGGATCGCGCTGTAATCCACATCGAAGAAGGGAAATAGTGCAGCGCTTTCCGAGGTCAAATCGCCTCCACCCCGACCGGGGGCAGCCAACAGGACACCCGCTCCGATCCGCGGGTCGGAAAAATCCTCCCCCTGCAGCCGTGCGCCAAGCAAAAGCGCCGACGTGTGGCCTCCGAATGAATGCCCGGCGACCGCGATCCGATCGTGGTTCAGGCGCCCCGCCACCGCTGGAGCCTGTCGCTCCACCTCGTCAAGCTGGTCAAGGATCGCGCGCAGTTCAGCCACCCTCTCGCGCCAGTAAAAGGGTGCCTCCGGCCGCTCGGGGCCAAGCCCGCCCACTCGTGAGCTTGCGTGGGTCGGCTGGATGACTGCAAGGCCGCGTTCTGCCCAGAACTGGACCAGCGGGGCGTAGCCGTCCTTCGAGGGAATGTACTGCGACGGCCCGTGCCCGTGGGAAAATAGCACGATGGGAAGGTCACGGCCCGATGCTGGCGCGGTCAGCCGCAGTTCCAGGGCGGGACGGTTCGGCAGGGTCAGCCGGATCGGTGTATAGGCGACGGTCATTCCAGCCTCGGGCGCCGGCAGTTGCCGGGCGAGGTCAATCAAACGGTTCATTCTTGTAGTCTCCATGAGAAGGCACGGCAGGTCTTACCGACCGCCGCAGCCTTGTTGAGGAAGGGGCGCTTCACGCCGCGCAGCGACCCGCTTCTCGGTATAGGGCCTCGGCATCGGCTCCTGCCGGCAGCATCATCGGGGCGTTGACATCGGTGACGGCGCGCCAGACCGCGTTCGCCACGTCAAGGGCCGACGTCTTCTCGGTCGCATTCCGCAGCGACTGGAAATAGGCTTGGACGAAGGAGCCGTAGGCATCGGGCACGTCCATGCCCATGCGCGTCACGGCGTTCTTGCCGAAAGACGTTTCCGGCGCGCTGCCCGGCAGAACGAGACGAGCCCGTACGCCAAACTCGGCGGCTTCTAGTGCGAAACTTTCCGTGAAGGCATTCACCGCCGCCTTGCTTGCAGAGTAGATCGACAGCGCAGGCAACGGGCGCAGCGTGACGCTGGAGCTGATGTTGACGATCACGCCATTTCGGCGCTGGCGCATTGCGGGCATTACAGCCTGTGTCATTGCCATTGTGCCGAGAACATTGATGTCGAAAAGCTCGCGCGCTTTGTCGATCTCGGCACCTTCCAGCACATTCAGCATCCCGACGCCGGCGTTGTTGACCAGCGCATCGATGGGCCCGGCTTCGGCCAGCGCGGCCTCGATGCTCAGGCGCTGTGTCACGTCCAGCGAAAGGATGCGAAGCCGATCCAAGTTGGGCAATCCGTCCGTTGCGGGGGTGCGCATCGTCGCGATGACCTCCCAGCCTTCGTCCAGGAAGCGTGCAGCGATGGCTCGTCCGAAGCCCGAGGAGCAACCGGTGATAAGAATACGGGGCATAAGGCCTCTCCTTTTCTGTGTGATGGGGAGATAGACCCGAAAGGTCGGACCATCTATATTCAGAAATCCATAATTCGTTATAGAAAGTCCAAACGGATGCCCGAACTTGCCCCAGACCCGTTGTCCAGCGTCGTCGCGCTTCTCAAACCTCGTCCGGAAATCTCGAAGATGATTGTGGCCGGAGGGCGCTGGCAGGTCGAACGCACCGACATGGTCAGCACGTTCTACGCAGCCATAGTCGAAGGCCGCGCGCGTCTGGTGGTCAAGGGGCGGCAGCCGGTCATGCTGGAGGCAGGCGACTTCATCATGGTGCCGGCACTGGACAGTTTCACGATGACCAGCGAAGTCCCGCCGCAACCTGGCGCGGCGCGGCTTCCGCTCGAAACAGGACCGGGCATATTCCGACTTGGCCCGGCGGACAGCCCGGTCGAGATGCGGGCTTTGGTAGGGCACTGCCGGTTCGACGCGCCAGACCGGGCCCTGCTGATTTCCCTGCTTCCGCAGATGATCCATGTCTCTGGGCACGACCGGCTGAGCGCACTTGTGCCAATGATTCACGACGAGACACGCGCCGACCGGGCCGCCCGCGCCATGATCCTCGAACGGTTGCTGGAAGTCCTGATGATTGAGGCGTTGCGGTCAAGCCCCGGTCACGAGCGGCCGCCGGGACTGTTGCGTGGATTGTCAGACCCGGGGCTTGCTGCCGCGCTGCATCGGATCCATCACGCCACGGATAGTGCCCTGACGGTAACGGCACTGGCCCGAGAGGCCGGCATGTCACGTTCGGCCTTCTTTGACCGCTTCAGGTCCGCGCTCGGCTGCGCGCCCATGGAATATGTGAGGGCGTGGCGAATGGCGGTCGCGCGCGACCTCCTTCTACGCGGTCACCTCACCAACGCTGAAATCGCGCATCGGGTCGGCTACGGCTCGGCCAGCGCGTTCACATTGGCTTTCCTTCGCCAAGAGGGGATAGCGCCCGGTCTGTGGGCCCAACGCCACACCGAGGGGCAGCGCCTTCGCAACGTCTGAAGCGACATCACGAAAAGGCGCAGGCTCCCGGTGCTCTGAATGCCATGCTGCGCGCAGGAATTCTTGTCACGTAAGTCGCTTGGGTCAGTCTCCGTCGGTTTGTGCGGATCGGCGGCGCTCGACCTTTAACAGGAAAACAAGTGAGGCCGTCAGCAGCAGTGCCGCGTTGAAGGGGTGAAGGGCGAGGGCGCCAGTTCCAGACATTGCCAGTACGAGTTGAACTCCATAGGCGATCACAAGCACCCCGGTCCACCATCCAAATCCGCGCAGCCGCGGCACGGCAAGGGAGTAGCAGAGAAGTGCAAGAACCGGGACGGCAATGACGCCGCCGATCGCGCCGTGAAGGTCCCAGGATAGACCACCAAAAAGCGCCTGACCTGCGAGGAGGAACTGAACGCCCAGAAGCGCGGGCAGGCCGTATGCCGCAGCAATGAACGGGGCAGGCGTGCCAAGGCCAAGATCGGTGAGAGTGTCGTGGGTCTGTTCTCTCATGGTTCAGGCCGCCTTCCGGGTGCGGGCGGGCGTCGCCGCGATGAAGCCCTGCAGGGCGCGGATATAGTCATCCTTGGCGGCGGCCAGTTCCGCAGGCTCCAGCCTGTCGGCTCGGAAGACCAAGTGCGGAGAATGCCACGGCAGGCCGCAACGCAGGGCTGTCGCTTTCAGCGGCGCCAGAAGTTCGTCCATGGTGAAGTGGTTGGCACCGCCGCGGCCGTAGGCGCCCGGCGTGTTCCCCGCTGTCGCGGCGATCATCAGCGGCGTGCCGGCCAGCTTGTCACCTTCTGTATGCGGGTGAATGTAGTACATCCGCGTCAGGACCGCATCCTGCCAGGCCTTCAGTAGAGGGGGGGTCGAATACCACTGAAGCGGAAACTGCAACACGATCCGGTCAGCTTCCAGAAGCGCGCGCGCTTCTGACACACTGTCCGTGTGCATGTCGATCACCCCATCGGGATACCGGGCCCGGATGTCTACCACCCGCGTACCGGGGATGGTCTGGGCAGCAGCTTGCAAGGCCGCGTTCGCTTTCGATTTCTCGATGTCGGGGTGAAAGAGCAGGATGAGAGTTTGGGTCATGGTGGCCTCCTTCGGCTTGTGAATGATCCAAAGATGGTCCCGCCAAGAAAATTCTTCCAATGGATATAAAGTATATCCTATTATCCAGAGTATGAATTTACGTGGCATCGACCTGAACCTACTCGTCATCCTCGACGCGCTCCTTGACGAGGCACATGTCAGCCGTGCGGCGCACCGGCTGAACCTGTCCCAACCCGCCGTATCGAGCGCTCTGCAGCGGTGCCGTGACCTCTTCGGCGACCGCTTGCTGGAGCGTGGACGCGGGGGCATGGCGCGCACTCCACTGGCAGAGACGCTGCGCGCACCGTTGAGGTCCATCCTGACCGAGGTGGAGACCTTGCTGGATCCGGAGGAAATGCCTCTGGAGCAGATTGAGCGCGTGGTTCGGATCACCACAGCGGACGATCCCGCTGCCCTGTTGGCCTGTCCGCTGGTCAAGGGTCTTGCAATGACCGCACCGGGCATCACAGTGGTGTTCCGACCTTGGCTTGGTCAGGACGCGGTAAAGCGGGAGCTTCTGGACGGGGATACGGACATTGCAATCGCGGTCTTTGATCGCGAGATCGAGAATATTGAAATCCGCTCGCTTTTCGATGCCGACTACGTCGTCGCAATGCGCAAGGGCCATCCCGCAGCCGCAGCCTTCGACCTCGATGCCTGGCTTGCCTGTCCGCATGTCGTTGTCTCCGGACGCGGCGACGTGCGCACGCCAATCGATGCCCAGCTTGCCAGCATGGGTTACCGGCGGCGCGTCGGGCTTGTCGTGCCATCATTCCAGCTCGTCCCGGCAGTGCTGGCAGCAACGGATATGATGGCAATGCTCCCGCAGCAGAGCATCGCTGTGCATGCGCATCTCGATCTGGCTGTCTTTCCCCCACCGGTCGCAGTCGATGGCTTCTCCCTGAACGTGGCATGGCATGCCCGGCAGAACCTCGACAGGGCCGTGCAGCACGTCTGCGAGATCGTGCGCCAGACCTTCGATCCGGCCCGCGCATAGTCTGTCGCGCGCCGGGAAGGATAGTTCCGGCTGGAAAGCGCGGCGCGGGTCCGTCAGCCCGTTCAGCCAACAATTTTGACGCCACAGGTAAGCTACACATCACCCAAACGGGGCCGAGCCGGATGACCGCTGAAGCGCTCGGGGAGCCGTTTCTCTCGGAACGCCGCATCGATCCAGTCGATGAAGGCCCGCGTCTTGGCCGGCAGAAGGCTCCGCGACGAGTAATACATCGAGATGCCGCCAGCGTCGGCATACCAGTCTGGCAAGAGGCGGATCAGGCGACCATCTTCAAGATCCGACAAGACCTCGGCCACCGCGAGGAGGGCGACGCCAAGCCCAAGGCGCGCGGCCTCGCGGATCGCGCTCGGCTCGTTCAGCACGATTGTCTCGGCAAGCGCCGCCGTCATTTCGCGGCCAGCCCCATTGCGCATGGTCCACTTTCGGATCCGGCCGGTCCTGAGCACGCGCATCGCGATACCGTCGAGGTCGGCCAGCCCGGCCGGATCGCTCGGCGCGGTTCGGCCCACCATGTAATCTGGCGCGGCGACCGCGACGACGTGGAGCGGCGCAAGCGTTCGGGCAACCGAGCCAGGCGACAGCTCAATCGCGCCACCGATGGCGGCGTCGTAACCTTCTGCAACCAGATCGACGACGCGGTTCTCAAGGTGCCATTCGGCCCGGATCAGAGGATACTGCGCGAGGAACCCGGGCAGGAGCGGCAGCACATGCGCCACCCCGAAGGAGGGGGCCATGCTGAGCTTCAGAAGACCCGCCGGTTTGGGTCCGTGTGCGGTGACAGCCGCAATCGCGCCCTGCAGCCGGTCCAGCGGGTCCCCTACCGAACCCAGAAAACTCTCCCCCGCTTCTGTCAGCTTCAGCCCCCGCGTCGAGCGGTAAAACAGCCGGACGCCCAGATTGCGCTCCAGAATGGCGACGTTGCGGCTGACCGCTGCTGGCGTCAGCCCTAACCGGCGGGCAGCCTCGGAGAAACTGCCGGACTCGGCACTCCGCACGAAGGCTTCAAGGTTTGAAAGAGTCTCCATAGCACCACCTTCAATGAATCGTTGAAGGAAAAGCAAGCCGTTCCGGACTAACGCCACCGACCCGCGTCAAGCACATTCACGCCAATCGCGAAGCAAAGTGGCGCAAAAGCCGATCCTGATGGCAGGCGTTCGGTCTTCTAAACCCATGGAGCAGAAACATGCCGTCCATTCCCAAACCGAGCCTGCTGCTCAGCCGTCGCGACGCACTGATCGCGGCGTCGGCGCTTGCGGTCGGTGCCGCTCCGATGGCTGCGTCGGCCGTGAGGGGTGTGCCGTCAACCACGCGCCGTTCTTTCACCCTCTTTCAGCTGACAGGCATCACGCCAACAAAGGATACCTACCATGTCTAAACGAACAGCGATCTTCCCCGCCAACCGACATGCACTCTATGAAGCGCATGGCTACTCCGCTGCGGTCCGCTCTGGCGATCTTCTTTTTGTCGCCGGGCAGGTCGGTAGCCGCAATGACGGCTCGCCTGAGCCGGACTTCGCGAAGCAGGTCGACCTTGCCTTCCAGAACCTCGAAGCCGTCCTGACGGCCGCCGGGGCGAGCTTCGACGACATCATTGATGTGACCACCTTCCACACCGACCCCGAAAAGCAGTTCGAGACGATCATGCCGGTGAAGAACAGGTTCTTCCCAGCGGCTCCCCACCCGACATGGACGGCAGTCGGCGTTAACTGGCTCGCCGGCTTCGATTTTGAAATCAAGGTGATCGCCCGCATTCCCGACCAAACCTAGCAGCCGCTGATCGGCCATGAGGGCTTGCCCAGACCAGAAGGCGAAAACCTCGGAAATCCGAAGGAGATTGAATATGCCGACTTTTCCCAAAAAGATCCGCTACAGGTCCCGTCAGATCGGCGACGTCGAGGTCTTCTATCGTGAGGCTGGACCGGCCGATGCCCCGGTCGTCCTGCTGCTGCACGGATTCCCGACGGCCAGCCACATGTTTCGTGACCTGATGCCGCTTCTGGCCGACCGCTACCGGCTCATCGCGCCCGACTTGCCCGGTTTCGGCCAGACCAAGGCGCCGCCACGCGGGACGTTCGACTATAGCTTCGACAGTCTTGCCCGGGTGATCGAAGGGTTCACCGAGGCCCTGTCGCTCGATCACTACGCGCTTTACATCTTCGACTATGGCGCGCCAGTCGGTCTGCGCCTCGCGATGCGTCACCCTGAACGGGTTTCCGCGATCATCAGCCAGAACGGCAACGCCTACACCGACGGTTTCAGTGACCAGTGGGGGCCGTGGGAGGAATACTGGCGCGATGCGAGCGATGCCAACCGCGAAGCCTGTCGCCCGTCGCTGTCAGCCGACACGATCAGGAACTGGCAATACGGCACCGGAGCCGATCCGGAGCGTCTTTCTCCCGATGGATACGAACTCGACATCGCCTATATGGCGCGACCGGGCGCAGAGGAAATCCAGCTCGACCTGATCCGCGACTACCGCACCAACGTGGCGCTTTATCCGGAATTCCAGGCGTATTTCCGCGCGCATCGCCCGCCGCTGCTGGCCACTTGGGGGCGTCATGATCCGGCCTTCATTCCCGCGGGTGCAACAGCCTACAAGCGTGACCTGCCGGACGCCGAAGTGCATTTGCTGGACGCGGGGCACTTCGCATTGGAGACGCACGCGGACGAAATCGCTGCGCGGATCCGTGAATTCCTCGGCCGCGTTCTGCCCATGAGGCACGAAGGCATCGAAACGCACTCGATGTCTGGAAACTGAATACCGGAATGACATGTCTCACATCCCCGAAGCCGCCTTGCAACAAGGCCTCGCCGTGCTGCGCCAGCGCCCGGAGGCGGGAGAGGACGCCGGCGCTCCCTGCGGCATAATGGCTTCTCTCCTTACCGCAGAAAACTGGCGCGCCAGGTCATGATCGCTCGCGAGGGGCGCCGCCTTGCTGTGTCGGGGTGGTTTCCCTACGGCACACATATCGGCTATAGGAAGGTCAACACGGATTGAAACACCAAGAAACAATATGGAAAAGCAACCACATAGGCTATCGGTCGCTCCGATGATGGACTGGACGGACCGGCATTGCCGGTTCTTCCACCGCCAGATGACGCGGCGCGCGATGCTTTACACCGAAATGGTGACCGCTCCGGCCATTGTCCACGGCCCGAAGCCTCGGCTGCTGGACTATTCCGGGGAGGAGCACCCGGTTGCCCTGCAACTTGGCGGGTCAGACCCGGCCGAACTGGGCCATGCGGTGCGGCTGTCGCGTCCATGGGGCTATGATGAGGTGAACCTCAACTGCGGCTGTCCGTCGGACAGGGTGCAGTCCGGTTGCTTCGGTGCCGTGCTGATGGAACGACCGGCGCTGGTGGCCGACTGCGTGCGCGCGATGATGGCAGAAACGGATGTGCCAGTCACGGTGAAATGCCGGATCGGAGTCGATGACCAAGACCCCGAAACCATCCTGCCTGAGTTCATCGAAACCATCGCCGGGGCAGGGGTCCGCCATGTCATCATCCACGCCCGCAAGGCCTGGCTGCAAGGCCTGTCCCCAAAGGAAAACCGCGAGATTCCGCCGCTGGATCATGACCTTGTGCTGCGGATGAAACAGCGGTTCCCGGAGCTTGCCATCAGCATCAACGGCGGCATCACCTCGCTGGATCAGGCGAAGGCCGTGCTGGCGGCGGGTCTTGACGGGGTAATGATCGGGCGCGCCGCCTATCACGATCCGGCCGCGACCCTGATCGGGGCAGATGCGCTTTGGGGCGATGATTTCGCGCCAGACGCTTTTGCCGTAGTAGAGGCCATGCGCCCCTACATGGCCGCGCATCTGGCAAATGGCGGCCGTCTGCACCAGATCACGCGGCATATGCTGGGCCTGTTCACCGGCCGCCCCGGCGCACGCGGATGGCGGCGGAACCTGTCCGAGGGCGCGTCGCGCGACGGGGCAGGGCTGCACACGATTGATCAGGCCCTAGACGCGGTTCTGGCCACCGCAGCCTGACCTGACCGCGACGCCCCGCAGCAGGCTTCCGTCAGGCCACCAGCGCCTGCCGCGCCGACACCAGCCGTGACAGGGCCAGCACCAACCCGCCGCAGACCGCAATTGCCCCCAGCATCGGGGTTGCCGATCCATCGAAGAATGGCCCGGCGGCGACGATCATCACGCCCCCCGCCAACATCTGCAGCGTGCCGCCCAGCGATGAGGCGAGGCCCGCAATCTCGCCATGCGCGTCCAGCGCCATCACCATGGTCGTGGGAATGATCAGCCCAAGGCAGGCATTGGCCAGAAACAGCCCGACGACACAGACGGGCAGGCTGACGCCCCCCGCCAGCGCCAAGGCAAACAGCGCCACAGTGAACCCGGCGAACCCGGCCGAGGCCACTGCCATCACCCGCGGCGCGCCATAGCGCAGACCCAAGGGCCCCGCCATCTGCGATGCCCCGAAAAACCCGATCGCATTGATCGCGAAGGCCAGCGAAAAGCCGGTTGGCGACAGGCCGAAGTCACCCGTGTAGACAAAGCTGGCCGAGGCGATGAAGACGAAAAAGCTCGCCATGCCGAAGCCGCCCAGAAAGGTCAGCCCCATGAAAAGCGGGTCGGTCAGCAGTTTCGCCGCCCCCCGCCGCATGGCCGACAGGTTGAAGGGTTGGCGGTCTGCGGGGGCCAGAGTTTCGGGTTGCGCCAGCGCAAGAATGGTCAGGCTTGCCACCGCGGCCAGCACCAGTACGCCAAAGATCGCCCGCCAGTCCCAGACCGCCATGATCCCCGACCCCGCCAGCGGAGCCAGCATGGGCGAGACCGAGATGACCATCATCACAGCCGCCATCAGCCGCGTGGCCGCGTGCCCGGTATACATGTCGCGGATGATCGCGCGCGGCACCACCATCAGCGCAGCGCCGCCAAGGCCTTGCACAAAGCGCCCCGCCAGCAACCATTCCACCGTCGGCGCGACAGTGCAGATCACCGAACCCACGATGAAGACCGCGATACCTGCATAAAGCGGCGACTTGCGCCCCGACCGGTCGGCCCACGGACCATAGATCAGCTGCGCCAGACCAAAGGCGATGAAATAGGCCACGATGCTGCCCTGCATGGCAGGAATCGACGTGCCAAGGTCTGCCGCGATACCAGGCATCGCGGGCAGGTACATGTCGATCGCGAAGGGTCCGATTGCGGACAAAAGCCCAAGAACAAGGGCCGGGCGCAGGATAGGGTCTGACATCTTGGGGCTCTTTGCTTTGGTAAACAGACTGAGGTTCCGGGACGCAAGCAATGATCCGGGGATCGTGCTCATACATGGACCCCGGCAGATTGACCAGCCCCGGACCCGGCGGTTGCTGCGCTCTGGCCTCCCAACACCTGCGGAAATGTCCAAACCGGAAATAGTCTGCCCGGCGGCTTGCCCCTCCGGAACTGCACTGTTCTTTCCTGCACTGCTCCTGTGCGCCCCGACGCCAGTGCCAAGTCTCGGACAAGCTCTGGAACATGCCGGTTCGCCGGGCTATGCCCGCCGGAAGACCGGAAAGGTGCGCGCCATGCCCGAACTTGCAACACTTCTGCCCATGCTGGCCGCCCTGCTTGCGATCGGTGCCTTCGCAGGCGTGGTCGGTGGCCTTCTGGGCGTCGGCGGCGGGATCGTGCTGGTTCCCGCATTCTTTTACGCATTCACCTACCTTGGCTATGACGGCCCACAACTGATGCAGGTCTGCGTTGCAACGGCCTTGGCCACCATCGTCATCACGTCGCTGCGGTCCGTCAGTGCCCACAATCGCAAAGGCGCGGTCGATTGGGCGGTGCTGAAGGCCTGGGGGCCATGGCTTGTCATAGCGGCGGCCATCGGGACTTTCGTTGCATCGCGGGTGTCTTCGCTAACGCTGCAGGCGGTCTTTGGCGCGCTGGCGGGGCTTGCCGGCCTGTGGATGGCCCTTGGCCGCGACAGCTGGAGGTTGGGGACCGCCATGCCCGGCCAGCCGGTGCGTGGCCTTCTGGCCGGGGCGGTCGGGTTCTTTTCGGCCATGATGGGCATCGGCGGCGGCACCTTTGGCGTGCCGCTCATGACGCTTTACGGCATGCCGATCCACCGCGCCGTCGCCACCGCCTCGGGGTTTGGAGTGTTGATCGCGGTGCCTGCAGTCATGGGGTTCCTGGTCCTGCCCATCGCCGAAGCGCCCCCCTTCACCGTGGGGGCAGTCAACCTGCCGGCCTTTCTCGTCGTCATCGGCACAACTCTTTTGACCACACCGCTGGGCGTTCGGCTGGCCCATGCGATGAACCCAAAGCCGCTGAAACGTGCCTTTGCGATCTTCCTGACGCTGGTCGCGCTCAACATGCTGCGCAAGGTTTTCGGATGGTAAGCAGCGGCGTAATGGACCGGGGATGGGCGCGGATCGATCCCGATCCGGCGATCCACGCCTGGGCCAAGGCGGCGCACGCGGCTGCGCTGGATGTCCTCGCCACCAGCCCTGACCCGTGGCGCTGCGGCGGCACCTGGTTTGTCGGCGTCGATGCGCTGCCAAATGCCCCCGACGGCAGCCTGAACGGGACCGCCTTCCCTTGGCAAGCGGTTCCGCTGCCGCAGCAATCCCTGCACAAGGCGCAGCTTTCGGTAATCCGCCCCGGATATCCCCAACCCTCGACCGAGGAATCCTCTGCCGCCTTCGCTTTCCGCCGCGACCATGATGCCGCCCACCTTGATGGCCTGCTGCCCATCGGCCCGGAAAAAGTTCGCATGGTGAAAGAGCCGCACGCCTGGATCCTCGGCCTGCCCCTGAACGACACCGAAGCCGCCCCGCTTACCGTTTGGGAAGGCAGCCACACCATCTTCCGTACAGCCCTGACCGAAGCCCTCGCCCCCCATCCGCCGCAGACCTGGGGCGACATCGACATCACCAGCGCCTACCAGACCGCCCGCCGCCAGATCTTTGCCACCTGCCGCAGGCTTACGCTCCCCGCCCGCCCGGGCGAGGCTACACTCCTGCACCGCCTGACCCTGCACGGCGTGGCACCTTGGCAGGACAGCGACATTGCCCCGCCCGAAGGCCGGATGATCGCCTATCTGCGGCCGCTTCTGCCCGACGTGGAAACCTGGCTCACCGCACCCTGAGTTGCTCTTTTCCAAATACTCTGGGGGTTTGGGGGTAAAACCCCCATCGCGAAGACAAGCGGCGCTCCGCCGCGCAGGCGACCCTCAAGGAATGCGCCTGCCAAGGCGCTCCATCAGAAAACCGCCAGAAATCTGTTGCTCTCAGCGCCCCAGCCGGGCCATACGCCCGCCGCGCCGCTTGGCCAGAAGTGGTGCCCGTGCCGGCAGTTCGGTCATCACGACCGCGCGCTCTTCGTGGCTCAGCCGGGACCACTGGCTGATCTCGTCGATGGTGCGCAGGCAGCCGACGCAGATCCGCGCCTCGGGGTGGACGACGCACAGCTTGACGCAAGGCGAGGCGATCTCGTCGCGCTTCCAGACATCGTCCTTCACTCGTCCCGCTCCCCGACCTGTTGCCGCGTCATATGCGCCATCCGGTCCAGCGCGCCTTGGAGGATATAGCCCGCCGCCACCTGATCGATCACCTCTTTCCGACGCTTGCGTGACGTATCCGCCTCCAGCAGTGCCCTTTCTGCCGCAACCGTCGACAAACGTTCGTCCCAGAACCCGATCGGCAGGGGCGTCAGCTTTTCCAGATTGCGCGCAAAGGCCTGCGTCGCCTGCACACGTGGGCCACTCGATCCGTCCATGTTCAACGGCAGCCCAAGGACAATTCCACAAGCCCCGCGCGCCTCCAGCAGCGCCAGCAGCCGTGCTGCATCCAGCGTGAACTTCTCGCGCCGGATCACCTCGATCGGGGTCGCGACCTGACGGCGCAGGTCCGACATCGCCACGCCTATGGTCTTGTCCCCAAGGTCAAGCCCCGCAATCGCCCGGTTCGCGGGCAGGGCGGCCAGAAAGGCGTCCATGTCAGTCAGGATCACGGGTTCAATCCGCTTTCCACCGCGGCCATCCGCAGGAAGGACAGCTCCGCCGGCCGGCCCTCGAACCGCAACATCGCCTCGTCATAAATCCTCTGCGCGTCGTCCAGCCGTTCCAGCACCGCGAGCGACCGGATCAGCCGCTCCCAATCCTCGACCGACCCGCCGTCGCTGGCCAGACGGTCCGACAGTTGCGCCACCATGCCCTCGATCATCGCCTGCCGGTCCTCGGGCGACATCTCTGCCGCCGCCGCCATATCGCCAGCCGAAGGTCCGGCAGCGCCCGGCAATTCATAGCGGATACCCGCCAGATCGGCGACCATCCCGATGCGTTCCCGGATCGATGCCACCCATGGCGCATTCGGATCGCCATCCTCGGCCAGCGGTCGCCAGAAGCGAAAGGCCTGGTCAAAGCGGCCACCCTGCAGGAACATCTCCCCCACCAGATAGCGCGCCACTTCGTTCGTCAGGTCCAGCGTCAGGGCCGCGCGCAATTCTGCCTCGGCCTCGGGCGAGACATAGCCCTGCGCCTCGGCCACCAGCGCCAGCGCACGGTTGGCATGGTCAGCGGCCGTGGCGTCGGCCCCCAGAACCGTCAGCAACCGCTCCGACGTGATGACAGCCGCGCCAATCTCGCCCGCGCCAAACCGCGACGCGAAGGCCGCGCGCAGCGCCGTGGCATCCGCTTCCCCGGCCAAACTCGAGCGGAGCGCCGCCAGCGCCGGATCGTCAGTCACGCCAAGCCGCGCCAGTTCTTCGGCCTGGCTGGGCCGCGCCGCAATCGCGGCATCAAGCCCTGCAAGCCGGGCCTGAAGCGGCAGGTCGGGGTAGCCCGGCGCGCCAAGGCGGTCATAGACAAACACGGACCCGGCCAGCACAATGACCGCCGTCAGTCCCAATGCCACCCATGGCATGCCGCCCGGTGCCACGTCATTTCGCGCCATGGCCGCGCCGCCGTCGGCCCGGTCAGCCTCCAGCAGGCGATATCCCACTTCGCCGCGCAGCCGTGTCGCCTCATCCGCGGTGATCGTGCCACGCGCCAGATCGCGGTCAATCTCGGCCAGCTGGTCCTTGTAGATCACGATGTCCGCCGCACCGCGCAGCCCGCGTGTCCCGCCGCGCCGCGCGGCAAGGACAAGGATCGCCAGCACCACTGCGGCCAGCACCACGGCCAGTGCCCAGAAGCCCGTGTTCGCCATGACTTGCCCGATCCCGCCACCCTGCATGCCCGTCACATAGTGGTTCTGCCTGCGCCAAGAAAGGGGCATTCGGCCGCATGGCCCGCCTCAGACCCACACCCTCGCCCCAGTCCGTGCGACACCTTGGCAAATGTCGCAAATTTCCCGATTGTGCCGCTCGCGGGTGCGGCTATATCCCGCAATCGTTCCACACCCACCCTGTCGGCAGACCCGGCACCGTTCAGCCCGTGATGAGGCCCCGATGAAGCGTTATTCGGTTTTCGCCATCGCCCGTGAGGCGCTGCGCCACCATATGGGCTGGGAACGCGCCTGGGCCTCGCCCGAACCGAAAGCGGCATATGACGCCATCATAGTCGGCGCCGGGGGGCATGGTCTGGCCACCGCCTATTACCTTGGCAAGAACCACGGGATCACCAACGTCGCGATCATCGAAAAGGGCTGGCTTGGCGGCGGCAACACCGGGCGCAACACCACGATCATTCGGTCGAACTACCTGCAGGACCCTTCCGCCGCGATCTACGAAAAGTCGCGCTCGCTCTATGAGACGCTGTCCCAGGACCTGAACTACAACGTCATGTTCAGCCCCCGGGGCGTGATGATGCTGGCACAAACGCATCACGAGGTGCGCGGCTACCTCCGCACCCAGCACGCCAACGCCCTGCAAGGCGTGGCGACGGAATTCATCTCGCCCGCCCGGGTCAAGGAACTTTGCCCGATCCTGAACATCGACGGCCCGCGCTACCCGGTCCTTGGTGCGCTGTGGCAGGCCCGCGGTGGCACCGGGCGGCACGATGCCGTGGCCTGGGGCTATGCCCGCGCCTGCAGCGACATGGGCATGCACATCATCCAGAACTGCGAAGTCAAAGGCGTGCGGTCGGAAGGTGGCAAGGTCACCGGCGTCGACACCACCAAGGGCTTCATCGGCTGCAAGAAGCTGGGGATGGTCGTCGCCGGCCACTCGGGCCAGCTGGCCGAGATGGCCGGCTTCCGCCTGCCGATCGAGGCTGTGGCCTTGCAGGCACTGGTCTCCGAACCGATCAAGCCCTGCATGGATGTGGTCGTGATGGCCAACACTGTCCACGGCTACATGTCGCAGTCCGACAAGGGCGAGATGGTGATTGGCGGCGGCACCGACGGCTTCAACAACTACACCCAGCGCGGGTCGTTCCACCATATCGAGGAGACGCTCCGCGCCCTCGTCGAAACCTTCCCGATGCTCTCCCGCCTGAAGATGCTGCGCCAATGGGGCGGGATCGTCGACATGACCGGCGACCGCTCCCCCCTGATCTCCAAGACGCCCCTTGGCAATTGCTTCATTAACTGCGGCTGGGGTACGGGCGGCTTCAAGGCGATCCCCGGCTCCGGCTGGGCGATGGCCGACCTGATAGCAAGGGGCGAACCCGGCCCCTTGGCCGAGGCGTTCAACATGTGGCGCTTCAAGGAAGGTCAGTTCATCGATGAGTCAGTGGCGGCCGGGGTAGCGCACTGATGGGCGGCTTTGGGAACCAGATGGCGAACGGGTGCGTTGCCTATGCAGAGTTTAATCTGCAGGAGACATCCAAATGTCAGATCAATACACCCCACCCGGTTCCGCTTCACCCGTATCCGGCGTTGCGCCGGGCGCCCCGCGGGACGAATACACCCGCACGAGCGTTCATGTCGAATCGCCTGCCGAACGGCGTCCAAGTTCAGGCGGTGGCTTCGGCACCGGCCTTCTCGTCGCCGCTGTCTTCGTCGTTGTGGCCCTTCTGGCCTATGCGATCTTTGCAGGACGTGATGGCGAGTCCGTCGTCCCGACTTCCTCGCCGGATGTCAGCATTGAAAACAACAACGCCCCGGCAGCAGACGCGCCCGCGCCCGCCCCGGATGCAGCCGCCCCGGCTGACACTGCCCCTGCGCCTGACGCAGCAGCACCAGACGCTGTTGTGCCCGACACTGGTACGGTTGATCCCGTCGCACCTGCGCCCGATGCCGCACCAGCGCCTGATGCAGCACCCGTGGCCCCTGCCAACCCCTAAGGCAGCGGTACCCCACACCTTTGACACTGCCTATGGCGGGCACCTCCGGGTGCCCGCCTTCGTTTTGCCCGCCTTCGTTTGTTCCGGAGACCGCACATGCTGATCCTTGAATGTCCCTGCTGCGGTATCATGGCCGACGAGACCGAACTTTCCCCCGGCTATGAGGCACACCTGAAACGCTTCGGCCCCGGAGCCTCGCCGGAGGAGTTCGAGGCCTACATGTTCGCCCGCAAGAACCCCAAGGGCGTGCATTTTGAACGCTGGCGCCACAGCTATGGCTGCGGCAAGTGGTTCCTTGCCGCCCGCTGCACCGCCACGCTGGAAGTCTTCGGCACCTACCCGGCACAGGTATCCGAACCGCCCCCCGACATCATCGCCAAGATCAAGGCCCGACGTCCTGACTGGCAACCCGACGGAAAGGGCATGAAATGAGCACCCGTCTTTCCAAGGGCGGCCGCCTGATCGACCGGAGTGCCGCAGTCGAATTCACCTTCAACGGCAAGCGCCTGCGCGGCTACCACGGCGATACCCTTGCCGCGGCCCTTCTGGCCAATGACCAGATGCTGGTCGGGCGCAGCTTCAAATATCACCGCCCTCGCGGCATCGTCGCCTCGGGCCCGGAAGAGCCGAACGCGCTGGTCAATCTTGGGTCCGGTGCCCGGCTGGAACCGAACCAGCGCACCACCACGACCGAACTGTTCGACGGGCTGGAGGCGACCAGCCAGAACCACTGGCCATCGCTCGAATTCGACGTGGGCGTGGTGAACAACTACGCCGCCCGTTTCCTGCCCGCCGGGTTTTACTACAAGACCTTCATCCACCCGCGCCCGTTCTGGAAGCATGTCTTCGAACCGATCATCCGCCGCTCGGCCGGTCTTGGCAAAGCGCCCACGGAGAGCGACGTTGACCGCTATGAACAGGCCTATGCCTTCTGCGACGTGCTGGTCATCGGGGGCGGTGTGGCGGGCCTTCTGGCCGTCAAAGCCGCAGCCGACGCGGGCCAGCGAGTGATCCTTCTGGAACAGACCCCGACGCTTGGCGGCCGCACCCCGGTTGACGAGGGTGAGGTGCAGGGCAAACCCGTTCAAGTCTGGCTTGACGCGGTCGAGGCTGACCTGCGCGCCCGCGACAATGTGACGATCCGCACCCGAACCTGCGGCTTTGGTGTCTATGACCACGGCTATGTACTGGCCGATGAACACCTGTCCGACCATACCCCCGGCGACGGCCGTCCGCGTCAGCGGCTGTGGCGCATCCGGGCCGGCCATATCATAGCTGCCACAGGTGCCATCGAACGCCCGCTGTCCTTTGCCGGGAACGACGTCCCGGGCGTCATGCTGGCCTCGGCGGTGCGCGACTATGTCACCAACTACGCCGTGTCGCCCGGTGACCGCACCGTCGTGGTAACCAACAACGACAGCGCCTATCTGACCGCGCTTGCGCTCAAGGCCGCGGGGCTGGACGTTCCCGCCATTCTTGACGCCCGCGAGACCGCCACTGGCGCCTTGCCCGAGGCGGCACGGGCCGCAGGCATCCGCGTGCTGACGGGTCGCGCCATCGCTTCGGTCAAAGGCGGCAAGCGTGTGACCGGCGTCACCATCTGCGCGCAGGCGGGCGAGGGGGCCGTGCTTGAGACGATCTCCTGCGAGGCCGTTGCCATGTCTGGCGGCTGGTCCCCCGTCGTGCATCTGTGGAGCCACTGTGGCGGCAAGCTTACCTGGGATGACACGATCTCGGCCTTCGTCCCCGATCCTGCACGCCCGCCCGTGAACCACGATGGCAGCGCCATGGTTTCGTGCGTCGGCGCTGCTGCGGGCCAGCTAGCGCTAATGTCGATTGCATCTGTCGGGAATGCCAAGACCAAAACAGCCAAGTCTGCGGCCAAGCCGGAGGACAGCGTCGTCATCCCGCCGGTCTGGGTCATGCCGCAGGGGGCACCGATCAGCCTGCGCTCCAAGATGTGGCTGGACTACCAGAACGACGTCAAGGTCTCCGACGTCCAGCTTGCCGCGCGTGAGGGCTATCAATCGGTCGAACATACCAAACGCTATACCACGCTTGGCATGGCGACGGATCAGGGTAAACTCAGCAATATCAACGGACTCGCCGTGCTTGCTGATGCGTTGGGTCAAGAGATTCCCCAAGTGGGAACCACCACTTTCCGTCCGCCCTACACGCCCGTCACCCTCGGCACGCTGGCGGGTGAGGCGCGGGGTGACATTTTCCAGCCGCTCCGCCGGACACCGATGCATGAAGCGCACGAACGGTCAGGTGCCTATTTCGAACCCGTCGGCCTTTGGCGCCGCCCCTACTGCTTCCCCCGGGCAGGGGAGACCCACGAACAGGCCGTCCACCGTGAGGTTCTGAACACAAGGTCAAACCTTGGCCTGCTTGACGCCTCAACCCTTGGCAAGATCATCGTCAAGGGCCCGGACGCCGGACGCTTCCTCGACATGCTTTATACCGGCGTGATGAGCACGCTTCCGGTTGGCAAATGCCGCTATGGCCTGATGTGCAACGAACAGGGCTTCCTATCCGATGACGGCGTGGTCGCAAGGATCGACGAAGACACCTGGCTGTGCCACACCACATCAGGCGGCGCTGACCGGATCCACGCGTGGATGGAAGACTGGCTTCAGTGCGAATGGTGGGATTGGCAGGTCTACACGGCCAATGTCACCGAACAATATGCCCAGGTCGCCGTCGTCGGCCCCAACGCCAGAAAGCTGCTGCAAGCCCTTGGCGGCATGGATGTATCCAGGGAAGCGCTCCCTTTCATGCAGTGGAAGGACGGCACTCTGGGCGGCTTCCCGGTGCGGGTCTACCGGATCAGCTTCTCGGGTGAGCTTTCCTACGAAATCGCCATCCCCGCCAGCCATGGCGCCGCCTTCTGGGCCGCCTGCATGGCGGCGGGGCAGTCCCTTGGCGCAATGCCCTACGGGACCGAAGCGCTGCATGTGATGCGGGCTGAAAAGGGCTTCATCATGATCGGGGACGAAACGGATGGCACCGTCATTCCGCAAGACCTTGGCCTTGACTGGGCAATCTCGAAAAAGAAGGCGGATTTCCTGGGCAAGCGCGGTCAGGAACGCAGCTTCCTTGCCAGCCCGGACCGCTGGAAACTTGTGGGCTTCGAAACGCTTGACGGGTCGGTCATTCCCGATGGAGCCTATGTGATTGCCGACGGGGTCAACGCGAACGGCCAGCGCAACACCCAAGGGCGGGTCACCTCGACCTACCACTCGCCCACCTTGAACCGCGGCATCGCGATGGGCCTCTTGAAACACGGCCCCGACCGGATGGGCGAGGTGGTGGAGTTCAACACCGTCGCAGGCGGCACGGTGAAGGCGCGGGTGCGCGACACGGTTTTCTACGACAAGGATGGGGAAAAGCAGAATGTCTGATCCAGTATCCGCCCTTGGCGGCGCGCATTTTGCAGGCGCTGCGACCGTCCGCGAAATCGGCCCGCTGGGCATGATCACCTTGCGGGGCAAGGGCTTGAAGGGGCTCGACAAGGCGGTGAAAGCGGCCGTTGGCACCAAGGTTCCGGCGCAGCGCCGGATCGAGGTTGCCGGTGCCAACGCCTGCGCCTGGATGAGCCCGGACGAATATCTGCTGATCCTGCCCTACGACAAGGTCGCCAAGGCGATGGAAGACATTGGCAAGGGGTTGGCTGAACAGCACCATCTGTGCGTTGATGTGTCTGACGCCCGTGCGGTATTCAGGATCGAAGGACCCGAAGCTGTCGAGGTTCTCCGCAAGCTTGTCCCGGTCGACCTTGACCGGCTGGATGCGGGCGAGATGCGCCGGTCGCGCGCAGCGCAGGTGGCCTGCGCCCTTTGGCGCGACGATGCCGGATTCACGCTGGTCGCGTTCAGATCCGTCGCGCGGTATGTCTTTGATCTCCTTGCAAATGCCGCCCGCTAAAGGGCACGCGCTGCCTTGACATGGATGGTGGTCCTGTCACCATCCCGCGCATGGCTCTGAACAAAAGGTAATCATGCGTATTGCAGCAGCACTGGGCCTTGCGGCCTTGACGGTCTTTGGCACGGTCTCTGGGGTGTCGGCAAAGGTAACCCAGTATGAGTGTCGCTTTGAGGAAAGCCGCGCGCGGGGTGGTGGCTGGGTGCCCTCGGTCGTCTATCTCATCTCGAATGAGGAAACCGGTGAATTGCTGGTCTACGATCCGCTGATCGAGCATTTCTACGGCAAGCCGATCGCCGCAGAACTGACCAGCGAAACCAGGGTACGCAAAACATTCTCCTGGGATATCACTGCCCGCAACAACGGGCAGGCGCCGCGCTTCTTTTACACCCTGTCCTACTTCACCAATGGAAAGCCCGCCAAGCTGCGCGCGCATCCGGGCGGTTATGACAACACCTTCAGCGGTGAGGGTCGCTGCACGGTGTCGGCCAAGTGAATTACCGCCGACACTGACGCGCCTGCCCTTGACCCATGGCGCCCCCGGCCCCTATCTGCTGTATATCCCCAAACATCCCCGAAAGGATAAGCCAATGGCCTTCACCCTTCCCGATCTTCCCTATGCACATGATGCCCTGGCCGCCCTCGGCATGTCGAAGGAGACGCTGGAGTATCACCACGACCTGCACCACAAGGCCTATGTGGATAACGGGAACAAGCTGATTGCCGGCACCGAGTGGGAAACCAAATCGCTCGATGACATCGTGCGCGGCACCTATCAGGCCGGGGCCGTCGCCCAGAACGGCATCTTCAACAACGCCAGCCAGCACTGGAACCACAACCTGTTTTGGGAAGTGATGGGTCCGGGTGAGGCGAAGAAGATGCCCGGCGCGCTGGAAAAGGCGCTGGTTGACGCGTTTGGGTCGGTCCAGAAGTTCAAGGACGACTTCGCCGCCGCAGGGGCCGGGCAATTCGGCTCGGGCTGGGCCTGGCTGGTCAAGGACAAGGACGGCAGCCTCAAGGTCACCAAGACCGAAAACGGCGTGAACCCGCTGTGCTTTGGCCAGACGGCCCTTCTGGGCTGCGACGTGTGGGAGCACAGCTACTACATCGACTTCCGCAACAAGCGCCCGGCCTATCTTGCCAACTTCCTTGAAAAGCTGGTGAACTGGGAAGCTGTGGCGGCCAAGCTGTAAGCTCACTTCGCCAAGACCATTCAGACCCGCCAGATGTCATTCTGGCGGGTCAATCCATACTGCGCTTTCCTAGTATTCAGTCCGGGTCCTCGGCAGCGGAACCCTCTCCTGCGCCCAGATTGGGCCAAGCCTGCACCACCTCCCACTCCAACGCCCCGTTGGCCGGATTGCGGCGCGCGCAGACGTCGATCCGGAACAGCCTGCCTTCGCTGATCCGCCGTTCCCCTTCATAGGACACCGGCAAAGGCGTGTGGGTTATCAGCCGTCGCTCTTCGTTGCGCTTCGGGCCGGGCTGCAGCGCCATGTCCTCGGCAAAAAGCGGCAAGCGCGGGGCGTAAACGCGCAAGTCTGGCATGGCGAAAGCATAGCGGATGTCGATGGCCGTTTCGCGGTTGTACGCTTTGCGAAGCTCCTCGCGGTAGCGCAGCCGTCCTCTTTCGGACAGGATCAGGACGGCGATTGCCGAAATCATCGAAGACAGACGCAGATAATCCTCGTTGTAAGCTTCCGCCAAGGCCAGCCCGCCATAGGCCCGGTGCCGATAAAGCTTTGTGTACTCTGGTCGGTCAGGCAGGCAGCCATGATCGCTTTTGGCAAGATAGATGATATCTGCATCGGCTGGTGGGGCTGGCAGGATAACGTCTGGCTGCATCAGCAAAAGGTCATCTTCGCAGATCAGGAAAGGGGCTGCTGGAAAGGCGTCATGCGCCTTGATCATCGCTGCTGCGACATTGCGCTTCTTGCCATGTTTGGAAACGCCATCCACGAATTGGTGTTGGATGCCGAGGCCCGTGAACAGTGCAGTCATATGCTCGCGCCGCAAAGTCTGGCTGGGCAAGTTGACGATAGCCGCTGGAATGTCACGCAGATCAAGACGGGCATGCGAGGGACTATTCATCACCACTCCTCAGGAGGTTGTCGTCGCGGGGGCAAGGCTCAGGTCGTCGTTGGCGGCCTGCATCCAGTTTTGCCAAGTTGCAGTCAATTCAGAACAATCTGCCCAAATGGGGCCTTGAACGATTACACGATTAAATCAGATCGCGGAACCTTTCGGGAATTTCATAGGTTCGCTGACGATTATGGATTTTGCCCATCTGCCAAAACCCCGATGCTTCGTCCTTTCGCCAACCGGTCGTCATCCGTCTGCGCTGCCAGCCAAACTGAAAGTCGCTCTCGGCCGGTGCGCCTTTTTCCTGCAAGGACAGCAGAAAACCCTCAATCTCGCCCGCGGATTTGGTCCATCCTATACCGGCAACAACGGGGTTTTCAGGTCGTGTCGCCTGCATGATCGTGTGGCGTGCTGTCTGACGCGCCAGCAACATGTCTCGATCGACAAACCGCAAGTGGAACAGAAAAAGCACCGGATCAAGGTCAAGCAGGGGATGGTCTGACCTGTGGCCACCAAGATTCCAGCGGACCGGCACTGCCGTTATGCAGGGCTTGGCATAGGCGACGTTAAGTCTCACATGCGGGCGCTGTCGCAAGATCGGTTGGGTGGGGTCAAGCGGGTCGGGGCAGATGTCGTAGCGGTGCACCACCTCGACCGCGAAGGGGGTGATCACCCCCACGTCCCGCGCGCGGGCCAAGGCGTCCAGCAGGCTTATCCCGCTGGCCGGGTCGGGCACGATGATCTCGTCCACATCGTTCAGCACCACCACGTCGAACCGGCCCAGCAGTGCGGCGTTGAAATCGGCCAGCATTTTCCAGCGCCGCATGTCCCAACCCGGGCCGGGCGTGCTGCGGGGCAGGGTGACGATCTGACAGCCCGCAGTAAAGTCGGGCGGGGTCTGGTCAAACCCGTCCAGCAGGATGAACAGGTGCTGGCGTGGCACATGGCGGGCGTAATGCTCAACCCACAGCCGCAGGAAGAAATTGTCGTCACGGACCATCGTGACGAAAGCGATGCTGGGGGTGGCGGCCATACCTTGTCTTCAGTTCAGGTTGATACGACAGAGACCCGTGCAGGCCTTGTGCGACATTTGCCGAGGCTATCGCTTCGCAACCGTTGCCGACCCGGGGCTGACTTGCAAGGTCCCTCCTTGGCAACGGAAGGAAATGTCGCTTTCGCCAATTGCCGGACTGGTGCGGGGAACTGGTTCACGGGCCTTGCGGACTTGCTTCAAATCAGATCGCGAAACCGTTCGGGGACGATGTACGTCCGGCTACGGTTGTTGACCTTGCCTTGATGCCACATCCCCGTAGCATGCGCCCGTCGCCAGCCCGAGGTCATCCGGCGGCGTTGCCATCCAAATTGAAAGTCACTTTCGGCCGGGTGACCGTAGGTTTGCAGGGAAAGCAGAAATTCTGAAATCTCGTCCACTGTGTCTGACCAGCCCGGCCCGGCGACGATTGCCCCATCCGGGTTGCCAGTCTGCATGATAGCCTGGCGCGTCGCCTGACGTGCCAGCAGCATGCCCCGGTCAACGAAGCGAAGGTGAAAAAGATACAGCGCAGGGTCTAGTTCCAGCGTCGGATGGTCCGACTGGTGTCCGCCCAGCGACCAGCGCACCGGCAAAGATGTAATACAGGGCTTTGAATAGGATGAGTGTATCCGCACATGCGGGCGCTGTCGCAAGATCGGCTGGGTGGGATCAAGCGGGTCGGGGCAGATGTCGTAGCGGTGCACCACCTCAACCGCGAAGGGGGTGATCACCCCCACCTCCCGCGCGCGGGCCAAGGCCTCCAGCAGGCTGATCCCGCTGGCTGGGTCGGGCACGATGATCTCGTCCACATCGTTCAGCACCACCACGTCGAACCGGCCCAGCAGCGTGGCGTTGAAATCGGCCAGCATTTTCCAGCGGCGCATGTCCCAACCCGGGCCGGGCGTGCTGCGGGGCAGGGTGATGATCTGGCAACCGGCGGCAAAGTCAGGCGGGGTCTGGTCAAACCCGTCCAGCAGGATGAACAGGTGCTGGCGTGGCACATGGCGGGCGTAATGCTCTACCCACAGCCGCAGGAAGAAATGGTCGTCACGGACCATCGTGACGAAGGCGATGTTCGCCGGGGCGGAGGACATCAGGCGCGGGTCCTTCAGATCGCGGCGGCTTTGGCCGTCTGCCAGCCATCGGCTGCAAGCAATGCCGTCTCCAGCGCGGCCACGTCCGGGACGGTTGCAAACAGGCCCAGCAGCGAGGGGGCCGCGAAACCCTCGGCAATGACGTGGTTGATCAGCGACAACAGGGGCTGCCAGTAGCCGTCCACGTCCAGCAGGAAGATCGGCTTGCCATGCAGCCCGATCTGCGCCCAGGTCAGCACCTCGAAGAACTCATCCAAAGACCCCGCACCCCCCGGCAGCACGACCACGGCGTCCGAGTTCATGAACATGACCTTCTTCCGCTCATGCATGTCCTCGGTGATGATCAGGGTGGACAGGTCGCGCTTGCCCTTCTCTCGGGCCAGAAGATGCGTGGGGATCACGCCAAGACTTGGCGCCCCTGCGGCAATGGCGGCGCGCGCCACCTCGCCCATCAGGCCCACATCTCCGGCACCATAGACCAGCCGCCAGCCGTTGCGGGCCATCGCCGCCCCAAGCTCCTGTGCGGCCGCCACATAGGCCGGACGCAGGCCTGATCGCGAGCCACAGAAGACGCAGACGGAGGCATAGGTCATGAAGACATCCCGAAAACGATTGCTTTAGGGCCAGATATAAAGATTCCTGACAACAAGGAAAGTCGCGCGGGACAAAGTGGCGCGACCAAGGGGGAAGACACGGATGTCGGCATGGAGCGCCTTGGGCACTGGAACGAAGGCTGCGATTATTGGGGCCGGCGGCGCGCTTGCCATCGGGGCCGGGTATCTGATCTGGCAGTCGTCACAACCGGCCGAAGCCCCGATGGCGGCCTCAGACGCCGCGGATGCCGTGGTTTCGGAACCGGCCGCAGTCGCCTCCACCCCGGAAACACCTCTGGCCCAGCCCGAAACTGCCGCTGAAACCGCCCCAGAGACTGCCGCTGAACCTGCCCCCGAAGCCGCGCCTGAAGCCGGGTCTGACGCCGCCGAGGAAGCCGCCGAGGAAACCGCCGAAGACACTGGCCCGGATGCCGCCGAAGCCGCCTCCGACCTGCCAAAGATCGATGCATGGCGCGTGTCGTCGGATGGTGAGGGGCTGGTGGCCGGGCTTGCCCAACCCGGCGCGCGGGTCGAAATCCTGGTCGATGGCGCCGTCGTCGCCAGCGGCGAGGCCGGGGCCTCAGGAGAATTTGCCCTTCTGTTCACACTGGCCCCAAACACCGACCCAAGCCTGATGGAACTGTCGATGACCTCCGCCGCCGGGGAAACCCTTGTTGCCTCTGACACTGTGGCCCTTGGTCCCATAGCCGGCCCGGTGGTCGCCGCAGCAGAGCCAGAGGCAGAGGAAACAGCCACCGCAGAGCCCGCAGCGCCGCAAGGAACCATTGCCCCTGATGCTCCGGCAGCATTGCTTCTGACGGATGACGGCGCGGTTGTGCTTCAGGATCCGGCGGCGTCCGACCCTGTGCTGATGTCGAATGTGATGATCGACACCATCGCCTATTCGCCCGAAGGGGCGGTTCAGGTCGGCGGGCGCGGAGGGCCGGGGACGACCTTGCGGCTTTATGTCGACAATGCCGAAAAGGCGACACTTCTGGTTCCTGAAGATGGCCGCTGGCTGGTGGAACTGGGCGATACTGTGCCGGGGATCTACACCTTGCGCGTGGACCAGCTAGATGCGGACGGCAAGGTCATCTCGCGGTTCGAGACACCGTTCAAACGCGAAACGCTTGAGGCGCTGGCGGCAGTGGCCGGGGCTGCGGCAGGGCCCGACACGGGCTCTGCGCCGGTCACAGACGCCGCGCCGGATGCCACAGCGGACTCTTCCCCGGACACGGCGGCTGCGCCTGCGGCAGTCGCAGATGCCACCCCGACGGAAAGCCCGGCAGAGCCCGCCGAAATGGCCGATGCCACGGCCGTTGACGCGAGTACCGCTGACCCGCAAGCCCCCAAGGCCGAACCCGTGCTCGATACGGCGGGTGAGACTGTTCCCGCGACAGCACCGGTCACTGTGACTGTCCAGCCCGGCTTTACCCTGTGGGGGATCGCACAGGAACGCTATGGCGATGGGGTGCTCTATGTGCAGGTGTTCGAGGCGAACCGGGAAAAGATCAAGGACCCGAACCTGATCTACCCCGGTCAGGTGTTCTCTGTGCCCGTTGCCGGGACATCCACCGCCCCGTGATGGCAGGCCCGCGTGGCGCTGCCATGCGCGCAGGCGGCAAGCACCTCGGGGTGGTCGTGGCAGCAGTCGTTCAAGAGATAGGAAATCGTCCGCCCGATCCCGGTGGCATCCACCGAATAGATCACATTGCGCGCCAGCTTGCGTGACCGCAGCAGGCCCGCCTGCTCCATCGCGGCAAGGTGGAACGACAGGCGCGGCGCGGTAAGACCAAGGGCTTGCGCAATCTGTCCGGCAGGCATACCAGCATCCCCCGCAGGCATCAGCATGCGGATCAGGTCAAGCCGGGTTTCATTTGCCAAGGCTGAAAGCGCCGAAAGGGCTTGCGTCCGATCCACTTTACTTCGCTCCATCCTTCAACTATTCAAGAAGTGTTGAAGTAAACTAACCGAACCCAGGCCTTTTCGCAACGCCCGTCCTGCTGGGGGCTTCTCCAGGAAAACACAATGCGCCGATCCACTGCCACCTCTGCCGATATGCCCGCCAATCCTGCGTCCGGAATGTCCACCCTGCGCCGCGTGGCGCCCTACCTTTGGCCCGAAGGCCAACCTTGGGTGAAGCGGCGCGTCGTGCTGGCGCTGGTGTTCCTGCTGGCGGCCAAGCTGGTGTCGGTCACGACGCCCTGGATCTACAAGCTGGCGGTGGATCATCTGTCCGGGGTTGCCCCCGACACCGGCATGATCCTTGGCCTTGGCGCTGCGGGGCTGGTGGTCGCCTACGGGCTGGCACGTCTGGGCGCCGTGGTCTTTGGCGAATTGCGGGATGCGGTCTTTGTCCGCGTCGGCCAGCGCGCCATCCGCCGCCTGGCGATCGAGACCTTCGCGCATATCCACCGCCTGTCCCTGCGCTATCACATCACCCGCAAGACCGGCGGCCTAAGCCGGATCATCGAGCGCGGGGTCAAGGGTGTAGACTTCCTGCTGCGCTTCCTGCTGTTTTCCATCGGGCCGCTGATCCTTGAACTGACCATGGTGTCGGTGATCTTCGCCGTGGTCTTCGGCTGGGAATACGCCGCCGTCGTCATCGTCACCATCACCCTCTATGTCACCTTCACCTTCAAGGTCACCGAGTGGCGGGTGAAGCTTCGGCGCGAGATGAACGATCAGGACACCGACGCCAACCAGAAGGCCATCGACAGCCTCTTGAACTTCGAAACCGTCAAGTATTTCAACGCCGAGACGCGTGAGGCTGACCGCTATGACGGTGCCATGCGGCAGTATGAAACGGCGGCGGTGAAAACTGGCCTGTCGCTGTCCTTCCTGAACGTGGGTCAGGCCTTCCTCATCACGACGGGTCTGGTGATCGTCATGGTGATGAGCGCGCTTGGCGTGCAGGCGGGCACTCTGACGGTGGGCGATTTTGTCATGGTCAACGCCTACATGATCCAGATCACCATGCCGCTGAACTTCCTTGGCACGGTCTACCGCGAAATCCGGCAGGCGCTGGTCGACATGGGCGAAATGTTCGGCCTTCTGGGCCAGCCAGCCGAGGTGACCGATGCCCCCGGCGCCCCCGATCTGCGGGTGACGGGCGGCGAGATCGTCTTTGACAACGTCCACTTCAGCTATGAACCCGAACGGGAAATCCTGAAGGGCATCAGCTTTCGCGTGGGCCCGGGCCAAAAGGTGGCGCTTGTCGGCACCTCGGGGTCGGGCAAATCCACCATCGGGCGGCTTCTCTTCCGGTTCTACGACATCCAGAGCGGGGCCATCCTCGTTGACGGGCAGGACATCCGGCAGGTCACCCAAAGCTCGCTGCATCAGGCGATTGGCGTCGTGCCGCAGGACACGGTCCTGTTCAACGACACGATCCTTTACAACATCGCCTATGGCCGGGCCGACGCCACCCGGGCCGAGATCGAGACAGCCGCGAAGGCCGCCAAAATTCATGATTTCGTGTTGGGCTTGCCGCAGGGCTATGACACCACGGTCGGCGAACGCGGGCTGAAGCTTTCGGGCGGCGAAAAGCAACGGGTGGGCATTGCCCGCACCCTGCTGAAGAACCCGCCGCTGCTGATCCTTGACGAGGCGACAAGCGCGCTGGACACCCAGACCGAACGGTCGATCCAGGATTCCCTGCGCGACATGGGGCAGGGGCGCAGCGTCATCACGATTGCCCACCGGCTTTCCACCATTGCCGATGCCGACCTGATCATCGTGCTGGAAGCGGGCCGGATCGTCGAACAGGGCCGCCATGAAGAGCTGCTGGCCCGCAATGGCCGCTATGCCGCCATGTGGGAACGCCAGTCGGCCGAGGAAGAGACCGAAGCCGCCGCTTGACCCCAAACTCGCGTGAAGCTGCCCAGATGACAGGCTTTTTCCTTTGACCACCCGGTCAGGCTTGGCCAGACTGCGGCAACGCTGATGGGGTGGGTCATGATGCGGCGCGTGGTGCTTGGGCTTTTCGTCTGGCTGGGGCTGGTGACGGCTGCGCTGGCAGAAAAGCGCGTGGCGCTGGTGCTTGCGGCGGAAGATTACAGCCTGATCCGCCCGCTCACGAACCCCGCGAACGATGCCCGCGCGATGGAAGACCTGCTGGAAAAGCTGGATTTCGAGGTGTTCGTCGAAACCGACCGTGATTTGCGCCGGATGCGCCGCGCGTTGGACGACTTCAAGGAAGACGCCGCCGGGGCCGATGTGGCGCTTCTCTTCTTCGCCGGTCATGGCGTGGCACTTGACGGGGTGAATTACCTTTTGCCCACCGATGCTGACGGCTCCTCACCCGAAGCGCTTGCCGCCACCGCACTGCCCTTGTCCGAGGCACAAGAGGTATTGCGGGCCGTGGCCCCGGTGGCCATCGTCCTTCTGGACGCCTGCCGCGATGACCCCTTCGCCGGGGGCGTTGCCGATGGGCGCAGCGCTGGCGCGCTGGACGATGCCGAGCCGGTCCCGGCCGGCACGCCGACCCCGGGCCTTGGCCGGATCGGCCGCGCGGATGGCGTCGTCTTCGCTTTTGCCGCCGCCCCGAACGAGACTGCATCGGACGGCGACGAAGAGAACTCGCCCTTCACCGCGGCCCTGGTCCGGCACTTCTCGACCGCGGGAGTCGAACTCAAGACCGCGCTTACCCTGGTGCAGCAGGATGTCTATGACCGAAGCCGCGGCAAGCAGTTGCCCTATATCGAAAGCGGTCTGCCAAAGCCGATCTTCTTCATCGACGAAGGTGTCTTGCCCGAACGCGACCAGCTCTTGATCGCGATGGCCGACCTCACCCCCGACCTGCGGGCTGAGGTTGAGACACTGGCCGCCGAACGCGGTCTGCCGCTGGCCCCGCTTTACGCAGCCCTCCTGTCCGCTGATCTGGGCGACCAGACCCCAGAAGAACGCGCGCGCCTTCTGCTGGAAGCGGCGCTTGGCTACGAACAGTTCCAGACCGAACTCCAGCGCTTCCAGTCCGATGATCCCCGCGTGGCCGACTTGCGCGTCAAGGCCGAAGAACAACTGACCTTGGGTGCCTTTGACGCTGCCCGCTCCCTCCTGACCGAAGCGGCTGAGATTGACGCAACCGCCCGCACCTCGATTCGCGAAACCTATGTATCGCGCACCTTGTCCGAAGCGGCGACCCACATGCTGAACGCCAACGCGGCCCGGACCGACCTGCGCTATGATCTTGCGATTGCCGACCTTGGCAAGGCCGTCACTCTGTATGGCGAGATCGAAGGCGAAGCGCTCGACCGAGACACCCAGTTCAACTACATGCTGGCGCTGACCGACCTTGGCGAATTGCAGCTTGTGGCCGGCAACACCCGTGCGGCCCTCGACGCCTTCACCCGCCGCAGCCAATACGCCCAGGCGCGGGTCGAGGCAGACCCCACCGATGTGGGTTGGGTACGCGAACTGGTGTGGTCCCTGAACAGCGTCGGCAACGTGCTGCAGCAGCAGGGGTTCCTCAAGGAAGCCGAAGCCGCCTATTCCAGCGCGCTGGAGTTTTCCGATTGGCAAGCCGACCAGATGCCCGACGATCCCGACCTGATGCGCGACGGTCAGGTCGCCCGCAACAAGGTGGGCGAAATCCGTTTTGCCAACAACGACTTCACCGGCGCACTGCAGGCCCACAAGGACGCGCTCGCCATGGCCGAGGCGCTGTTGGCCCAGGACCCCGGAAGCATCACCTACCGCCGCGACGTTGCCTTCACGCAGGAACGGCTGGGCGATGTGCTGGTGGCAATGGGCGACAAGGCCGGCGCCAGCGCCGCCTTCGCGGTATCGCTTGAAATCACCGAGGCGCTGGCCGCCGAATACCCCGGAGACGAGACGATCCGCCGTGACCTGTCGGTCAGCTATGAACGGATCGGCGATATGCTGGTGGCGAATGGCGACCCTGATGCCGGCCTTGAATCCTATGGGCTGGCGCTCGCGATCCGTGAGGAACTGGCCGCACTTGATCCCGACAACAAGCTGCGCCAGCGCGATCTGTCCGTGACCTTTGAACGGATCGGCGACATCAACGCGCTGCGGGGCGACATCGACTCGGCCTTGCTGGCGCATCAGGCCGCTGTGGCGATCCGGGAAAACCTTGCAGCCCTCGATCCCACGAACATGCTGTGGCAGCGCGATCTGTCGGTCAGCCATGAACGGCTTGGCGACACTTATTTCAACCAGAATGACTTTGCCTCGGCCCTTGCCGCACAGGAACGCGCGCGCAGCCTGCGCGAAGGGATTGTCGCACTTGATCCGCAGAACCTGCCACGCCAGCGCGATCTGGGCGTGGCGCTGGAAAAGATCGGTGACGTCCGTGCCGCCATGGGTGACCGTGCCGGAGCGATGCAGATGCACACCGAGGCGTTGGCGCTGCGCCGGTCCGTGGTCGCGGCGGACCCGACCGTCCTGCAATACAAGCGTGACGTGACCCTTTCGCTGACCAAACTGGCCGAACTTTACACCGGCGACGGCAACGCTGCCGAGGCTGAACCCCTGATCGCCGAATCCGTGGCGCTGCGCTTCGAAATGGTCGGGGCGACCCCGGACGAGGTTTTCGCGCTCCGCGACCTGTCCATCGCCCAGAATGAACACGCGGCCAGCCTGATGGACCTTGGCCGCTTTGACGAAGCGCTGATTGTCGGCCAGCAGTCCCTGCAGACCGTTGACCGCTTGCTGCAGATTGCGCCCGATGTCCCCGACCATATCCATGACCACCTTGTCACTCTGAACCGACTGGGCGACGCGCAGGTCGCACTTGGCGACAATGCCGCTGCGGTCGGCACCTTCGGCACCATGGTGGCGGTCGGCAGCAGGCTTCTGGACATCGATTCCTTCTCGACCACCTGGGCATCCGACCTTGCCGTGGCGCTGGGTCGGCTGGGCGATGCGCAGGCCGCGACGGGCGACGCAAGGGCCGCGCTCAAAAGCCAGCAGGATTGCCTTGCCCTGCGGGATTGGCTGGTCCAGCAGGACCCCAGCAATGTCGGCTGGTACCGCAGCCTTGCCACCAGTTACGAACGCGTGTCCCTGATGCTGGCCGAGATTGGCGAGATGCAGTCCGCTTTGGATAATCAGGAAATGAGCCTCACGATCATGCGAGATCTGTCGGCGGCCTATCCTGATGACGTGTGGTTCCGCCTTGATCTCGTGCGCGCGCTGGATCTCAAGGCGGTCCTTCTGCAGGACCCGACCGAGGTGAACCAAGAGGCTCTCGCTATCCTGGAAGAGATGTATGCCATGGGCACCTTACCGCAGGACTATGTGGAATGGATCCCGGCGTTCCGTCGTGCTTTGGGGATGCCCACGGAATTCTGACCGGGGACAGTCCGCCGTCGGGTGGGGCAGGGCTTGGCAACCCGACGGCTTTGCCTGTAAGACGGGGACAACAGAAGACAAAGGTCAGGGCCCCGGCACCGCGGCCAAAGCACAGGAACCACGTCGTTGAGCAATCCCGACAGTTTCATCGAGGAAGTCACCGAAGAGGTGCGGCGCGATCGGCTGTTCGGGCTGTTTCGCAAATACGGCTGGATCGGTGGCGTTTTGGTCGTGGCCGTGGTCGGTGGTGCAGCCTGGACCGAATGGTCAAAGTCCCGTGCCGAAGCGCGGGCCGAGGCATTTGGCGATGCGATCATCGACGCGCTTGACCAGGGCACACCGGAAGAACGCCGCGCCGCCTTGTCCGCCATCCCGACCGATGGGGAACAAGCGGCCCTGCTGCAGCTGATCCTCGCCTCGGACCCCGACGAAGACCGCGCCGCAACGCTTGCGGCCCTCGATGTGGTGGTGGCCAATACCACGCTGTCGCCAGGGTACCGCGACCTTGCCGTTCTGCGCCGGGTACTGGTCGCCGGGGCCGATACGCCGCTGGCAGACCGCCGTACGGCGCTTCAGTCCATCGCCGTGCCGGGCCGGCCCTACCGCGCCCTGGCCGAGGAAATGCTGGCCTATCTTCTGATCGAAGAGGGCAAGAATGACGAAGCCATCGCTGCGATGACCACCCTGATGCAAGACCAGGAAGCGTCGGGCGCACTGCGGGCGCGGCTGGGACAGATGGTAGTGGCGCTTGGTGGTACAGTGCCGCAAAGCACCTCGGGCTAAGCGACGTGCGATGATGGTGCAACGGAAGGGCTTCAGGTGGCAGGCATGACGATCCGGCAAACAGCAGGCAGGGTGATTGCAGGCGTGGGGCTTCTGGCGCTTCTGGCGGCCTGTGCCGAACGCGAGGTGATCTTGCAAGGGGAACGCTTCCCGGTCCGGGCCGATCTGGACGCAAGCATCCCGGTCGAAGGCCAACCCGCCCCGACCGCCCCCGCCGAAGCGGAAAACCAAAGCCAAGCGATTTCCCTTCCCGGCCAGACCAACTCTTCGGACTGGACACACCGTGCAGGCAATTCCCGGCACCTGATGCCGCATTCGGCCCTCAGCCCCGCCCCGTCACGGATCTGGACCGCGACCATCGGGTCGGGCAGCAGCCGCAAGAACCGCATCGTCGCCGCTCCTGTGGTGTCGGGCGGGCGAATCTTCACGATGGACGCGGGTGCAATGGTCGCGGCCACGTCGACGGGGGGGCAGGTCGTCTGGACCGCTGACCTGACGGCAGACTTTGATGTGGGCGGTGGCGTATCTGGCGGCGGGCTTGCCGTGGGCGGTGACCGGCTGTTCGTCACCACCGGCTTTGGCGAGGTTGTGGCACTGGATACCGCCTCGGGCCGGATTCTGTGGCGGCAGCGTGTGGATGCACCGGTGTCTGGCGCCCCCGCAACCGATGGCGAGGCTGTCTATGTCAGCGGTCGCGACGGGTCGGCCTGGGCGATTTCGGCAGCGAACGGCAAGGTGATCTGGCGCGTGGTCGGCACTCCCGGCACTGCAGGTTATGTTGGCACCGCCGCCCCCACAGTTGGCGACCGCGCGGTGATCTTCCCGACCAGCGCGGGCGATCTGATGGCCGTTCTCAAGATCGGCGGCGGCACCAAGATCTGGCAGGCCTCGCTGGCGGGCAAGCGGCTGGGCCGCGCCTATGCCTTCACCGCTGACGTGACGGGCGATGCCGTGATCGACGGCAAAGTGCTTTACGCAGGCTCTGCCGCGGGCCGCACCGTCGCGATGTCGGCCTCCTCGGGTGAGCGGATCTGGTCGGCGGGCGAAGGCGCGCTTGGCCCGGTGGCTGTTGGCGGCGGGTCGCTGTTCCTGGTCAATGACCAGGCCGAACTTGTCCGGCTCGACGCGTCTACGGGCGAGGTGATCTGGGCTGTCGAGATGCCGTATTACACCAAAGACAAGATCAAGCGGCGCAAGGCGATCTATGCCCATTACGGTCCCGTGCTTGCGGGCGGGCGGATCATGGTCGTGTCTTCGGACGGGCTTCTGCGCGCCTTTGATCCGACCGATGGCAGACTGACCCACACCGCCGAAATCCCGGATGGCGCGGCAGCGCAGCCTGCGGTGGCGGGCGGGGTTCTCTATGTGGTGGGCGGCAACGGGCAACTTCACGCTTTCCGCTAGGGTGTAACCCGTGTATGGCAACCGCTTCGCCATTGCCGGACCAGAACCATGAGCTTTACCCTCGCCATCGTGGGCCGCCCCAATGTGGGCAAGTCGACCCTCTTCAACCGCCTTGTCGGGCGCAAGCTCGCGCTGGTCGATGACCAGCCCGGCGTGACCCGCGACCTGCGCGAAGGGGATGCCAAGCTGTTCGACATGCGCTTCACCGTGATTGACACGGCAGGGCTTGAGGAAGTCACCGATGACAGCCTGCAAGGCCGGATGCGCCGCCTGACCGAACGCGCGGTGGAAATGGCCGATGCCTGCCTGTTCGTGATCGACGGTCGCGTCGGCGTGACCCCGACGGATGAGGTTTTCGCCGACATCCTGCGCAAGAAGAACGCCCGCGTGTTCCTTGCGGTCAACAAGGCCGAAGGCAAGGCCGGCGATTCCGGCGCGTTGGAGGCCTATTCGCTTGGCCTTGGCGAACCGATCCGCATCTCCGCCGAACATGGCGAAGGGATGGATGACCTCTACCGCGAGCTGAAACCCCTGGAGGGTGAGTTTGCCGAGCGTGAGGCCGAGAATGCCCCGCTGGTTGACCTTGACCTGTCCGAGGAAGAGGCGGAACTGGACGCGGATGAAACCGCCCACTACCCGACCGCAAAAAAGCCGCTGCAAATCGCGGTGATAGGGCGGCCAAATGCTGGAAAATCCACCCTTATCAACAAGATCCTTGGCTACGACCGTCTGCTGACCGGACCCGAAGCCGGGATCACCCGCGACGCCATCTCGGTCCGTGCCGACTGGCAAGGCACCCCGATCCGGATCTTTGACACCGCCGGCATGCGCAAGAAAGCTCGGATCACCGAAAAGCTGGAAAAGCTGTCCGTCTCGGACGGCATCCGCGCCGTGCGCTTTGCGGAAGTGGTGGTGGTGCTTCTCGACGTCGAAATCCCGTTCGAAGTGCAGGATCTGCGCATTGCCGACTTCGCGGAAACCGAAGGCCGGGCGGTCGTGGTGGCGGTGAACAAGTGGGATCTTGAGGACGAAAAACAGGGCAAGCTGGCCGAACTCAAGGAAATGTTCGACCGCCTGCTGCCGCAACTGCGCGGGGCACCGCTGGTCACTGTGTCGGCCAAGACGGGCAGGGGATTGGACCGCCTGCACGACGCCATCCGCAAGGCCCATGACGTCTGGAACCGCCGCATCCCGACCGCGCGCCTGAACACCTGGCTGGGCGCCATGACCGAAGCGCACCCGCCACCGGCCCCAGGCGGCCATCGGATCAAGCTGCGATACATGACGCAGGCCAAGACCCGGCCCCCGGGCTTTGTCATCATGTGCTCACGCCCGGATGAACTGGCCGACAGCTACAAACGCTATCTGGTCAACGGCTTGCGCGAACATTTCGACATGCCCGGCACGCCGATCCGGCTGTTCTTCCGCAGCCAGTCGACGAAGAATCCGTTCAAGGACCAGAAATTCCACACGCCCTCCCGCCTGCGCAAGCACATGGACGGCAAGGCCGGGATCAGCCCCAAACGCTGATCACGTTCCCCGAACGCTCATCATTCGACTTCGTCTCCTCCCCGCGACCCGCCCGCGAGGAGTGACGAAGTCATCGACGAGCCACCCGAGGCACCTGCCAAAGCGTGACAGCCATCACCGCAATTCCTGACGCAGCCAGCACCGCAACCGTCAGGTTCGCCGATGCGTTGGCGACGATCACGCCGACCAGCGCCCAGATCACGGTCAGCCCGTAGACCGGCATTGCCGGGCGGCGCATCTGCACGGTCACGGCGATCCCCAGAACCAAGGCCAGCATCGCAGCGGCCGATCCCGTATCGCTCAGCCAGCCATACCCGGCGACAAGGACACCCGTTGAAACGGCCGAGGCCGCCGAAAGCCAGCCCGCAAAAATTGCCGTCGGGCCGGACAGCATCCAGCGGTCTACCCCCGGATCAGCGCGCAGGAAGGCAAGGATCGCCCCCGCCGCCATGATCCAGATCGTGACCGTTCCCCAGATTGCACTGACCCCGGCAATCCACAACCAGACTGCGCCCACGCCCACCGCCACCGTCAGCGGCAGGCGCACTGCATCCCACGCCGGGTTTTCGGCGCGCTTCCACAGGCCATAGACCGCATGGGCGATCAGCCACAGGTAAATGACGCTCCAGATCGAAAAAGCATAGCCCGCCGGCTGGATCGACGGCCGCTCGATCGGCACCGGGAACATCCCCGGGTCATAGCCGGTGAAGGGCGGCGTTATGAACGGGGCGATGCCAAAGGCGATGGTGGCGATCAGCAGGATCAGGGCTTTTGTTTTCATCATGCTGGTTATACGCGCCTTTCGCCTGATCAGACCAGTTGCCCTTCGGCTGTGATCCTTGACTTGCCGCCCAGATAGGGGACCAGCGCCTCGGGCAGGGTAACCGACCCATCCGCCTGCTGGCCGTTTTCCAGAACGGCAATCAGACAACGCCCAACGGCCAAACCGGATCCATTCAGTGTCGCCACAAATTCCGGTTTTCCGCCCGCAGGCCGATAGCGCGCATTCATCCGCCGGGCCTGGAACTGGCCACAGGTCGAGACCGAGGAAATCTCGCGGTAGGTGTTCTGCCCGGGCAGCCAGACCTCAAGATCATGGGTCTTCTGCGCGCCGAATCCCATGTCGCCGGTGCAAAGAACGATGGTGCGATAGGGCAGGCCCAGCCGCTCCAGCACCGCTTCGGCGCATTTCGTCATGCGGTCGTGTTCGGCAAGGGCAGTTTCGGGGGTGCAGATCGTCACCATCTCCACCTTCTCGAACTGGTGCTGGCGCAGCATGCCGGTGGTGTCCTTGCCCGCCGACCCGGCTTCGGACCGGAAGCAATGGGTATGCGCCGTCAGCCGGATCGGCAGCGCGCCCTCATCCAGAATGTCGCCCGCGACCGAGTTGGTCAGCGTCACCTCGGACGTGGGGATCAGCCACCAGCCATTGGTGGTCTGATAGCTGTCTTCGGCGAATTTCGGCAGCTGGTTGGTGCCGAACATGGCGTCCTCTTTCACCAAAACCGGAGTCCAGGTTTCGGCCAGCCCGTGTTCGGTGGTGTGCAGGTCCAGCATGAACTGCGCCAGCCCCCGGTGCACCCGGGCAACAGCGCCGCGCAACACCACAAAGCGGCTGCCCGACAGCTTGGCCGCCGTGGGGAAATCAAGTCCCGGCTTGGCGGCCGGAATGTCGAAATGTTCCAAGGGCTTGAAATCCAACGCCCGGGGGGTGCCCCAGCGGCGGACTTCGACATTCGCGGTTTCATCCGGGCCGTCAGGCACTTCGGCAAGCGGCAGGTTGGGAATGGTCGCCAGCGCATTGCGCAGCCGGGCATCCTCGGCCCCCGCCTCATCCGTCAGCCTTGCGCCCTCGGCCTTCTTCTCGGCCACCAGCGCCCGCAGGCGTTCAAATTCGGCGTCATCGCCACGCGCCTTGGCCGCGCCCACGTCCTTTGAGGCCGCATTCTGCGCCGCTGCGGCAGTCTCGGCGGCAAGGATCTTCGCCCGCCGCGCCTCGTCAATCGCAAGGAGCTCAGCCGACATCGGCGCCACGCCACGACGCGACAGCGCCGCATCGAAAGCGGCGGGATTTTCGCGGATGAAACGGATGTCGTGCATGGCCTTGCCTCGTGTTCTGCAACTGCAAGCGTCATATGCCCGATATCGGGGCAGGGGGAAAGGTGTCGGCGGGCGGGATAAGTCGTTCAGCCTCTGGCAAAGCGCCGCGAAAGGCCTTACATCACCGGGCAATCGCAGGGTAAAGCCCCGCGAATGACCTCGCTTCGCTGGCCCAAGGCTGGCCCTGCCGGAAAGGATGCCCATGTTCGTGACACCCGCCTTCGCCCAAGCCGCCGGTTCCCCCTCGACCGGGGCCGCCTTCGCGCAGTTCCTGCCGATCATCCTGATCTTCGTGATCTTCTACTTCCTGCTGATCCGTCCGCAGCAAAAGAAGATGAAGGAACACCGTGCGATGATCGAAGCCCTGCGCCGTGGCGATCAGGTCGTCACTTCGGGCGGGATCGTCGGCAAGGTGTCCAAGGTCCAGGAAGACGGCATGGTCGAGGTTGAGATTGCCGATGGCGTCAAGGTCAAGGTGATCAAGCACACGATCGGCCAGGTCCTCAACAAGACCGAACCGGCCGCGGGCTAAGGGTCATCGCATGAAACCGCTGGCGCTGTGGAAGCGTGTCCTGATCCTGCTCGTTTGCGCCTGGGGTTTGATTGGCGCCGCTCCGAACCTGTTTTACGGTCAGGTCGAACGGCATAACGACGCCGCAGCCGCGATCGAGGCTGCAGGCGGTACCGCCTCGCCGGAACAGACCGCCGCTCTGGCCGAATGGCCGGAGTTCCTGCCCTCGTCGCTGGTCAACCTTGGCCTCGATCTGCGCGGCGGCGCGCATCTTCTGGCCGAAGTGTCGGTCGAAGACGTCTACAAGACCCGGATCGACGCGATGTGGCCCGAAGTGCGCGATGTCCTGCGCGACCTGCGTGATCAGGTGGGCAGCATCCGCCGTGCCCCATCGCCCGATGGTGTGCTGCGTGTGACCATCTCCAACCCCGCAGGCATGGCCGCAGCGCTTGAGGCCGTGCGCGGTCTTGGCAGCTCGGTCGTCACCTTGACCGGGGTCGGCCAAAGCACCATCGAGGTCACTGCCGAAGGCGAAGACATCGTCGTCCAGCTGTCCGAGGCGGAAAAGCAGGCCACTGACGACCGCACCTTGCAGCAATCGCTGGAAATCATCCGCCGCCGGGTAGATGAAGTTGGCACGCGCGAACCCACGATCCAGCGTCAGGGCGAAAACCGCATCCTGATCCAGGTCCCCGGCATCGGCTCCGCGGCCGAGCTGAAGGCCCTGATCGGCACGACGGCACAACTGACCTTCAACGCCGTTGTCAGCCGCACGACCGATGTCGGTGCCGACCCCGGCCCGCGCAACCGTCTGTTGCCGTCGATCGACGAACAGGGTGTCTACTATATCGTCGAAGAAACCCCCGTGGTCTCGGGCGAAGAACTGGTGGATGCCCAACCCTCGTTCGACCAGAACGGTCGTCCCGCCGTCAGCTTCCGCTTTGACACGACCGGCGCGCGCAAGTTCGGGGATTACACCGCCGCCAACATCGGCGCCCCCTTCGCCATCATTCTGGATGACGAGGTGATTTCAGCCCCCGTGATCCAAAGCCACATCCCCGGCGGGTCGGGCATCATCACTGGCAGTTTCTCGGTCGAAGACAGCACCCAGCTTGCGGTCCTGCTGCGCGCAGGTGCCCTGCCAGCCAAGATGGACTTTCTTGAGGAACGCACGATCGGCCCGGAACTGGGGGCCGACAGCATCGAGGCGGGCAAGGTCGCGGCGATGGTCGCGGGCGTGGCCGTTGCTGTCTACATGGTCGCCAGCTACGGCCTTTTCGGGCTCTTCGCCAATATCGCTTTGGGCATCAACATCGCGCTGATCTTTGCGGCGCTGTCGGCCGTCGGGGGCACTCTGACCCTTCCCGGCATCGCCGGTATCGTGCTGACCATCGGTATGGCAGTCGATGCCAACGTGCTGGTGTTCGAACGTATCCGGGAAGAGTTGCGGGTCAACAAAAGCCCGGCCCGGGCAATCGAACTTGGCTATGAACGCGCGCTCAGCGCGATCATTGACGCCAACATCACCACATTCATCACCGCGACCGTGCTGTTCACCGTGGGGGCTGGCCCCGTACGCGGCTTTGCCATCACGCTGGGCATCGGCATCATCACCTCGGTCTTCACGGCGCTGTTCGTGACGCGGGTCATTGTTGAAATCTGGTATCGCTGGCGCAAGCCGGCCACCGTCGCGGTGTAAGGGAAAGATCATGGCCTGGCGTTTCCGACTTGCCCCTGAAAAGACCAATGTCGACTTCTTCAAGTACCAGTGGCTGACCTTTGGCGGCTCGATGATGCTGACCGTTGTCGCCATCGTTGCCTGGGCGGTGATGGGCCTGAACTTTGGCATCGATTTCCGCGGCGGCACCACCATCCGCACCGAGGCGTCCGAACCCGTCAACGTCGCCGCCTACCGTGAGGCCCTCACTGCGCTGGACCTTGGTGATGTTGCGATCACCGAAGTGTTCGACCCGTCTTTCGCCGAAAACCAGTTCGTTGCCCAAGTGCGGATTTCCCCGCAGGACGGCCAGGAAGCGGTGACGCCAGAGACGATCCTTCTGGTGGAAGAGCAACTGCGCACCATCGCCCCGTCGATCACCTTCCCGTCCGTTGAATCGGTCGGCCCCAAGGTGTCGGGCGAGTTGATCTGGAAGGCCATCGCCGCGATGGTGGCGGCCAGCTTGGGGATCATGGTCTATATCTGGCTGCGGTTCGAATGGCAGTACGCATTGGGCAGCGTCATCGCGCTGATCCATGACATCTTCATCACGATCGGGGTCTTCGCGATCTTCCAGTTGAAGTTCGACCTGACCATCGTCGCGGCCTTGCTGACGATCCTAGGTTATTCGATCAACGACACCGTCGTCGTCTTTGACCGGCTGCGCGAGAACCTGTTGAAATACAAGACCATGCCCTTGCGGGATGTGATGAACCTGTCGGTCAACGAAACCCTCAGCCGGACGCTGATGACCTCGGTCACGACGCTGGTAGCCCTTGGCGCGATGCTGATCTACGGCGGCGACGTGATCCGGGGCTTTGCCTTTGCCATTTTCTTCGGCGTCGTCCTTGGGACCTATTCCTCGGTCTTCGTCGCCAAGAACCTCGTGCTTTTCATCGGGCTTGACCGCGGTGACAAGCCGAAGGCGCCGGGCAAAAGCGAATTTTCCAACGTCGAAGCCTGACCGGGCGGACTTGTCATGCGGCTGACCGAAATCACCTATGGCACGGCAAAGGCGGTCGAGGGGTATGGCCCCGGCTTCTTCCGCGTTGCGGGCCATGTGCTGCGCGGGGCCTGTCTGGTCACCCCATGGGACGCGGGTCCATGGGGTGGATACGATGACACCGACACCCCCCTAAGCCTTGAAGGCAAGATTGACGTCCTCTTCGTCGGCACGGGTGCATCGGTGGCCCATGTGCCGGCCAGCTTCCGCAGGACGCTGGAAGACAAGGGGATCGGGGTCGAGGCTATGGCCTCGCCCACCGCCTGCCGGACCTACAACGTCCTTCTGGGCGAGGGGCGTCGGGTGGCCGTCGCCCTTCTGCCGGTAGAGTGAGGGGCAAAAGTTTTCGAAAACTTTTGCAAATTCCTTCGAAGGAATTTGTCCCGCGTCACCACAGATGATGCACATGCGGGGCCACAAGCCGGGTATAGACCTCACGCGCGGCCTGCATCACGTCATCTGCCAGCGGTGCCATGTCGGCTGCCACCGCGTTCGCCCGCGCCTGCGCCGGGGATTTCGCGCCCGGAATGACCACGGTCACAGCAGCTTCCATCAAGATCCAGCGCAGCGCGAAAGCCGCCATCGTCGCCCCGGTCGGCACCAGCGCGCGCAACTCCTCCACCGCCTCCAGCGCCACGTCATAGGGCACGCCCGAGAAGGTCTCGCCCTTGTCGAACGCCTCGCCGTTGCGGTTGAAGCTGCGGTGGTCATCCGCCGCGAACTGGCTGTCCTTGGTCATCTTCCCGGTCAACAGGCCCGAGGCGAGCGGGACCCGCGCGATCACCGCGACATTGTTTTGCCGCGCTTCGGGAAAGAACACCTCGGCTGGTTTCATCCGGAGCAGGTTGTAGATGATCTGCACCGACACCACGCCCGGCTGCCGGATCGCGGCCCGCGCCTCTTCCACCGTTTCGACCGACACGCCGTAATCGGCGATCTTGCCCTTGGCCTTGATCGCCTCAAGTGCGGCAAAGACCGCAGGGTTGGAAAACACCGGCGTCGGCGGGCAGTGGAGTTGCACCAGATCCAGACGCTCCACCCCAAGGTTGGTCAGGGACCGGTCAATGAAGCCTTCAAGTGCTGCGCCGGTATAGGCTTCGGCCACATGCGGGTTCAGCCGTCGTCCGGCCTTGGTCGCGACAAAGGGCCGCTCGCCGCCACGCTCGGCCAACACCTCGCTGATGATCCGCTCAGACCGGCCGTCGCCGTAGACATCCGCCGTGTCGATGAAGGTCATGCCAGCATCCAGCGCGGCATGCAGGGCCGCCTTTGCGTCATCCAGGCTGACCTCACCCCAAGTGCCGCCGATGGCCCAGGCGCCAAAGCCAAGCCGAGTGGTTGTGCGGCCGGTGCGGCCGAAGGGAACGCTGTCCATGGGAACCTCCATTGTCTGGGGCAAGACATAAGGTTGCAAAGTGGTGAAGGCCATGGCCCTTTTCGCGGCTGTCCGCATCGGATAGGGCTTTGCCATGGACATGCGGGTGTCAGATCTGGCCGTGGCGCGGGGCGGGGTGACCGTCCTGCAAGGCGTGTCATTTGACCTGCGCGCCGGACAGGCGGTGATCCTGCGCGGGCCGAACGGGTCTGGCAAGACCACCCTCTTGCGCACCTTGGCCGGTTTGCAACCACCTGTCGCCGGGACCATCGACCTGCCGCCCGAGGCTGCGGCTTACGGGGCCCATGCCGATGGTCTGAAATCCACCCTGACCGTGCGCGAGAACCTGACCTTCTGGGCCGCGATCCACGGCTCGGACGCTGTGGACGCCGCACTGACCGGGATGGATGTGGCCAGCCTTGCCCATCGCCGCGCCTCCGACCTGTCGGCCGGCCAGAAACGCCGCCTTGGCCTTGCCCGGTTGCTGGTGTCGGGTCGTCCGGTCTGGCTGCTGGATGAACCGACGGTCAGTCTTGATGTGGCCTCGGTCGCCCTCTTTGCCGGGGTTGTGCGTCGGCACCTTGGTGGGGGCGGGCTGGCGGTCATCGCCACCCATGTTGATCTTGGCCTGCCCGAGGCGGCGGTTCTGGACCTGTCCCCGTACCGGACCCGCATCATGGCGCGCGACGGGTTTGACGAGGCCTTTGCATGACCCCGCGCGCGCCTGACCGCTGTTGCAGCCTCCGGCGGGAGTATTTTGGCAAAGAGCAAATGCAAGTGGGCCCAAGTGCCGGGTGGTCAGCATGAAGGCGCTCCTCCTGCGTGACCTTCGGCTGGCCATGCGGTCGGGAGGGGGGTTCGGCCTTGGCCTTGCCTTCTTCTTTCTGCTGTCGGTGCTTGTGCCGCTGGGCGTCGGGCCCGAAGGCGGAACGCTGGGCCGCATCGCCCCGGGCATCCTTTGGGTCGGCGCGCTTCTGGCCTGCCTTCTGTCACTGGACCGGATCTTCGCCCTGGATTTTGAGGACGGCTCGCTTGACCTGCTGGCGACCGCGCCAATCCCGCTTGAGGCGGTTGTGGCCCTGAAGGCGCTGGCGCATTGGCTGGTGACGGGCCTGCCCCTGACCGTGCTGGCACCCGGGCTGGGGGTGTTGTTGAACCTGCCGCCGACCGGCTATGGCTGGCTGGTGCTCAGCCTCTTGCTTGGCACCCCGGCGCTGTCGGTGATCGGGGCCTTCGGGGCGGCGCTGGTGGTCGGGCTTCGGCGTGGGGGGCTGCTTCTCAGCCTGCTGGTCCTGCCGCTTTATGTGCCCACGCTGATCTTCGGGGCCGAAGTGGTGCGACGCGGGGCCGAGGGCATGGATCTCGCCACCCCGCTTGCGCTCTTGGCGGGGATCAGCCTTGGCGCGTCGGCCCTCTTGCCCTTTGCGGCGGCGGCGGCGCTCCGCGTCAATTTGCGCTAGACTGTCGCGCGATGGTGAGTTGAGCCTTCGCGCAGAAAAAGGTAGGCGGGCAGCTATGTCGATCTGGGAATATGCCAACCCGAAACGGTTCATGCAGACCTCGGCCTGGGCCTTGCCCTGGGCGATCGGGCTGACTGTCCTGTGTCTGGTGGTGGGCCTTGTGTGGGGGTTCTTCTTCACGCCGGATGATTACAAGCAAGGCTCGACCGTCAAGATCATCTACCTGCATGTGCCCGCCGCGATGATGGCGATCAATGCCTGGGTGATGATGCTGGTGACCAGCCTGATCTGGATCGTGCGGCGGCACCATGTGTCCGCCCTCGCCGCCAAGGCCGCCGCCCCGGTTGGGCTGACCTTCACCCTGATCGCGCTGGCGACCGGGGCGCTGTGGGGCCAGCCGATGTGGGGCACTTGGTGGGCCTGGGACCCACGGCTGACCGCTTTCCTGATCCTGACGCTGTTCTACTTCGGCTACATCGCGCTCTGGGCCGCCGTCGACAACCCGGACACCGCCGCCGATCTGACGGCAATCCTGTGCCTTGTGGGGTCGGTCTTTGCGCTTCTGTCGCGTTACGCAGTGAACTTCTGGAACCAGGGGTTGCACCAGGGCGCGACGCTGAGCCTCGACAAGGAGGAGAACATCTCGGACGTGTTCTGGCTGCCGCTTCTGGTCTGCATCGTCGGGTTCATCCTGCTGTTTGTGACGCTGGTCCTGATGCGCACCCGGACCGAGATCCGCGCCCGGCGGCTGCAGGCGCTCTTGTCGCGCGAACGGGTGGCATGATGATCCCCGATCTGGGCAAATACAGCTTCGCGGTGCTGGGGTCCTATGCGGCCTCGGCGGTGCTGATCGTTGGTCTGGTGGTGCTGTCCTTCTGGCAGCGGGCGCGGGTCAAGCGGGCTTTGGCCGAGGTTGAGGCGCGGCAGGAGAAACTGGATGGCTAGGTGGTTGATGATCCTGCCCCCGGTCCTGTTTGCCGGGCTGGCCGGGACGCTGTACCTCGGGCTTTATCGCGACAACCCCGGCGAGTTGCAGTCCGTGTTTGTCGGACGCTCTGCGCCCGTCCTGCCAGTCACCGGCCTGCCGGGCATTCCCGTCCTGACCGATGCCGACCTGCGCAGCGGCGAGGTGACGGTGTTGAACTTCTGGGCCAGCTGGTGCCCGCCCTGCCGGGCCGAACATCCGGTTCTTCTGGACATGGCCGAAGACGGCATCCGCGTTGCGGGCGTCAACATGATGGATGATGACGCCAAGGCGGTCACTTACCTGGCCGAGGATGGCAATCCCTTCATCGGCGTCGCGACCGATCCCAACGGCCGCAACCGGGTGGAGTGGGGCGTGACCGCCCCGCCAGAAACCTTCATCATCGCGGGCGACGGGACGGTGCTGTTCCGCTTTGTCGGCCCCTTGGTCGGGACCGATTACGAGGCGCGTTTCGTGCCGGAACTGGAAAAGGCGCTGGCCGGGCAGTAGGGCCTGCTTCGGGCCGACTGCCAGTTCCGCTGGGACGCCAGCCACCCCCAGTCACGCAAGAACCAGCACCAGCCCGAAGGCCGCCATCACCAGAAGCTCGCCAATTGGCAAGCAGCCTGCCCAAGGGATGCGGCTGGGGCGGGCGGGGTGCACCAGCCGGAGCGGCGCGTAAGCGGGTGGGCTAAGGTTCGGAAAGCGGGTCGACATGGGGCAGGGCACCTTCTGTGCGATGATTTGCCCAGACCCTGCCAGCAAAATCCCAACAAATGCTGAAGGCCCGGGGGGTGCCCGGGCCTTCGCCAACCAGACAATCGTGACCGCACTTACGCCTTGGCAAGATCGCGCAGCACATAGTGCAGCACGCCGCCATGTTCGACGTACTCGATCTCGATTTCGGTATCGATGCGACATTTGATCTGGATGGTTTTGACCGTGCCATCGGCATAGGCAATCGTGCAATCCACCAGGCTCAGCGGCTTCAGATCACCCGACAGGCCCGTGATGCTGATCACCTCGGTGCCCTTAAGGTTCAAGGACTTGCGCGTCATTCCTTCGGTGAATTCAAAGGGGATGACCCCCATGCCCACAAGGTTCGACCGGTGGATACGCTCGAAGCTTTCCGCGATCACCGCCTTGACGCCCAGCAGGGCCGTGCCCTTGGCCGCCCAGTCCCGGCTTGACCCGGCACCGTATTCGATCCCGCCGAAGATCACCGTCGGCGTGCCCGCAGCCATATAGTCCATCGCCGCGTCGTAGATCGAGGTCTGCACCCCGTCCGGACCGTTGGTATAGCCGCCCTCGACCCCGTCCAGCATCTCGTTCTTGATGCGGATGTTGGCGAAAGTGCCGCGCATCATCACCTCATGGTTGCCGCGCCGGGCACCATAGCTGTTGAAGTCGGACACCGGAACTTGCCGGTCCGCCAGATACTTGCCAGCCGGAGTTGAGGCTTTGAACGAACCTGCCGGGCTGATGTGGTCGGTGGTGATCATGTCGCCCAGCAGCGCCAGCACCCGCGCGCCGGTGATGTTCTGAATCGTCCCCGGCGTCTTGGACATGCCTTTGAAGTAAGGCGGGTTCTGGATGTAGGTGCTGGTCGGCGGCCAGTCGTAGGTTTCGCTGTCCGTCACCTCAACCGCCTGCCACTTCTCATCGCCCTTGAAGACATCGGCGTATTTCTTCTGGAACGCGGCACGGGTGACCGTGGCGTGGACCAGATCGGCGATTTCCTTGTTCGTCGGCCAGACGTCCTTCAGATAGACCGGGCCGTTCGTGCCCATGCCCAAAGGTTCGGTCGTCAGGTCGATGTTCATGTCCCCGGCCAGCGCATAGGCAACGACCAGCGGCGGGCTTGCCAGATAGTTGGCGCGCACATCCGGGCTGATCCGCCCTTCAAAGTTGCGGTTGCCCGACAGGACCGCTGTCGCCACCAGATCGCCTTCGGAAATCGCCGCCGAAATCTCGGGCTGCAGGGGCCCGGAGTTGCCGATGCAGGTGGTGCAGCCATAGCCGACAAGGTTGAAGCCCACGGCATCAAGATCGTCCTGCAGGCCTGCAGCGTTCAGGTATTCCGAAACAACCTGCGACCCGGGGGCAAGCGAGGTCTTGACCCAAGGCTTCCGCGTCAGGCCCAACTGCCGCGCTTTGCGCGCCACCAGCCCGGCACCGATCATCACATAGGGGTTCGAGGTGTTGGTGCAGGAGGTGATCGAGGCGATCACCACCTTGCCCGAGGACATGGTGAACTCCTCGCCCTTCACGGCCACCTGAACGCCTTGCGGGCGCTTGAACGTGGCCTCCATCTCCTTGGCAAAGCCGGACTTCGCCTCGGTCAGCGGCAGGAAGTCCTGCGGCCGCTTCGGACCCGAGATTGCCGGGACGATCGTCCCCATATCCAGATGCAGCGTCGAGGTATAGATCGGGTCATAGGCCTCATCGCGCCACATGCCGTTGGCCTTGGCATAGGCTTCGACCAGCGCGATCCGGGCCTCGTCGCGGCCGGTCATGTGCAGATAGCGCAGGGTTTCCGCGTCCACCGGGAAGAAGCCACAGGTGGCGCCGTATTCCGGGGCCATGTTGGCGATGGTCGCACGGTCGGCCAGCGGCAGGCGGTCCAGCCCGTCGCCGTAGAATTCCACGAACTTGTTCACCACGCCATGCTTGCGCAGCATCTGCACGACCTTGAGCACAAGGTCGGTCGCCGTCGTGCCCTCCATCATTGTCCCGGTCAGCTTGAAGCCGACAACTTCGGGGATCAGCATCGACACGGGCTGACCCAGCATCGCCGCCTCAGCCTCGATCCCGCCGACGCCCCAGCCAAGGACGGCAAGGCCGTTGACCATGGTGGTATGGCTGTCCGTGCCCACCAGCGTATCGGGGTAGGCGACGACTGCGCCGGTCTGGTCAGTATCGGTCCAGACCGTCTGCGCCAGATATTCCAGGTTCACCTGATGGCAGATGCCAGTGCCGGGCGGCACGACGCGGAAGTTGTTGAACGCCTTCTGCCCCCATTTCAGGAACACATAGCGTTCCATGTTCCGCTCATATTCGCGGTCGACGTTCAGCTGGAACGCGCGGGGGTGGCCGAATTCGTCGATCATCACCGAATGGTCGATGACAAGGTCAACCGGGGCGAGCGGGTTGATCTGCTGCGGATCGCCGCCCAGACCCTTGATCCCGTCGCGCATCGCGGCAAGGTCAACCACGGCGGGGACGCCGGTGAAATCCTGCATCAGCACGCGGGCCGGACGATACGCAATCTCGCGCGGGTTCTGCCCGCCCTGCTTGCCCCAGTCCGAAAAGGCCTTGATGTCATCGACCGTGACGGTCTTGCCGTCCTCAAACCGCAGCATGTTCTCCAGCACCACCTTCAAGGCGGCGGGCAGCTTCGAAAACGCACCCAGTCCCGCGGCTTCGGCGGCGGGGATCGAATAATAGCTGACCGTCTGGCCCCCGGCAGTCAGGGTCTTGCGGGTACGGCTTAGGTCATGTCCAACAGTGACGGTCATCTTCTGGCTCCTGAAAGAAGGCGGCTGAGGGGCATTGTATGCAATTGTATGCCGAAAATCCAGCCCCCGAACGCGGGTTTCTTGACGATGTGTCAGGTCTCTCGCAAAACCTTGATTGGCTCGTGTGGATGCCCGTACCTATAACGGCACGTGGGGATATTGGGATCAGGAAACGCGCCATGCGACATCTCGTCAGCGCCGCTTGCGGCATTTGGATGGCTTGCACCGCGCCGGTCACGGCCGAGCCTGTCGTGGTGGTCGAACTTTACACGTCGCAAGGCTGTTCCTCCTGTCCGCCGGCAGACGAATTCGTGGCGATGCTGGCAAGCGATCCGCGAATCCTGCCCTTGGCGCTGCATGTCGATTATTGGGACTATATCGGCTGGGCCGACAAGTTCGCACAAGCAAAGTTCACCGACCGTCAGCGCGCCTATGCCAAGGCCATTGGCAGCCGCACGATCTATACGCCGCAACTGATCATCGGCGGCCAGCACCGGATTGAAGGGTTCTCGCCCCAGGAAACCGCCGCCCGCCTGCGCGAACATCTGGCGGCCGGCAGCACCGTGACCCTGACCGTGACCCGCAAGGGCGACCGTCTGGTCATCCGCGCCGAGGCCGACCCGCCGCTGGACGAAACCCTCCGCATCCAGCTGGTGCGCTACAAGCCCGAAGAAACCGTGACCATCGAACGCGGCGAAAACGCAGGCAAGACGATCAGCTACCACAACATCGTGACCTCCTGGGAAGGTCTCGGCGAGTGGGAGGCGACGGAGCCGCTGGAAATGACGGCCCCGTTCGGCGGGTCCGAACCCGGCGCCGTCATCCTGCAAACCGCGGGACCGTCCGCAATCCTTGCCGCCGCGCGGGTCGACTGACGCCTGACCGGCAGGCGAAGGCCTAGCGCCGGGGACGCCCCTTTTCCTTCCAGCGGCGGTGGATCCAGAACCACTGATCCAGATGCTGGCGCACCAGCGTCTCCAGACTGTCGTTCAGCGCCTGCGTCATCGCTTCGGGCGTGCCGGCCGGAATCGGCGGCTCAACGATGATGTCAAAAGACAGCCCATCCGCCTTGCGCACGGCATAGGTGGGCACCAAAAGCGCGTCATACTTCAACGCGAGTTCAGCGGCTGACAGCGCGGTCAGCGCCTGACGGCCGAAAAACGTCAGCTCCTCGCCGTGGCGCATGTGCTGGTCGACCAGCATCCCCAGCATCCCGCCAGAGCGCAGATGCCGCACCATCGCCGCCAGCCCGGCCCGGCCCCGCGGGAACAGGGGCGACCCGATCCCCGAAATCGCCTTTACATAGTGTTCGTTGAAATACCGGTTCGCCATTGGCATGTACAAGGCGCCAACCCGATACCCCCGCGCGATCAGGGCGGCGCGGCTGGCGTCGTAATTGCCGAAATGCCCGGTCACCAGAATGACCGGCCGCCCGCTGCGATGCGCCTCTTCCAACGCGGCCACGCCGCCGCCGGTCAGGGGGTTCTGCACCGCCCGCGCCACGAACTCGGCACCCGAATAGATCTCGATCACCGTGCGGCCGACATTGTCAGGCACTGCCCGCAGGATGCGCGCCACATCGGCTTCGGGCAAGTCGGGCAGGACCAGCGCCAGGTTGTCACGGATCCTGCGGCGATAGCCGGCCAGAGGGGCAATGATCCGCGACAGCACCCAGCCGCACAGCGGCACGCGCCAGGCATAGGGCAGGCGCAACAGCAGCCAGATCAAGGCCCGCAATCCGCGGTCCTGCAGCCAGTGTCGAAGGTTGAAAGCGGGATTTTCGGCCATGAGCTCAGGCGTTGCGGGCAGCTTGGGTTTCGCGGTGCCAGACATAAAGCCCCGCCCCCACGATCACAAGCGCACCGATCACGGTCCACATATCCGGCCACTGGTCATACAGAACCGCGCCCCAGAAGGTGGCGAAGATGATCCCCAGATAGGCAAAGGGCGCGACAACCGCCGCTTCGGTCATGGAAAAGCTGCGGATGATGCACAGCTGCGCCCCGGTGCCAAGAAAGCCCACAAGGATGAACAGCAGCAGGTCCGCCCCGGCAACCGGCACCCAGACGAACGGCAGCGCCAGCGCCGATACGACGGTGCCGAAGATCGAGGCATGCAGCAGCGAAGTCCACACCGGCTCACGCGGGCCAAGGTGGCGGGTCAAGAGCGCGTTGCCGGTATAGCAGACCGCCGCCCCCAGCGGCAAAAGCGCCCAAGGGCTGAACACCCCAAGCCCGGGCCGCAGGATGATCAGCGCGCCGATCAACGCTACCAGCACCCCGGCAATGCGGCGCGGACCCAGCCGTTCGCCCAGAAACAGCGCCGCCCCAAGGGTGATCAGGACAGGGTTGATGTCGGTCAGTGCCGTCGCCTCGGCAAGGCCGACATGCGGAAGGGACAGGAAAAATAGCCCAGTCGCCCCCAGCTGGAACGCGGACCGGGCCAGATGCAGCCACGGATGCTGCGTGCGCATCAATCGGGGCGCGTGCCGGTTCAAGAGCACCAGCACGATCAACAGTTGCCCGGCAAAGCGCGACCACACAACCTGCGGCGCGGGATAGCGTTCGATCAGCCCCTTGGCCGTCGCATCCATGGCGGTAAACAGAAGAATCGCTAGGATCATCAACAGCACGCCACGCGTGACGGTCGAGGCGGGGGCAGGGGCCAGATGAATGCGGGACATCGGCCAGAGGCTAGGCCGCGCCTTCTGCCGCCGCAAGGGGGGCCGACCCGACCAGCGCAGATCAGGGTCACCTCTGCCACGCAGCCCACGCCACGAACCTCTTCCACGGTGTTTCTTCCACATCCTCGCGCCGACGCTTGGTCAGACACCGCGGGAAATCAGCCAGCAGAAACTCCGCCTCTTCCAAATCCGGCTTGCCGATGGCGGCGGCAAGAGCGGTTACCCATCCGTCATGCCGGGGCCCCAGAGACCCTCCGGCTACGCATCCTCAGGGTGGATCAGGCTGATCTCGCCACTGGCCTCCAGCGTGCGGATGGCGCTGATGATGGCGGTCATCGCCTCCTCCGCGTCCTTGTTCTTGACCTTGCCACGGGTGGCCATCTCCTCGCGCAGACCCTGCGCCAGACGCTGCGAGATATTGGCCAACAGAAACTCCGCCGTCGCTTCCAAATCCGCTTTGGTGACGGCGGCGGCAAGGGCGGCTACCTATCCGTCATGCCTGGGCCCCAGAGACCCCCTGCTACGCATCCTCGGGGTGAATCAGGCTGATCTCGCCGCTGGCCTCCAGCGTGCGGATGGCAGTGATGATGGCGGTCATCGCCTCCTCCGCGTCCTTGTCCTTGACCTTGCCACGGGTGGCCATCTCCTCACGCAGACCTTGCGCCAGACGCTGCGAGATATTGGCCAAAAGAAACTCCGCCGCCTCTTCCAGGTCCGTTTTGCCGATGGCGGCGGCAAGGGCGGCTACCCATCAGTCATGCCTGGGCCTCCGAGACCTCCGGCTACGCATCCTCAGGGTGGATCAGGCTGATCTCACCGCTGGCCTCCAGCGTGCGGATGGCAGTGATGATGGCGGTCATTGCCTCTTCAGCGTCCTTGTCCTTGACCTTGCCACGGGTGGCCATCTCCTCACGCAGACCTTGCGCCAGACGCTGTGAGATATTGGCCAACAGAAACTCCGCCGCTTCTTCTAGGTCCGGTTTGCCGATGGCGGCGGCAAGGGCGGTCACCAGAACCGGCTGTTCGACCAGCCGCGTGACCTTTGGCGCATCGCGTGGGTTCAGGCGGATCGGCAGGTGGACGAAGGTAAAGATCGCGCGGCGCACTTCGGCGGCGAAATCGGCGTCTTCCGCCTCCAGCCCCAGAAGCACGTCTTCCCGCGTCAGGCTGGGAGACACGTTCAGGATCGCCCCCACACGTTCCACTGGGCCGGTGTCGAAGGCGCGAAGCGGCTGATTGTCCAGTTCCGCCAGCAGCGCAGCCCCGATCCGGCGCACGGTTTCCGGATCGACCTTGCCGGTCATCGACACCGCATAGGCCACGCGGCGGGCCCGGTCCCCCGGCAGCCGCCCCAGAATCTCGGCCGCTTTGGTGACGGGCAGCTTGGACAGCATCACCGCCCCAACCTCTGCTGCTTCGTCGGCAAGGATGGGCAACAGGCGATCGACCGGCAGGGCGACGATCCGTTCCCAGGGGTCAACCTTGGACGAAACCGATGCCATGCGCCGCAACCGTGACGCCGCCGATTGCGAGATATGGCCGTCCATCATCGACAGCGCGCCTTCGATGCCGCCGGGAAAGGACAGGCCGACCGATTCGAGTTCCGACAGGAATTCGCCAACCACCTCATCCAGCGTCACGCGATCGATCAGGCGCATCTGGCCCATCTGTTCGGCAAGTGCCGCCTGCATATGTTCGGGAAGCGAGGCGATGGGCAGGCTGGTGCCTTCCGTCAGCAGATAGCGCACGATGACCGCCGCCTTCTGCCGGGGGGAAAGCACACGCCGCGACAGGGTAACCCCTGACGCGGCGGTACGGCGTTCCGGCAGGATACGGGCAAGCGGGACAACATCCTGCGACATGGCGACACCTCTGATTCCACTCGTCAGAGGCACCTTGCCAGCGCCGGGTTAACGCCCGCTTAGCCGCGCCCCGATCAGCTGGTCGGGTTGGCGACGCAGGCGCCCTTCGCCTCATCCCAGGCAGCGCCGGGCATGCACGAGGCGGCGGTTTCCTGCTTGACCTTGTCGCCATTGCAATAGGCAAAGGTCATCGTCGGGGCGAGCGTCAGGGCAATCACGGCGAGGGTCGTCTTGATCTTCATGGGTCGTCCTCCAGTCTGGGTTAAGGGTCAGTAGGTATAGGTGACGCCAGTTTCGATGGCGTCAGACAGGGCGCGTTCGGCCCAGGTGCCGCCACCGCCATGCATGCGGATCGCGGCAAGTTGCAGTTGCGCCAGATCGCGCTCATCCATCTGCACAAGGAGTTGCCCGTAATAGCTGCGGGCAAGGATGTTGCCCTTGTCCAGGGCAATCGCCCGCTCATAGGCGGCGATACCTTCTTCCACCCGCCCGGTCTGGCGCAGAAGGAAGCCCTGATAGGTCAGAACCCGGGGCGTTTCCCCTTCGGTCATCGTGGCAAGGACCGCCAGCGCCTCATCCGGGCGGCCCGCATAGGCCAGTTCCCGCACCGCGCCAAAGCGCTGGTCATCGGTCAGACCCGCACCCTCGGCCTTGATGCAGGTCTTGGTTTTGTCATCCCAAACCTCACCCTTGGCACATTCCATGGTGGTTTCGGTCGGCTTCGGCGGTTCGGTGTCATCGCTGCCTGCCGCAAGGGCAAACTGCGGGGCGAAGGCCAGGGCGGCAGCAAGGATCATGCGCATCGGGCAACCTTTCGGTAATTTCCCGAAAGGTAGCACGCAATGCGCCACTTCAAGCGCGAAAAGTTGCGGCAAGAGGCCGCTGCATGATCACGGATGCGTCAGGTGCCGAAAACCCGGGCAAAGATCGTGTCCACATGCTTGGTGTGGTACCCCAGATCGAACTTCTCCTCGATCTCGGCCGGGGACAGGGCGGCGGTCACCTCGGGGTCGGCCAGCAGCTCGGTCTTGAAATCCGCGCCCTTTTCCCAGACCTTCATCGCGTTCCTTTGCACCAGCCGATAGCTGTCCTCGCGGCTGACACCTGCCTGCGTCAGCGCCAAAAGCACGCGCTGGCTCATCACCAGACCTTTGAACTGGTTCATGTTCCGCAACATGTTCTCGGGATAGATCACCAGCTTTTCCACCAGCCCTGCCAAGCGGTGCAAGGCGAAATCCAGCGTGATCGTGGCATCCGGGCCAATCGCCCGTTCCACCGAGGAATGGCTGATGTCCCGCTCATGCCACAGCGCCACATTCTCCAGCGCCGGGATCACCGCCATCCGCACCAGCCGCGCCAGACCCGTCAGGTTCTCGGACAAGACCGGGTTGCGCTTGTGCGGCATCGCCGAGCTGCCCTTTTGCCCGGGCGAAAAGAACTCTTCTGCCTCAAGCACTTCGGTGCGCTGCATATGGCGGATCTCGATCGCGACATTCTCGATGCTGCTGGCAATCACGCCCAGCGTGGCAAAGAACATCGCGTGCCGGTCGCGCGGAATGACCTGAGTGCTGATCGGCTCGGGCGTCAGGCCCAGCATCTTGCAGACATGCTCTTCCACCGAAGGGTCGATGTTCGCGAAAGTCCCCACTGCGCCGGAAATCGCGCCCGTCGCCACTTCGGCCCGCGCGTTCACCAGCCGCGCCCGGTTCCGCGCCATCTCGGCATAGAAGCGGGCGAAGGTCAGGCCCATCGTCGTCGGCTCGGCATGGATGCCATGGCTGCGCCCGATCCGCACTGTATCCTTATGCTCGAACGCCCGTGCCTTCAGCGCCGCCAGCACCCGGTCCAGCGCCACCAGAAGCAGGTCCGACGCCCGCACCAACTGGATGTTCAGCGCGGTGTCCAGCACGTCGGATGAGGTCATCCCCTGATGCACGAACCGCGCATCATCCGCGCCGATATGTTCGGCCAGATGGGTCAGGAAGGCGATCACGTCATGCTTGGTCACGGCCTCGATCTCGTCGATCCGGGCGACGTCAAAGGTCACATCCTTGGCGCGCCAGACAGCCTCGGCATTGGCCTTGGGGATTACCCCAAGGGCGGCCTGCGCGTCGCAGGCATGGGCCTCGATCTCGAACCAGATCTTGAAGCGGCTTTCCGGGGACCAGATCGCCACCATTTCGGGGCGGGAATAGCGCGGGATCATCACTTGCCTCCAACGGGTCTTGCGTGGGCGCCTTACGCCGCCAGACTGCCGCTGGCAAGGCGGCATGGGCTGGATAAGGCCACGGGGCGTTGCTGCTGGCGCGCCGTCCCGCATCGCTCCGGGCCCTCAGATCGCCGGGCTGGCGTTGAATCTGTTCCTCAATTATGCCGCAGTCATCGGGTTTGCAGAAGCCCGGGGGCAGCGGATGGGGTTTCGGTGGGGTTTGGGTCGGCCATCCCTGTCTTTCTCCGTGCCTGCCGCAGGTGGGGCAACTAGACGGGCAAGATGGAAGAGGACGAACATCCGATCTGGACAGCGGTGGTCAAGGCCGCGCTGGTGTTGTCAATCGTGGCACTTGCGGGCGGCTATCTTGGCTGGCTGCACCCGCTGGGGGATTCGCTGGCGGTCGGGCGCGCACCGGCGTCGATTGCCGTCTTCGTGCTGGCGCTGCTGGCCATCTCGGCGGGGATGCGGATGGCCGCTTTCGGTGCAATCCTGTTGTCCATCCTGACGTTCACTTCGGTCTTCCTCGCCCATGTCTGGCCCGGCCCTCCGGGCATCTTCCTGCTCTATCAAAAGAACATGCGGCACCAGAACGACGATCTGGCCGGGCTTGAGGCGGACATCCGCGAAGCCAACCCCCTTGCCCTGACCCTGCAAGAGATGGCCGAGCCCAACCTTGCCCTCTTGGCCAACCTGAAGGACGTGCTGCCGCACCAGCTGCATTGCCCGCTTGGCAAGCGCGGCGGGACTGCAGTTGCGTCGCGGCTGGAGCCTGTTGCGGGCGCTACGGTCTGTGTGCCCGGCCTGTCGGCGATGCAGGTGATCTTCCGCGACCAGCCGGTCTGGATCGTGTCGGTGCATCTGACCTGGCCTTGGCCCTATGGTCAGGCAGACCATGTGGCCGATCTGCGCCCCGTGCTGGCGCAACTGGAGGGGCCCGTCCTGATGGCGGGCGATTTCAACATGGTCCGCTGGGCCCTGTCCGTGCGCAGGCTTGCCGCCGAGGCGCGGGTGCAGGTGGCGGGTCCGTCCAAGGGCAGTTTCCTTGGCTTCGGGTCGCTGCTTGCCCTGCCGATTGACCATGCCTTCGCCCCGGCGGGCGGGCGCGTGACCCTGCGCCCCGCGCTCGGGTCTGACCATCTGGGTCTGCTGGCCAATCTGGCGCTGTAGCCGGTGTCTTTCAGCGCCGCCCGCACCTGTCAGCCCATCAGGCGCGGGTCGAACGGATAGCGCGTCAGGTTTTCACAGCCGGTTTCGGTGATCAGAACCTGATCTTCCAGCTTGATCGAGAAATCCCCACCCTCAGGCGACACTAGCGCTTCGACGCAGAGGACCATCCCCGGCTCCAGGGCCGCGTCAAACGCGCCCGGGGTCCAGCCGTCGGGGTAGGTGACATAAGGCCACTCGTCGCACAGGCCGACGCCATGCATCTTGCAGCTATACTTCTGCGCCCAGTATTCCGGCGCCAGCTGGTGGCCCCCCTTGACCAGCTCCTCAATCGTCACACCGGGTTTCAGCCGGTCCTGATGATCGCGGATATGGTCAAGCGCGTGGTGAAACGCGCTGACCATCGCGTTCGACGGGCGGCTCTCGCCGATCCACCACGTGCGGCTGATGTCGATGCAAAAGCCATAGGCGCCAACCAGATCGGTGTCGAAAGCGACAATCTCATCGTTCTGCACGATCCGCGGCCCGCATTCCTGAAACCACGGGTTGGTCCGGGGCCCGCTGGCCAGCAGCCGCGTCTCGATCCACTCGCCCCCGCGCCGGATGTTCGCGGCATGAAGTTCGGCCCAGATCGCATCCTCGCTGACCCCACCCTTCGGCACCTCCGCCCGCGTGAAAGCTTCCATCTCGGCAATCCCCGCCTCGCAAGCATGATGCGCACAGCGCATCGCCAGAATCTCATCCGCGGTCTTCACCGCCCGCACGCGCTCCGTCACCTCCTCGCCTTCCTCGACCGTGAAGCCCAAAGCCTCCAGCGCCCGCAGCCCATGGACCATGATCTTGTCCACCGCCAGCCGCCGGTTCCCCCCGGCATGGGCGCGCATCACCTCATCGACCTGGGCGGCAAAGCCCGCCGCCGCCGCAGCCCCCCGGTCACCGGTGGAGTTGTAAAAGAACGTCGCCCCCGACCGCAGCTCCTTCACCAAGGGGTTGAAGGTGACAAGGAAGGGCGAATTCTTGTACTCCCACATCACCATATGCCCGTCGGCGCACAGAAGGCACGCCCGGAACGGGTTGTGCATGTTCCAGACCTGCATGTTCGTGGTGTCAGTCGCATAGCGGATGTTCAGCGGGTCGAACATCAACAGCCCGCCGTAGTCCCGCGCCACCAGCCCCGCCACCAGCTTTTGCCACCGCGCTTCCCGCATCCGCTGAAGGTCCGGCAGGATCAACCCCGCCGCCGCCCATTCCTGACGCGCCAGCACCGTCGGCCCGATTTCGACCCGGTCATTGTCATTCGGCGTGCCATCCCCCAGCGCCGCCCCGCGGGTGGGGTCGATCTTCCGGCGGTCGCGGTGGAATGCGGTCATCATCAGCCTCCCGATTGTGCATATGCTTGCCCGCACGGCGATCCACCGCTCAGCCACACGCGACCGTAGCCATGTCGCAATTGGCCCGGCTTGCAGGCGGGCCGCACCCATGGTCAAAGGGCGCCATGGTGAACCCGATGCAAGACCACGCCATCCTGCAGGACCGGCTGCCGCTTCTGCCCTGGATGGACCCCCGCACCCGTCGCTTGCCCGGCATCCTGCCGGTCGAAGGTCAGGGCTGGCTGACTCAGGATGAGGCGTATGGCCCCCAGATGGCCCTGCGCGACCGCCTGATCGCCGCACAGGCCCCCGCCGTCCACGCCCTGTTGCCTGAGGCTGAGCCCGCCGCGGCTGAACTTTACGGCATCATCCTTGACCGGCTGGCCAACACCCCGGGCTTCAAGATCACCGCCACCAGCGCCCACCGCCCCGATGGGGGAGAGGTGCCGCTTGACCCCGCCCAGCCGCTGCGCACCCTCGGTCGCCTTGTCCAAGAAGACCTTTGCCTGCTGCAGGCGCGGGGTGAGGAGTACCGGCTCACCGGTGCCATCCTGTGCTTTCCCGCCAGCTGGAGCCTTGATCAGAAGATCGGTCGCCAGATGACCGACATCCACACCCCGGTCGCCGTCTATGACGATGGCATGGCCCGGCGCGTCAACCGCCTGTTCGACGCAATCCGCCCCGAACAGCCGCTGTGGCGGATGAACTACCTGACCTACGATGACCACGTCCTGTTCCAGCCCCGGCGTGAGGGCGAAAAACGCCCGCAACCGACCGATCACACCTACATCCGCTGCGAACGGCAGTGCCTGCTGCGGCTACCCGTCACACGCGCGGTGGTCTTCACGATCCATACCTATGTGGTGGACGCAGACACTGTGACGCAAGACGAACTGGCCGCCCTGCGCGCGGCTGTGCATTAGGGAACGCCCATGCCCGGACTGATCCGCAGAACCCTTCTCATCGGGGGCGCCGCCGCCGCTGTCGCCGCAGCCACGCTGTACTGGCGGGCGCGCAGCCAAGGCGCGACAGAGGTTGCCTATGGCGCTGACCCGCGTCAGGTGCTGGATGTCACGCTGCCAAATGGCGACGGCCCGTTCCCGGTGCTGGTCATGGTTCATGGCGGCGCGTTCCAGATGGGCGACAAATCCGATCTGCCAATCCCGGTCGACGTGCTGGATGCCGGCATCGCCGTCGTGCGCGTGAACTACCGGCTGTCGGGCACGGACCCATGGCCAGCGCAGGCCGACGATTGCCTTGCCGCCATCGTCCATCTGCAACGCGAAGGTGCGGCCCTTGGGCTTGACCCGTCGCGGCTGGTGCTTCTGGGCCACTCTGCCGGGGCGTTTCTGGCGGTGTCCACGGCCCTCAGCCTTGTCGAAGTGGGCCTATCCCCGCGCGGCGTGGTCAGCCTGTATGGCCCGATGGATTTCTCCACCATGGATGCCGATATGGCCACCTTGGGGCGGGTTCCGGCGATGGGTGCCACCGATGCGCCCGACAGCCCGGAAAGCCTGCTTCTGGGCTATCCGGTGGCCGAAAACCGCGCCCTTGCCCGCAGGATGGGGCCAATCGGGCGGCTGGACCAGATCCGCGAACCCCTGCCGCCGATCCTGATCCGGCATGGCGACGCCGACCCGCTTGTCGCCGATCTGCAGGCCAAACGCCTGCGCGAAGCATGGCTTGCAGCGGACCCACAGGCCCAGATCGACTACGCGCTGGTGCCCGGGGCCGGGCACGGGGGTGAGCCGTTTGAGACCGGAAAGGTTGCGGAAGACATCCTTGCCTTCCTGACGGCTACGCTGACTTGACTGCGCGCGTCAGTCGTCCTGCCCGATGCGGCGCAGATCGACGCCCTTGATATGCAGCCATGCCGCTTTGGCCAGCCCGTAGGGCAGGGCGGCAAAGCAGCTTAGCCAGCCAAGGGCATAGCCTGACACCTGAATGGCCCCGGTCGCCGCAGGCCCCGGCGGCGCGGGCAGAGCGGTTGCTGGTGCCGGTCGGGCAGCAGGCCCACCCTCCAGATCACTGCGGATCGCGGACAGCGGGTCATCGCCGGGCTGCATCGGCTCGGCCAGCACCACGGGTTCCGGGTTGGCAGGTGGGGCAGAAAGCGGGTCCGGCACAGGGGCGGGGGAAAGGGGCGCAGCTTTGCCCGGCCAAAGATGCGGCTCGATCTCGGCCACCAACGCATTGCCGCGTTTCACGTCGGGGTCAGCCGTGGCGCTCGCATGCGACAGGATGGCCGCCCCATTCTTGATCCAGGCGGCGACCCGCAGATGCGACGGCACAAAGCGCGCCGCGCGGCCAAGCTTTTCTTCGGGGATGCGCCCAGCCCCGTTCTTGACGTTGACCGCCACCCGCCGCGCCGTCCGCGCCACCCAGGCATGCAGCGGCGCCACCCCTTCGCGCGACAGGTGCAGGCTCGCACTGCCAAAGGCGCGCAGGTTAAAGGGGGGGCGCTGGTCGCCCTCGGCCCAGATCTTCGGGCGTGGCTTCTCCTTGGGTTCAGACCGACGACGCAGGGGATCAGAGGCCATGATGCACTCGCCGTAAGGTTGCGCTGCGCCAAAAGTAGCCCGGCGACGCCCCCGCCGCAACTGCACTGCGACAAGGTTAACGGTTAGTAAACGGTGCTGATCCCTGTCAGTGATATCAGGCACTTGCGCCTATGTCCCTGCCCGGGACACCAAGCAAAAGGGCGCCCGAAGGCGCCCTTTTCAGTCTTTGGCTGCGATCAGCAGCTATAGTACATCTGATACTCGATCGGGTGCGGCGTATGCTCATAGGCATAAACCTCTTCCCACTTCAGCGCGATGTAGCCTTCCAGCTGATCCTTGGTGAACACCTCACCGGCGAGCAGGAAGTCATGATCCTTCTCCAGCTCCTCCAGCGCCTCGCGCAGCGAACCGCAGACGGTCGGGATCTCGGCCAGTTCTTCCGGCGGCAGATCGTAAAGGTCCTTGTCCGAAGCCGGACCCGGGTCGATCTTGTTCTTGATGCCGTCCAGACCAGCCATCAGCAGCGCCGCGAAAGCCAGATAGGGGTTTGCAGCCGGATCGGGGAAACGCGCCTCAACCCGCTTGGCCTTCGGCGATTCCGTCCACGGAATACGAACGCAACCCGACCGGTTGCGGGCCGAATACGCGCGCAGGACCGGGGCTTCAAAGCCGGGGATCAGACGCTTGTAGCTGTTGGTCGACGGGTTGGTCAGCGCGTTCAGCGCCTTCGCGTGCTTCAGGATGCCGCCGATGAAGTACAGCGCCTCCTGCGACAGGTCGGCATACTTGTCGCCCGCGAACAGCGGCTTGCCGCCCTTCCAGATCGACATGTTGACGTGCATCCCCGACCCGTTGTCGCCCTTCATGGGCTTGGGCATGAAAGTCACGGTCTTGCCATAGGCGTGGGCCACGTTGTGGATCACGTACTTGTACTTCTGGATGTTGTCGGCCTGCTCGACCAGCCCGCCAAAGATCATCCCGAGTTCGTGCTGGCAGGTCGCAACCTCGTGGTGGTGCTTGTCGACGCGGATACCCATCCGTTTCATCGTGGACAGCATCTCGCCGCGGATGTCCTGGGCTTCGTCCACCGGGTTGACCGGGAAATAGCCGCCCTTGTGGCCCGCGCGGTGGCCGTAGTTGCCGCCTTCGGTCACGGTGTCGGTGTTCCAGGCAGCCGCCTCGGCGTCGATCTCATAGGCCACCTTGCGAGGGGTGACCGAGTAGCGCACGTCGTCGAACAGGAAGAATTCCGCTTCCGGCCCGAAGTAGGCCGCATCGCCCACGCCCGAGGACTTGAGGTAGGCTTCCGCCTTCAGCGCGGTCTGGCGCGGGCAGCGGCTGTAAGCCTCACCGGTATCAGGCTCCACCACGACGCAATGCACGCACATGGTCTTTTCGGCGTAGAACGGGTCGATGTAGACCGAAGCCGGATCGGGGATCAGCTTCATGTCCGACTGGTCAATCGACTTCCAGCCCGCGATCGACGAGCCGTCGAACATGAAGCCTTCCTCGAAGAAATCCTCATCGACCAGGTCGGCCACCAGCGTCACATGCTGCAGCTTGCCCTTGGGGTCGGTAAAACGAATGTCGACATATTCGACCTCTTCGTCCTTCATCAGTTTCAGAGCCTTGGCAACGGCGCTCATCTGACTGCCTTTCAGTTTGGGGTTGAGGGAACGGCCGATAAGGCCAGTTTAGACAGCATCATCACCGGTTTCACCGGTGCGAATGCGAATGGCTTGTTCGATGGCGGTAACGAATATCTTGCCATCGCCGATCTTGTCGGTGCGGGCGGCGGCGACGATGGCGGCGACGGCCTGATCGACCATGTCGTCGGTCAGCACCACCTCGATCTTCACCTTTGGCAGGAAATCTACGACATATTCCGCGCCGCGATAGAGTTCGGTGTGGCCCTTCTGCCGCCCGAAGCCCTTGATCTCGGTCACGGTCAGGCCCTGAATTCCGGCTTCCTGAAGCGCCTCTTTCACCTCATCCAGCTTGAACGGCTTGATGATCGCTTCGACTTTCTTCATGGGCCGACTCCCCCCTTCGTCACTCTGTCTGTGCCCGTCTGACCACTTCCCTGCCGGGGGGACAATGTGACAGGGTTTGGCTTTGGGGGCTTGGCCGGGGAAATCCGGACAAGCGCTTAATGGATAAGCGATGCGCCTAAAATATAGGCTGTAAAAGAACAAGGTGCCAGCAAGATGACCGAACTCCTGACCGCCGCGCAGATGCGGGCCATTGAGGCCGCCGCGATCGCCTCGGGCGAGGTCACCGGCCTGGAGCTGATGGAACGCGCCGGGCGGGGCGTGGTCGAGGCGATCCTCGCGGAATGGCCGGAGTTGCGCGCCACCTCGCACCGGGCGGTGGTCCTGTGTGGCCCCGGCAACAACGGCGGCGACGGGTTCGTGGTCGCGCGGCTGTTGAAGGACTGGGGCTGGGAGGTGGAAGTCTTCCTTTACGGCGACGCGGAGCGGCTGCCACCGGACGCGCGGGTGAATTATGAGCGGTGGGTGGGGATGGGGGAGATTAAGGAACTGACCGAACGCGCCTTTCGCGCGCGCCATCCCGTTCACGGGGACGCCTACGCCGACCTTTACGTCGATGCGATCTTCGGGACCGGGCTGACACGCCCGCCAGCGGGCGATCTGGCTGGCTTCTTGCGGCATCTGGGTGGCTACGGCGGCGAGACATACCCCCGCTTGGTCGCCATTGATGCGCCATCGGGCCTTTGCCTTGACAGTGGACGGATGTTGATCGCCGGTTGGGCACGACCTTCCGCCGCGCTGACCGTCACCTTCGACTGCCTGCGAGCCGGTCATTTCCTTGATGAAGGGCCGGAACACTGTGGCCGCGTTGTCGTCGCGGACATCGGCGTCGGACCCTGGAGGCAGCTGAAGGATCCCGTCCGAAGGCGTGGACATTGGACTGGCATCAGGCAGCGGGTTATGCTGTCGCTGGCAGGTCCCTTGGCTTCGCCGGACGGGGGTTCATACACTCCGGGCGCGTTGCCAACCTATATGCTGGGCAAGAAGGGCTGGGTCGAAGCTCGGAATGCCCACAAATACGCCCACGGCCATTCACTCATCCTCTCCGGCCCCTCCGGTCGCGGCGGGGCGGCGCGGCTCTCGGCGCGGGGGGCGTTGCGGATCGGGGCGGGGGTGGTGACGGTGGGGTGTCCCTTGGACGCGATCCCCGAGCACGCCGCTCGCTTGGATGCGGTGATGCTGCGGGGGGTGGCGGATGGGGCGGCGCTCGCCGGGGCGCTGGAGGACAAGCGGATCAACGCGCTTTGCCTTGGGCCGGGGATGGGGACTGGCGCTCGGGAGGCGGGGTTGCTGGCGGTGGCATTAAGCAAACCCGTCCCGGGCCTGACCGGGGACCTCTCGTCAGGCGGTGGTGCCGGTGGAACTGGAGGCCCCGAGGCAGGCCCGGGGCGGGGTCTCGATCTTGCCAGGGACCCCCCATCCCCTCCCCACGAGGGGGAGGGGGGCCGCGTGTTGCCGCGCGCTACGCCAGCCGGTCAGGCGCTTCCCCTCCCCCATGTGGGGAGGGGAGGGGGGAGGGGGGCGTCGTCGAAGGACCGCCCCAAGCTCGTTCTCGACGCTGACGCCTTGACGATCCTTTCCCAGCAGCCCGACCTGTTCTCAGCCCTGCACGAAGGGTGCGTCCTGACCCCCCACGCCGGAGAGTTTGCCCGCCTGTTTCCCGACATCGCCGAAAAGCTCGCAGCCCCCGCCACCAAAGGCCCCGCCTATTCCAAGGTCGACGCCACCCGCGAGGCCGCGAAGCGCGCGGGCTGCACCGTCCTTTACAAAGGCCCGGACACCGTGATCGCCGACCCAACGGGTCGATGTGCCATCAACTCCGCCCACTACGACCGCGCAGCGCCTTGGCTGGCGACGGCGGGGTCGGGCGATGTTTTGGCGGGGTTCATCACCGGGCTGCTGGCGCGGGGGTTCAGCCCCTTCGACGCCGCCTGCACCGGGGCCTGGCTGCATGTGGAATGCGCGCTGAGCTTCGGCCCCGGCCTGATTGCAGAGGACCTTCCCGACGCACTGCCGAAGGTCTTCCGCGCGCTGGGCCTTTAGCGCGTCATCGACCAGAGGCCAAAGGCTGCGGCCACCACGAAGACGGTGCCTGCGCCGATGATGTAGCCCATGTTGCTGGCAACCGCGCCTTGTGTCTGCGGCCTTGCGCCCGGCGCAGATGCGGGTTCGGCAACCGGGTCAAGCTCACCCGCTTCGCCCTTGCGGATCACCTCCAGCCAGTCGGCGGCGGTGGCGATGCGGTCCTTGGACAGCACCCGCACCGCCTTGTCGATCGACGCAAGGAACCCCGGCGGATAGCCCGGAAACCGGCCGTCGAGCGGCTCATACGGGTCAGGCGATCCTTCGGCCACAAGGGCCAGACGGCGCTGGCTTTCCGGCGGGGCCTTGCCGGTGATGACGTGGTAGAACGTGGCCCCAAGGGCATAGAGGTCGCTCGACGGGCTTTGTTCGGCCCCGGTCAGGTAGAACTCCTGCGGGGAATAGCCGTCCTTGACCACGCGCCGTCCGGTCAGCACCCGCGTCGCCTGCGCGCCCTGTTCGCTGGCGGCACCGAAGTCGATCAGCACCGGATTGCCCGTAGTGTCGATCAGGATGTTGTCGGGCGAGATGTCGCGGTGCAGGATGCCGGCCTGATGGATGAACTCGACCGCGCTGAGCATTTTCTTCAGCATCTCGACAATCTCATCCGGCGTGAAGGCCTGATCGGTCGACTCCAGCACGTCATGCAGGTCTTTGCCGTTGATGTAGTCGATGGCCATGTAGGCGGTGTCGTTATCCTCAAACACCTGATGCACGCCCACGATATTGGGGTGGACAAGCCGCGCCAGGCTGCGGGCTTCTTCGACGAAACTGCTGACGAAGCTGCGAAAATCAACCTGATGCTTGCGCGATCGGGCCCGGACGATCGACGTGCTGCGGCGGCAGAGCGCGTTCGGGAAGCATTCCTTGATGACGACCGTCCGTTCCAGCGAATCCTTGGCAAGGTAGGTGATCCCGAACCCGCCCGAGTTCAGGAACCCAAGGATCGTGTATTGCCCGCCGAGAAGCTGCGTGCCCTCTTTCAGGTCATCGCCAAAGCCGTCGAGATCGGCGTTTGAGGGCTCTTCCTCAAGGGTGGGGTCTGTCTGGGTCGGGCCGGGCATCGTTTGAACTTCCAGTCTGGTACCGTCACGCGCAACAGGCAGATCAGCCCCCGGGCCAACCCACCGCCGCTTTGAATAACTGTAATCTGCCTGCCACAATCTTAGATAGCGTGAACAGGCAAGACTTTATGTGGAATCAAGCTTGTCACTTCTTCTGGTGCAGGTCAGCGGAAATCTTGGTCCGGCAGCGGGCGGGCATCACGCCGGATCTGTCAGGGAAGGCCACCGGCCGAAGCAAGATTTTTCCCACATCACGGTGGTCAGCCTTGGCGTTCAACCATAACATAATGATGTTATTGTATAAAACGGAAATGCGGTGATACTGGTCGATCCGAAATGTCGCCGACCATGCTGCACCTGCACTGTGGCAAGAAAGACAACATTTGCAGGGGGATGGCGGTAAATCCTCCCTCAGCTTGCACGGTCGTGCCCGGCCAACGGTTCCCGCAGGGCGCGAATGGGCGGCAAGGCGGACGATTCGCCCCCGGCTCAGCCGGGTTGCCAAGCCTTCGGCGGCTGGTCCGGTTGCAGGATCTGGAAGGTCCCCGCGTCCAGCATTTGCCAGTCGCCCTCCCGTCCATCCGGCCAGATCACCCGCAGCTCGGCGGTTGCCGCCGCCCCGAGGCCGAAGTGCAGCCAGCCGACCGATCCGCTGACATGCCCACCGCCCGAGGTGATCTCGTGCCGTTCGACCGTTTCGCCCCGGCGGATCTCAATGACGGACCCGATGGCATCGCGGTTCGGTCCGGGCTGCTGCAAGCGCAGTTGCAACCAACCGCCCTGCAACGCCGCCTCTGATCGCCAAATTTGGGCCGATGTCCAGCGGTTCACGACCACGATGTCCAGCAGCCCATCAAGGTTGAAATCCACAACCTGCCCCCCGCGTGAGATGGCAAGGCTGGCAACCCCCGCGCGGTCCCCCGCCTCGACAAAAGTGCCGTCAGCCGTTTGCAGAAGGAGGTTGTTGGGATCCTGCGCGGCGAAATCCGGCATTTCGGCCACGTTCCCTTTGGCCACGAACAGGTCCAGCAGACTGTCGTTGTTCACATCGGCAAACTGCGGGTGCCAGGCGGTCGAGGGCCTCAGGTCCGCTCCGGTATAGGGCCGGTGCGCGGTGGCCCCTTTGGGAAATGCCACATCGGCATAATCCGGCAGGCCAAGGGTGGGGTCCTTCAGGACCTGCAGCTTGTTGTCGGCCATGCTGGTCAGGTAGTAATCGGGGTAGCCGTCCAGCGTCACATCGGCACTGGCGATGCCCATCCCCCAGATGCGCAGGCGCTTCCAGCCTTCGGCCTCGGTGAACAGGCGCGGCGGCTGGCCGGGGTCAAGGTGCCAAAGCTGCTCCTGCCCGCCCTTGTAGTATTCGCGGTCATTCGAGACGCGCAGCGACGGCTGCCCTGACCGGTTCCAGTCAGTGAACAGCATCGACAAGGCGCAGAAGGATGGGGTCAGGGGCAGGGGGGGCGCAAAGCCCTTGCCCTCGGGTCCCGGGCGGTGCAGCCAGTTGTCGGTGCAGGATCCCCAAGGGAAGGCCTCTTCCTTGCGGTCGACGTAGTTGCCGACTGCCAGCGTCGGCCAGTCCTGACCCCGTTCCCAGATCGCCGCAAAGGCCGTGGACCAGGCGTCACCGCCGTCAAAACTCCACTGCGCTGTCGCATCCTCGAACTTACAGGCGCCAAGGCCGCGCAGAAGGCGGTTTTCGCCAAGGCGCAGCACGACAAGGTCCATCACCCCGTCGCTGTCGATATCCAGCGGATAGGCCCCCAGAACCGCATCAAGGCTGACGGCATCGGTCTTCTCGAACGCCAAGGCCCCGCCTTGCGGGCTGCGGTTCAGGTACAGCGCCGAAGGCCCGGCGCCGCCCGACAGGAAAAGCTCGGGGAACCCGTCGCCGGAGCAATCGAAGGTCGCAGCCCCGCCGCCGACCATGTATTCCCATTCCCCCTCATAGACCGTGTCGATGCCGCTGGTCGCGGTTTCCTCGACAAAGGCGGGGATGACGGGGTCGGCGACGGCAGGGGTCGCGGCAAGGGCTGCCAGCAGAACAAGGCGCATATGGGTCAGGTCCTTGTCTTCAGGGCGATGGTATAGGCCCCGACGCAGCGGCCTTGGGTCAGCCCCTCTTCCACGGCAAAGCGGTAGTGGATGCCGCCGTAAAGCCTTGAAAGCCCTGCATCATCCGCCGCTTCCCAGAAGCTGGCAAAGCTGCGGATCGGCAGGTTTTCGGGTTCATGCGTCGGGTCGTCGAAGGCAAAGTTGTCGCCAAAGGCATGGGTCAGGACGGTTGCCGCCGCCCCGGATACCGTGCTGTGGCCCGATGGGTATTCGGGGAAGGGGGGTGTGATCAGGAAGGTTTCCCATTTCGGGTCGATATGGCGGCGGATAAAGGTCACCGGGCGCAACAGGTTGAATTCATACTTCGCCGCCCAGCACCCGATGAAGGCATCGGCCATCGCCACGCCAAGCAGGGCCATCACCTCGGTCACCCGGTCGGCGGGCAGGGCGTCACGCTCGGCCAGTTCCACGGCGATGCTGATCCAGTGGCCGGGTGGGGTCGACGACAGCATCGGATCATCCGACCAGAACCGGGCCGACAGCTTCTGGTCATCGGTCAGGGAATTGCCGACGTCGTAGACCTCTTTCGCGGCCTTATAGAAGGCGGACGCGGGGTCGTCACTATAGGCGGGCGGGGCGGGGATGGCGCAGGCGGTGCCAGACGGCATTGCGAAGGTGCGGTTCATGCCCCAGTTCGGCAGGAGCGGGGCCTGTTGCTGGCGGATCGCGCTGGTGGGCACCCAGTCCTGCGGATTGGTGCCGGGGGTGAAGGTCTGCGGAAAGCCCATGTTTTCCACGACCGCCCCACCATCGTCCAGCGACCAGGCAAGGATATGGGCTGCCACGGCCTGCCCGTGCGCGATGCTGCGGTCGGCGACGTCCGGGGCGATCCCGTCCATGGCCTTCTTGCCCAGTTGTTCGCCCAGCTTGCCCATCGCCCGCTGGCCCGTGGGGCCGGTATTGGCAAAGAACACCTGCGCCGACGCCGACAGGGCCGCCTGCAGCACGCAAGCCTCGTCATGTGGCCCTGCAGCGCGGGGTGGGGGCGGGGTCAACCCGTTCAACTGCCCCGCCAGCGACACCAACGCCGGATTGCCGGTTGCCAGCGCTTCATGCGCGGCGACCCCGATATAGGCGAAGGCGCGGCTGGCGACGGGGGGCGAATAGGTGGCGGTATGGCGGACCAGTTCCAGCACCAGCCGGTACCATGTGGTGACCATGTCCCGCTCGATCTCTTGGCGGTCGGCAGCCCAGAGCGGACGCGCGGCCAGCGCGAAGGGCAAGGCAAGCAGATGGCGGCGGTGCAGGTGCATCGGATGGACCCCTCCCCAAGGCTGGCAAGGTTATGCCAAGCCGATGGCCCCCCGGCAAGTCACGTTGTCAGCGCTAACCGCGCCCCGTGAGCCAGTTCCCGATGGCCCCAAGGCGCGATGGCCCTGCGCCGGGCCGCGCCTCCTGCCGGTCGGCGGCGTTCAACAGCGCATACATGCCGGTGACCCCCAGCCAGCGCAGCGGTTCCGGCTCCCACGGGCGGACGCGGCGGTTGACCCATGGCAGATGCACAAGGTCCGTCTCGCGGCCCAGCACCAGATCCGCCAGCGTTCTGCCCGCAAGGTTCGAGGTGGAGACCCCCACCCCGACATAGCCCCCGGCCCAGCCGAGGCCGGTGGCGGGGTCCAGCCCGACCGTCGCGCACCAGTCGCGCGGGACGCCCAGCACGCCACACCACGCATGGTCGATCTTTGCCTTGGCCGCCGCCGGGAAATGCTGGTGCAGGATCGCGGTCAGCCGCCGGATCGTCTCGTCGTCCGGGGCGCCGTTGGTATCAAGGTTCGACCCAAACCGATACGGCACCCCCCGGGCGCCCACGGTGATCCGGCCTTCGCGCGTCCGCTGGCAATAGCAATAAGCATTGGCGAAATCGCCCACGATCTCATGCCCTTGCCAGCCGATCTGCGCCCAGACTTCATCGGACAAAGGCTCGGTCGCGATCTGGGCCGAATTCAGCGGCAGCCAGTCGCGCTTCAGGCCCGGCAGGCCGGCGGTAAAGCCTTCGGTGCAGCGCAGGATCACCGGCGCGCGCACAAGGCCGCGGTCCGTCGTGACAAGGCCCTTTTCATAGGCCGTCACTGCCGTCCCTTCGACCAGCCGCACCCCCATGCGTTCCACCACGGCGGCAAGGCCCCGCACCAGTTTCGCCGGCTGGACCCGGGCCACATTGGTCACCACCATGGCCCCCAGCGCGCCGGGAATGTGGATGCGGTCGGCCAGGTCTGCCGCGCCCATTTCGAAAACCCGGGTCTCCTCGCCCCAGTGCCGGCGATGCGCCACCTCGGCCCGCAGCCGCCCAACCTGTGCCGGGCGGGTGGCCACCATCAATTCGTCGGTGCGCAGGATGTCGGCATCAATCCCTTCGGCTTCGGCCACGCGGATCACCTCATCCACCGTGCCGTTCATCGCCTCGACCATCGCGCGGACGGCGTGTTCCGACGCTGTGCGCAGATAGCGCGCATGGTTCCAGGCAAAGCCGCCCGTCAGCCAGCCCCCGTTGCGCCCCGAGGCGCCGAAGCCCGCAAACTCCTTTTCCAGCACCAGCACATCCAGCCCGGGATTGGCGCGCTTCAGGTAGTAGGCCGCCCAAAGGCCGCTATACCCGGCACCGATGATGGCGACATCCGCAGTGGCGTCGCCCGAAAGCGGCGCACGACGATAGGGCATCCCGATATCGCCGTACCAGAAAGAGACGTCACCGATCTTCATTCCGCAACTGCCCCCGCACCTGCCGCGCCAAAGCCCCAGTCATTGCCGCTTCTTGCGCCCCGGAGGGCTTGGGCAATTGGTAGGCCCTGTCGGACCTTGCCCGCAAGCTGTTTCAGCCGCTGCGATCTTCAGGGCCGGGTGCTGGCTTGCAGCACAATTGGCCTGTGGAAGGGCGGCGCTTCCGTGCTACCCGTCACGCATATCGGACAGGCACGAACCTGCCCCCAGTCACCCGCGAGGAGGAACAGCGCAATGACCCAGAAGGTTTGTCTTGTCACCGGTGCCGGTCGCGGCATCGGTGCCGCCATCGCGCGGGAAATGCATTTGCGCGGCTATGCGCTGGTGCTGATGTCACCGTCGGAAAACTGCGAACGGCTTGCCGCCGAACTGGGCGGCGTGGCCCACCGCGGCGTTGTGCAGAACCCCGACGACCTGAAGGCGCTTGTCGATCTTGCCATGGCGACCCACGGCCGGATCGACGCAGTGTTGAACCACACCGGCCACCCGCCAAAGGGCGATCTGCTGGCGATCCCGGACGAAAACTGGGACCTTGCCCATGACATGATCGTCAAGCCCGTGCTCCGCATGGCCCGCCTTGTCACCCCGATCATGGAGGCGCAGGGCGCAGGCGCGATCGTCAATGTCACGACCTACGCGAGCTTTGAGCCCTCGCTCTGGTTCCCGGCATCCTGCGTCTATCGGGCGGGGGTGTCGTCCTTCACCAAACTTTATGCCGACCGCTACGGTGCGCAGAACATCCGGATGAACTGCCTTGCACCGGGGTTCACCGACAGTCTGGACGTCGGGAAGTATGGCGATCTGACCGCCCTGAAGCGCATCGCGCGGGTGGAAGAACAGGCCAAGGCCGCGGCCTTCCTTCTGACCGACGACAGCAGCTATGTCACTGGCCAGACGCTGGTGGTCGATGGTGGTCTGACCCGCCACGTCTAGCCGCCGGGAGGTGGCGGCAGATGACCTGCGGATCGACAGTCGGAGGGCAATCTACGGATGTTGCTCTGCAATCGCGGTTGGCAGACCAGCAAGGCGCAAACCCTCGATATAGCGACGAAGTAGCGGCGGCGACATGAAGCGCAGGTCGTCCGCCATGCTTTCAAGCGTCATGGTTGGGCGAAGATAGGTAAACTCGGCCAGCGCAAGGCGCGCCTGATCGTGTTCGCCGGTATGCGCCAGATAGACGGCAAGGTCGCGATAGGGCCAGGTCATTCCCGGGCGCAGGTCCAGCGCACGCCTGACCCAGTGAACGGCCTCAGGCGCGTTCTGGGCCGCGAAATGCGCCAGGCCGATTCCGATGTAGGTGTGGAAAGCAAAGGGGTCACGCGGGCTAAGGCTGATGGCGCGGCCAAAGGCCGACAGCGCAAGTTCGGATTCTCCCGCGTAGACATGCGAAAACCCCCGCCGCGTCCAGGCCCAGGCATGGTTGGGGTCAATGGACAGCGCACGGTCGACGAATTCGACACCCCGCCGCACATTCCCGTCCAACAGCATGATAGCACTGGAAATCGCCGTCATCGCGGTTGGATCATCGCCTACGTTTCGCACGGCGATCTCGATCAGGTGCAACCCCTTCTTCCGCTCGGCCTCCGCATCCGCCGTCCAGTTGTAGACGATCTGCTGCGCATGGGCCCAGGCGGCCAATCCGGCGGCCAGCCCGTAATTCGGGTCCGCCACAAGGGCCCGTTCCAGCAACCGGATGGCTTCGGCATTTGCATCCATCCGATGCGCCCAAAGCTGTGGCAGGGCCTGCATCACCAGATCGTAGGCTTCAAGGTTGTCGGGCCGCTTGCGCTGGGCACGCTCGACCTCGGCGGCGCGGATGGACGGGTAGACGGCCCCGGCAACCTGCCGGGCGATCATGTCCTGCAGATCGAAGACTTCAGCCGTCGCGCCTTCAAAAGTGTCGGACCAGATATGCGCCCCCGTGTCCGCGGCGACAAGCTGGGCCGTCACCCGAAGCCGATCCCCCGATTTCCGGACGCTGCCTTCCAGCACATAGCTCACGCCAAGTTCCTGCGAGATTTGCCGAACGTCCGAGGACCTGCCCTTGTAGGTGAAAGCGGTATTCCGGGCGATGACCAGAAAGTCCCGGATGCGCGACAGCGTGGCCGTCAGCTCTTCGGTCATCCCATCGGCAAAGTAGTTCTGCTCAGGGTCGCTGGACAGGTTGTCGAACGGCAGAATGACGATGGAGGGCCGCCCCGGGTTGCCCAAACCCGGTTTCACCGGCTTGGCGCGCTGGTCCGGCGGCCAGACCCAGATCTCCTGCGGGTCGTCGATGCTTTTGACCTTCTGGTAGCCAAGGGAGGCAAATTCCAGTTCAGTCTTGCCATCAAGGTACTCCTTGATGCCCCGGGAAATCGTGATCCCGCCGGGTGGTGCAAATTCCTGCAGCCGCACGGCAAGATTGACGCCCTCGCCAAACCGGTCGTTGCCAACCACAAGCACATCCGCCAGCACGATCCCGATCCTGGCCTGCATGGGTCTGCCCGAGGCATCAAGGACCGGAGTGGCCCTTGTCTCCTGCTGGAAGGCTGCGGCCATCTCGACCGCCGCAACCGGGCTGGCGAATTCGATCAGGATGCCGTCGCCCATGGTCTTGAAGACCTCGCCACCATGGCTGGCCGTGGCGGGCAGGATGCGTTCCTCGAACACCCCGGTGATGACCCCGACGGTGTGCTTTTCATTCTCATGGATCAAACGCGAGAAACCCGCCACGTCCATTGAGACGATGGCAACCAACCGACGTTGCTGCTTCGGCATGATGGTTTGACCGATATATGCGAATATGTGATGGGCCTAGCCGACACAGCATCGCAAAACTTCGGTCATCACGCAATTATTCCGGGTTCGCACCAGTCGTGCCCTTGCCGTCGCCGCCCAAAGGGCACCCGCGCCTACCTGACCCGACCGACTGGCGAGTGCACCCTCGCGGTAACGAAGGCAGGATGGGAGAGGTTACAGTTGACCACAACCCGGCCTATCGCGTGAGCCAACTGCTTGACCCGGATGGGTTTCCCCTGCAGGTCGGATGTAACCGCGTGCCGCTCGGGTTCGACCTTAGGATGCGCAATGATGCTGGGTGCTACCCAGCGTGAACCCCCGCCAGACCACCGCGCCGCACGCCGATCAAGGCGCGTCCTCCCCAGTATCGGCTGCTCGGCCAGCATAAATCCCAAAGGATTCCGCCATAAGCCCCAAGGCAATGTGCTGCGGCATCCAGCCTGCGTCATGAGGCCCATCGCCCCAATCCATTTCATGATAGAATTCTGGTCGGTTAATCACATCAGCACCGCCGATGCTCATGCTCCACCGCGAGCCGCGCGCCCGAAAGTAGAATTCCTTACCGCCGATGGTGCCTTCCGCCTGAACTGGGCAGTTTCCGCCAATATACCGGATGCTTATCTCTAGATCGCTCATCCCTCCCCTCCCGTCTGCGTGTCCACCGTGGCACGGCTGGCAGCGTGGCCAGTGCATGCGAACGGGGGCGGTGAGCCTCTGTCCGGCTGGCAAGCGAAACGCTCACCCCGATATAGGGAAGGACGCCCGAGGCGTCATAGTGCCGGTAGAGGCAACAGCGGTCGTTCATTCCATCATTCTCTTGCGAAAATCGTGGGGCATTTGCCGTGCTAACCCATTGATACCCAAAGCCCAGAATGCTACCGGCAAAATGTCCTGTTCTGGGAAAAAGGTCAATGAAATCAAAGACATGGTAGGCCCGGAGGGACTCGAACCCCCAACCAAGGCGTTATGAGCGCCCTGCTCTAACCAATTGAGCTACAGGCCCGTAGCGCGCCCTGCCTATCAGAACCGGCACAGGGGTCAAGCAAAGGGCGCTTTCTGGCGGCTGCAAGGGGCTTTGTTGCGAAGCGGGATGGAAACGCGTAAAGGGGCCGCGACAGCAGGGGAGCGGTAGCATGGCAACGGGGCGCAACGGGCTGACTTATGCCGATGCAGGCGTGGACATCGACGCTGGGAATGCGCTTGTCGACCGGATCAAGCCTGCCGCGAAGGCAACCAGCCGTCCCGGCGTGATGGGCGGCTTGGGCGGGTTTGGCGCGCTGTTCGACCTCAAGGCGGCAGGCTACACCGACCCGGTTCTGGTCGCCGCGACCGATGGTGTCGGCACCAAACTGCGCATCGCCATCGACACGGGCCATGTCGATACGATCGGCATCGACCTTGTCGCCATGTGCGTCAACGATCTGGTCTGCCAAGGCGCTGAACCCCTGTTTTTCCTTGACTATTTCGCCACTGGAAAGCTGGAGCTGGATCAGGCCACCCGCATCATCACCGGCATCGCCAAGGGCTGCGCCGACAGCGGCTGCGCCTTGATCGGGGGCGAGACGGCGGAAATGCCCGGCATGTATCACAAGGGCGATTTCGACCTTGCCGGCTTTGCGGTGGGGGCGATGGAACGCGGCCACGAACTGCCCTCGGGCGTGCAGGCGGGGGATGTGATCCTTGGCCTTGGCTCGAACGGGGTGCACTCCAACGGCTACAGCTTCGTGCGCAAGGTGGTGGAACTTTCCGGCCTTGGCTGGGATGCCGCTTCGCCCTTCAGCGACGGCGCGCTGGGGCAGGCGCTGCTGACACCTACCCGGCTTTACGTCAAACAGGCCCTTGCCGCGATCCGTGCAGGTGGCGTCCACGGCCTTGCCCATATCACCGGCGGCGGCATCACTGAAAACCCGCCCCGCGTCTTGCCCGAAGGGCTGGCTTGCGCAATCGACCTTTGCGCATGGCAACTGCCGCCGGTCTTCCGCTGGCTGGCCGAAACCGCCGGGATGGTGGAGGCCGAACTTCTCAAGACCTTCAACTGCGGCATCGGGATGATCCTTGTCGTGGCCGAAAGCGAGGCTGACGCCTTGACCGCGCTTCTGACTGCCGAAGGTGAGGCGGTCTTCCGTCTGGGCCGCATCGTCGAAGGGCAGGGGGTCCACTACCAAGGCCGTCTGCTGTGAAACGCGTCGCCATCCTGATTTCCGGGGGTGGCTCGAACATGCTGGCGCTGGTGGCGTCGATGACCACAGACCACCCGGCGCGGCCTGTCCTTGTGGCGTCGAACGATCCAGCCGCCACCGGCCTGACCCGCGCCGCCGCCCTTGGCATCCCTGTGGCCGCGGTGGACCACCGCCGCTTCGGCAAGGACCGGCAGGCGTTCGAGGCCGAACTTCTCCAGCATATTGACGCCGCACAGCCCGACATCCTGTGCCTTGCCGGCTTCATGCGCATCCTGACGCCCGGGTTCATCGCCCGCTTCGAAGGGCGGATGCTGAACATCCACCCCTCGCTCTTGCCGAAATACCCCGGCCTGCACACCCATGCCCGCGCCCTGTCCGCGGGCGATACCGAAGCGGGCTGCACCGTCCACGAAGTCACCGCCGAACTCGACGCAGGCCCGATCCTTGGTCAGGCACGGGTGCCGGTCCTGCCCGGAGACAGCGAAGACACCCTCGCCGCGCGTGTCCTGCATGCTGAACACCGCCTCTACCCCGCCGTCCTGCGCCGCTTTGCCGCTGGCGACCGAAGCCCCTGTTTCCTGTGATCCGGCCGTGACCGCCCGTCGCAGGGCTTTCCAAGCCGGATTTCCCTGATTATAGCGGAAAGGAACCCTCGGCGGGATGACCCCGCGACGAAAGGACGGCCATGCGCACGATCACCACGACCGAAGACCTCGCCAGCTTCTGCGCGGCCGCCAAATCCCAGCCCTATGTGACCATCGACACGGAATTCCTGCGCGAACGGACCTATTGGTCCAAACTGTGCCTGATCCAGATGGCGCTGCCCGGTGCCAATGGCGATGCCGTGCTCGTCGACCCGATCGAAGGCGCCGACATGTCGCTGGAACCGCTCTATGACCTCTTCCGGCATCAGGCGACGGTCAAAGTCTTCCACGCCGCGCGGCAGGACCTTGAGATTTTCTTCGTCGAAGGCAACAGCTTTCCCGATCCGCTGTTTGACACCCAGATTGCTGCCATGGTCTGCGGCTTTGGTGAACAGGTCGGCTACGAAACCCTCGTCAAGAAGATCGCCAAGGCCAATCTCGACAAGACCAGCCGCTTTACCGATTGGTCGCGCCGTCCGCTGACCGAAGCGCAAAAGGATTACGCCCTTGCCGACGTCACCCATCTGCGGGTGATCTACGAATTTCTTGCCGCGCAACTGAAGAAGAACGGGCGGGCTGACTGGGTGGCCGAAGAGCTTGCCATTCTGACCGAGCCGGAAACCTACACCATCCGCCCGGATGAGGCGTGGATGCGGATCAAGACCCGCACCACCTCGGGCCGGTTTCTGGCCGTGGTCAAGGCCTTGGCCCGCTTTCGGGAAGCCTATGCCCAGACCCAGAACGTCCCCCGCAGCCGGGTGATGAAGGATGACGCCCTGCTGGAGCTGGCATCGACCCGCCCCACCACGGCCGAGGAACTGGGCCGGTCGCGCCTGCTTCTGCGCGAAGGCCGCAAGGCCGAAATCGCCGATGGCATCCTTGCCGCCGTGAAGGAAGGCATGGAGATGCGGCCCGAAGACATGCCCCGCATCGATTCCCCGCGGGAACAGTTGCAGGTGAACCCGGCGCTGGCCGACCTTCTGCGCGTGCTTTTGAAGGCCAAGTCGGAAAGCCTTGGCGTCGCCCCCCGCCTGATCGCGTCAAGCGCGGATCTGGATGCCATCGCGGCGGGCGAACGCGACCTGCCCGCGCTGGGCGGCTGGCGGCGTGAGGCGTTTGGCGAAGACGCGATCCGCCTCTGCCGCGGCGAAATCGCCCTTTCCGCCAAGGGTAGCGAAGTGCGGGTGGTGCAACTCTGACCGGTCCCAGTCTCGCGAAGGCAGCAGCGCTCAATTAGCCGCGCGAAGTCTGCAAGCTCTGGCGCTTACCGGCGCGCGACCCGCGCGTTGCCCGCGCCTTGGACGACGATTTCGCGCACGGCTTCCAGCTTGTAGTCGGAAATGTAGGTCGCCACGTCCACTTCACGCGACCGGGGCGTATTCACATCCGTCACGGTGGCCGGCGGCGCCAGGCGGAATTCATAGACCAGCACGCCATTATCATCCAGCGGCAGCGGCACCAGTTCAGCCGACCACCAGCCTTGCGTCGGGGTTTGTCCGGTGGCGCGCACGATGGCCCCGCCGGGGATGGGCTCGACCGACAGGGTCAGCACCGCATCAACCAGTTGCCGCCCGTCATTCGCCGCACCGGGTACCAGGACCAGGTCGGTCGGTTCCGACTTCTTGAACCAGTTGAACGGGTTCAGCCTGCTTTCACGCAATCCGCCACATCCCGCAAGTGCGGTGCACAGAACAGCGATCAACAGCGGACGGGCAACAGGCATGGCGGCTTTCCTGAACATCTTCCCCTTGGGTAGCCGATGGGGCGGCGTTTGAAAAGCGCTCATGCGGGGGGACCGGGACGTTTCAGGGGGCTGGACGTTTCGGGGGGGGCGGCTTACCTCAGGGACCAGCAGGGGGATATGCCATGGCCACCGAAGCCTTTGAAGATCTCGCCGAAACCTTCGGTTTTCTGGACGATTGGGAAGACCGCTACCGCCATGTGATCGAACTTGGCCGGGCAATGCCGCCGCTTGACGACAGCTTCAAGGTGCCCGCGCTGAAAGTGCAGGGCTGCGCAAGTCAGGTTTGGCTGCGGCCAACCCCGGCCGATGGCCGCTTTGACTTTGAAGGCGACAGCGATGCCATGATCGTGCGCGGGCTGATCGCCGTCCTCCACGCGCTTTATTCCGGCGTGCCGATGGCCGAGGTTGGCAAGATCGACGCCGCCGCCGAACTGGGACGGCTTGGCCTGAACGACCACCTCAGCGCCCAGCGGTCCAACGGCCTGCGCGCCATGGTGGACCGGATTCGCGCTACGGCCGCGTCAGGGTGACCTTGTCAGGGTAAAACGCCAGGTGACCGGCGATGTCGGCCACGCCCTCCAGCGGCGTCTCGTAAGACCAGACGGCATTTTCCAGAACGCCCGAGTCGGTGCGGATCGAATAATAGCTCGCCTCGCCCTTCCACGGGCAGCGCGTGCTGCGCGCGGTCTTTTGCAGCCGGGTCATGTCAATATCGGCGCGCGGAACATAAATGACCGGGCCATACCCGCCCTCGCGCAGTTCCAGCGCCCGGGTCGTGGTGCCAAGGGCTGTGCTCCCGGCAGTGACGGTGACGCTGTCGGCAGCGGGGCTGATCTTGATGTGGTCTGTCATCGGATCCTCAAAGCGGGGCGCAGGCAGCCTGCAACCAGACAAGGGTAGCAGGCGACACGCGATTGCCAAGTTTTTCCAGCACCTGCGCGTGGTAACCATTCAGCCAGTCCCGCTCACCCGGTGCCAGGGCTGCCCCCACGATCAGCCGCCGGTCGAACGGCACGAAGGTCAGCGTCTCGAAGGACAACTGCACCCGGTTGTCGCCCATGTCCGGCGCAGGTTCCACCACTATCAGGTTCTCCAGCCGGATGCCAAAGGCCCCCTCGCGGTAATATCCCGGTTCGTTCGACAGGATCATCCCGGGTTCCAAAGCCACCTCCGACAACCGGCTGATCCGCTGCGGCCCTTCATGCACGCTCAGGAACGCGCCCACGCCATGGCCGGTCCCATGGTCATAATCCTGCCCCGCCAGCCACAAGGGATAGCGCGCCAGCGCGTCAATATCCCGCCCGGCAACCCCTTTCGGAAACCGCACCCGGCTGATGGCGATCATCCCCTGCAACACCCTTGTATAGCAGGCCCGTGCTTCATCCCCCACGTCGCCAATCGCAATCGTCCGGGTAATGTCCGTCGTCCCGTCGACATATTGCCCGCCCGAATCCACCAGCAGCAACTCGCCCGACCGAACCGGCCGGTTGGTCGCCTCCGTCACGCGGTAATGGATGATCGCCCCATTCGGCCCCGCGCCGCAGATCGTGTCAAAGCTGATGTCATGCAGCGCATTCGTCGCCCGCCGAAAGCCCTCCAACGCCTGAACGACGGCAATCTCCGTCAGCGAGCCCTTCGGGGCTTGATCATCCAGCCAGCACAGAAACTCCGCCATCGCCGCCCCGTCGCGCAAATGCGCCTCGCGGGTCGCGGCAATCTCGGCGGGGTTCTTGCACGCCTTCGGCAGCTTGCAGGGGTCATCGCCCCAGACCACCTCGATCCCCGCCTCGCGCAGGATCGTGCTGACGGCCATTGGGGCTGACGCCTTGTCCACCCGTACCGGCCCCGTCAAAGCCGCCAAAGCCGCCGGGAACTCCTCCGGCGCGCGCACCGCCACCTCTGGCCCCAGATGCGCCCGCACGTCCGCGTCCAGCTTTGCCGCCGTGACAAACAGATCCACCCGCGCGTCTTCGTGCAGGATGGCAAACCCCTGAACCACAGGGTTCTTCGGCACATCGGCCCCGCGGATGTTGAGCAGCCAGCAAATCGAATCCGGCAGCGTCAGCACAGCCGACCTCTGCCCAGCCGTGCGCAGACCCTCGGCCAACCGCGCGCGCTTGTCCGCAGCCCTTTCCCCGACCAACGCGTCGGGATGAACGAACACCTTCCCCAACGGCGCGGCAGGCTGATCCGGCCAGATCGCGTCAATCGGATTTATAACTTCCGAGCAGATAGTTACGCCGCACTTTTCAAGTGATCTCTCAAGACGCTCGATCTCCTCACCCGTGTGCAGCCAGGGGTCAAAGCCAACCCGTCCGGTCCCCAGATGCTCGCGGATCCAATCCCCCGGCTTTACCTCGGGCCAAGGCACAGGCGTGAAGACGCCAAGATCAACCTGCGCCTTCACCTGCGTGCGGTAGCGCCCGTCGATGAACACCCCCGCCACAGCGGGAAGCACGATGCAGAACCCCGCCGACCCGGTGAACCCCGTCAGCCACTGCAACCGCTCATCCCGGGCGGCGACATATTCCCCCTGATGCACATCCGCGCGGGGGACCAAAAACCCGTCCAGCCCCACGTCGCCCAGCCGGGCGCGCAAAGCCGCCAGCCGGGGCGGCCCCTGATCAGGTGAGGCATGGCTTTCAAACCCTTGAAACATCCCTCATCCTTTCATTCTGGCCCAAATATCCTCGGGGGGTGAGGCGCAGAGCGCCGAGGGGGGCAGAAAGCCCCCCTTACCCCGCCCGCCGCAGGCCCAACGCCCGGGCGCGTTTCTTCGGGTCAACCTCGAACAGGCCCGCCAGCTGTTCGGTCATCGCCCCCGCCAACTGTTCCACATCGGTGATCGTCACCGCGCGCTGGTAATAGCGCGTCACGTCATGGCCGATGCCGATGGCGATCAACTCCACCGCCCGGCGGCGTTCGACCATGGCGATCACATCGCGCAGGTGCTTTTCCAGATAGTTCGCCGGGTTGACCGACAGCGTCGAATCGTCCACCGGCGCGCCATCGCTGATCACCATCATGATCTTGCGCGCCTCGGGTCGGGCCATCGCGCGGCGGTGCGCCCATTCCAGCGCCTCGCCGTCGATGTTTTCCTTCAGCAGCCCCTCTTTCATCATCAGCCCAAGGTTCGGTCGCACCCGCCGCCACGGCGCATCCGCCGATTTGTAAATGATGTGGCGTAGATCGTTCAGCCGCCCCGGCACCTGAGGCCGGCCTTGCGCCAGCCAGCGCTCGCGCGACTGCCCGCCCTTCCAGGCCCGCGTGGTGAAGCCCAGGATCTCCACCTTGACCGAACAGCGCTCCAGCGTCCGCGCCAGTACATCGGCGCAGATCGCGGCAATCGAAATCGGCCGCCCCCGCATCGAACCGGAGTTATCCAGAAGCAGCGTCACCACCGTATCGCGAAACTCGGTGTCCTTCTCCTGCTTGAAAGACAGCGGAGTCGTCGGGTTCGCCACCACCCGTGCCAGACGGCCCGCATCCAGCGTGCCTTCCTCAAGGTCAAAGTCCCATGACCGGTTCTGCTGCGCCTGCAGGCGGCGCTGCAGCTTGTTTGCCAGCCGGGATACCGCCCCCTTCAGCGGCTCAAGCTGCTGGTCCAGATAAGCGCGCAGCCGTTCCAGCTCGGCCGGTTCCGCCAACTCCTCGGCCTTGATTTCCTCATCGAAATCCGTGGTATAGACGGTATAGTTCGGGTCAGCGTCGGAATAGGGCGCGGGCGGGGGCGGTTCCAGCGGGGCTTCGCCTTCCGGCAATTCCGCCTCATCGCCCTGTTCCATGTCGGCGCTGTCCTCCATCGTGACTTGCGCCTGGGACTGGTCCTGCTGCTCTTCTTGGCTCTGCTCGGGCGAGGCTTCGGTCTCCTCACCCTCTTCCTCATCGCCGGAAGAATCGGGCGCGTCCTGATCCTGTTCGGCCTCGTCGTCGCCCGCGTCATCCTCGGGCGCGTCGGGGTCATCACCCAACTGGTCGCCATAGCCCAGGTCCGAGATCACCTTGCGCGCCAGACGGGCAAAGGCCGCTTGGTCGGCCAGCACATGATCCACCGATTCCAGCGCCTCACCGGCCTGATCCTCGATGAAGCCGCGCCACAGTTCCACCACATGCGCCGCCGACTTCGGCAGTTCGCGCCCGGTGGCAAGCTGGCGCACCAGATATCCGGCGGCGACCGACAGGGGCACATCACTGGACTGTGTGACCTGGCCATAGCCCTTGCGGTCGGCCTCATGCCCGATCTTGGCGTCGATGTTCCCGGCTGTCCCGGGCATGGTGCGCGCCCCGACCGCCTCGCAGCGGGCGGTTTCCATCGCATCATAGATTTCGCGCGCCAAAGGGCCGGTGGGCGCGTAGCGGGCGGATACGCCATCGTCATGATAGCGGCGGCGAAGCGCAAAGGCATCCGCCGTGCCGCGCGCCAGCAGCACCTCGTCCCGCGTCATGCGGCGCGACACCTGCGGCAGGCGCACGCCTTCCTTGTTCATGCCGGAGGGGTCGACCGAATAGGTCACTGTCATCTCGGGATCATCCGCCATCGTGCGCGTGGCCTCGGCCAGGGCTTTCTTGAACGGATCGGCGGGGTTGTCGCTGGGCTTGCTCATGCCGTCAGATAAAGCACCCTGACCGGGCGCGGGCAAGCCCGCGCCGTGGCCGGGGGCAGGAAAAACCTACTGTCTGGGCCAACCGGGGCAGGGTAAGCGACAGGCTACCACTTATGGAGAGCCCGATGCGCGCCAGTGTTCTTGTCCTCGCCTCTGCCCTGCCGCTTCACGCTCAGGCTGTCGATCCGCTGCCCAACTTCGATCTGGACGCCTCCATCACTTGCCTCGCCTACGCCGTGAACGAGATCGAGCGCACTCCAGAAAACGCCACCAGCCGCGCCGAATGGATGGTGTTCTTCTCGCGCCTGATCGCGGCCAAATCCGGCCCACAGGACCATGCCGCGTTCGAGGCCCGCTTTGCCGAGGAGTTGGAAGCCCTTCGCAACCCGATGTTCGACGTGAACCAGCCGGCAACACCCGAGGAGGCGGACGAAATCCTGACGGGCACCGGCAAGATGTGCTGGTTTCAGGCGCTTGCCGCCGAGGGCGGGCCTTACGAGGACCAATAGCGCACCTTTCCCGGTGCGCCTCTGCACAGACCCAGCGCGAGGGTGCGGAATTGGCAGAAGGACATTTGGCCGCAAATAAGGGAGTAGTGAACAACACCCCCAGTGAAGGAATTCTTCCATGGCCAGCAAACCCAAAATCGCCCTGATCATCGGCTCGACCCGCCAGCACCGTTTTGCCGACATCCCGGCGCAATGGATGTTGGCCCAGGCGCAAGCCCGTGGTGACATGGATGTCGAGATCGTCGATCTGCGTGACTTCAACCTGCCGATGTTTGATGAGCCCGCCTCGGACGCCTACATGCCGTCGTCCAACGCTGCCGCGGTTGCATGGCAGAAGAAGATCGCGGGCTATGACGGCTACATCTTCGTCGTCGCCGAGTACAACCACTCGGTCACCGGCCCGCTGAAGAACGCCGTCGACCAAGCCTATACCGCCTGGGCGAAAAAGCCGATGGCAGCGATTGCCTATGGCTCGATGGGCGGCGCCCGCGCGCTGGAGCATCTCCGCGGCATCGCGGTCGAGCTGCAGATGGTCCCGACCCGCAACGCCGTCCATATCGGCGGCGGCGACTTCTGGAAAGTGCACCCCGGCATGGGCGGCTCGGGCAACCTCGCCGACATCGAAGGCGCATTGCTGCCCTCGGCCAAGGCCACGCTAGACGACCTCGCCTGGTGGGCTGGCGCCACGATGGCCGCCCGCTCGGCCTGAGGCCTTTCCTTACGATTGACCAATCAGGTCGGCGCAGGCTTGCAAAAGCTGCGCCGACCGTTTCGCCGCCACCGCGTCCTGCGCGAAATAGGCCCGCGACAGCAGCGCCCCCTGCGCCGCCTTCGCCTCGACCCGCCACCCCATCGCGGTCTTGGCCATGTCCCCCGGCATCACCGCCGCGACCAGCTCCAGCATCGCATCCCGCCGATCCGCCGCCTGCTCTGACGCAGGCCCGTCGACCAGCCACTGATGCTCGACCAAGGCCGAATACCGCCCCGCGCAGACCGAAAAGTCGCGCAGCAACACATCGGCCACCCCAGGCCCGCCGGACAGCAGCCCCAAGGCAAGTGCAGTCAGAAAAGTTTCCAAACCGCGCGCCATTTCAGCATTGCACGCGCAAATCTGCACTTTTTCAAGGCAGCATTGAAACGCCGTGCCCAAATGAAAAAGGCCGCCCCACTGGGCGGCCCGTTCAGAGCGCGGTCTGCACCTTTACTTCATCGCCATGCTGGCAGCGCTTTCCGGCAGTTCCTCGGCAAAGCAGCGCTGGTAGAATTCGGCCACCGTCTGCCGCTCCAACTCATCGCATTTGTTCAGGAACGTCAGGCGGAACGCATAGCCCACATTACGGAAGATCTCGGCGTTCTGCGCCCAGTTCAGCACCGTCCGAGGGCTCATCACCGTCGACAGATCGCCGTTCATGAACGCCGTCCGCGTCAGGTCCGCAACGGTCACCATCTGGCCAATCGTCTTGCGGCCCTTCTCGGTGTTGTAATGCGGGCTCTTGGCCAGCACGATCGCCGCCTCGGCATCGTGGGACAGGTAGTTCAGTGTCGCCACCAGGGACCAGCGGTCCATCTGCGCCTGGTTGATCTGCTGCGTCCCGTGATAAAGCCCCGTCGTATCGCCCAGACCCACAGTGTTCGACGTGGCGAACAGCCGGAAATACGGGTTCGGTGTGATGATCTCATTCTGGTCCAGCAGGGTCAGCTTGCCGTCATGCTCCAGCACCCGCTGGATCACGAACATCACATCCGCCCGGCCTGCATCATATTCGTCAAAGACAATCGCCACCGCATTGCGCAGCGCCCAGGGCAGGATGCCCTCATGGAACTCCGTCACCTGCTTGCCGTCGCGCAGCTTGATCGCATCCTTGCCGATCAGGTCGATCCGGGAGATGTGCGAATCAAGGTTCACCCGCACGCAAGGCCAGTTCAGCCGCGCCGCCACCTGCTCGATATGGGTGGATTTCCCCGTGCCGTGATAACCCTGAATCATCACCCGCCGGTTATAGGCAAACCCGGCAAGGATCGCCAAGGTCGTGTCCGGGTCGAACTTGTAGGTCGGGTCCACATCCGGCACCCGGTCCGTCCGCTCGGCAAAGCCCTTCACACGCATGTCGGTATCAATGCCGAACACATCGCGGACCGAGATTTCCTCGGTCGGTTTCATCGCCTGATCCAGCATCACGTCGTCCAATCCATCGCTCCCGCGCCCGCTGCGCGGCCTGCCGCTTGTTTGGAACATATCTCGGGGGGGTTCAAGGGGAAGGGTCCGCGTTGCAACGCTTCCCAATCGCGTGACTGCGCAACTTCCCGCTAAGGGGATGCGTAGCTTCCAGCGTATCCTTAAGCCGACCCAGCTGGAGACGACCCATGCACCGCCGCCTGTTCCTTCTGTCCACCGCCGCGATCTTCGCCGCCCCCGCCATCGCCGCCGAAAGCTTCGAGGTCACCCTGACCGAGGCGGAATGGCGCGCACGCCTTGACGATCTCGCCTACCGGGTCCTGCGCGAAGAGGAGACCGAACGCCCCGGCACCAGCCGCCTGAACGATGAAAAGCGCGCAGGCACCTACCATTGCGCCGGCTGCGATTTGCCCGCCTTCGCCTCGGACACCAAGTATGACAGCGGCACCGGCTGGCCATCCTTCTGGGAACCCCTGCCAAACGCCATCGGCACCCGTGAAGACGGCGGCCTGTTCGGCGCCCGGACCGAGGTGCACTGCCGCCGCTGTGGTGGCCATTTCGGCCATGTGTTCAATGACGGGCCAAAGCCAACCGGTCTGCGCTACTGCATGAACGGGGCGGCGCTGGTGTTCAAACCGGCTTGACGGCACGGCCAGAAGCTCACCAACGCCGCTTGACGCAAGGACGCCTGCTCCGCAAGAGTGCAGCGGTCTGACCAGTCCTGGGGTATTCTTGCGGTGACGCTGATCTGGATGACCGACGTTCACAGGCGCATCCGAACTTCGCGCCCGCTGGCCCTGATGTCGCCCGGCCCGAATAGACCCATGCCGCCGAAAGAGGCGGTCGCGCTGATGGATCGGGTCAATTACTACCAACCGATCGAGGATGCCGAAATTCCCCGCCGCTTTTACCGGACGGTGAAGCTGAACGGTGTTGGTGACCGCGCATCCTGGTCGGCCTTTCCGGCGCTCACCAACTGCGGCTTCGCTTTGGTGAATGCGCGTGCGCGGTCCTGTCTTGATCGCCTTGCCTTGGGCACCAACAGCATCCTGCCGATCGAGATCTATGACAATGACGGGTCGACGTTCCTGCGCGATGACATTTCGATCCTTCTTTGCCGCGAACGCAAGCGCAGCATCGACCTTGATCGCAGCACGGCCTTCCGGAAGGCCTTTCCAAGCAGTCGCTTCCACACGCTTGATGTCCTGCGGGAAGAGCAGAACTCAGGGACAGTCCAGCTTCTGCCCGAGGCACTGATCGGGCCGGATCTCTGGATCGACCCGTTGGTCGGAGAGCGCCTGTTTTTTTCGGAAGCGGCTGCGCAGTCTTTCAGGGCTGCCGGGATTTTCAAGGACTTCAAAGCCAAGGCAATCTTCGCTGATCAGTGCAACAGCGGCCCTTGGGACTGAGGGATCAGGCCGCTCTGAGGTGGCCCGACGCGTCTACTCTCGGAAATACCTGCTGTCCTTCAGCTGGTCCCAGGCCCAGACGACCTCTTGCAGCCGCTCCTCGTCGGACCGGTCGCCGCCGTTCATGTCGGGATGCAGGTCCTTGACCAGAATCTTGTACTGCTTGCGAATCTCGGTCTTGGTCCAGGTGTCGCGGGCGTCCAAAATCTCGATCGCCTTGCGCTCGGTCGGCGGCAGCTTGCGCGTGGCCGTCGTGGCAAAGGCTGACCGTCCGGGGTTCTGCGTGGCCTTTTCGCCAAGCAGCGCCATCGGATCGTTCACCCCCAACCGCGCCCAGGCATTGCCATCGCCGATGCGGCTGAAGGGCTTGGTCTCGCGCTCCCAGACCCGGTCCTTGTCCAGAAACTTCTGGAATTCCTCATCGGTCGTGCCCTGAAAGAAGTTCCATTTCAGATTGTACTCGCGGATGTGGTCCTTGCAGAACCAGAAGAACTCATCCAGCAGGTCGGGCGATTTCGGCGCGCGATAGGCACCCTTCTCCTGACAGCCAGGATAGTCACACCCCTTGTCCGACGTCTCAAAGGCCCCGGACATGCCACGGCGCCCGGTTTTCTTGCGTTTCTTGTCGGCTGAGACGCGCAGATCGAACTCAAAGGGCGGGCGGTTGGTCATGAACGGGCCTTTCCGACTCGGGGCCATGAGCATAAGGCTTTCTGCGGCGGGTTGAAGGGGGTTGGACTGAAATGGCTGTGAAGGATGACATCGAAACCCGGTTGCAGGCGGCCTTTCAGCCGACAACGCTGGAAATACACAACGAAAGTCACAAGCATGCAGGCCATTCCGGTGATGATGGATCGGGCGAAAGCCATTTTCGCATCGTGATCCGGGCGCAGGCCTTCGCCCCGATGACCCGCGTCGCCCGCCACCGCGCCGTGCAGCAGGCGCTGGGTGACCTCAACCAACGCATTCATGCCATAGCACTGGACATCGGCTAGGAAACCGTCGGCGGGCGGGCGCTCGGAAGCCTTCGGAACGCACAGCGGATGGAACCAAGGCCGTGCCCGGCGGGTTGTACCTGTACACAGCCGTGAAAGGGTACCACATGTTCCCGCATCTTCGGATCTGGCTAATTGCGATTTGGACGTCCTCAGTCGCGGGGGCCGCGGTCATCCTCGGCCTCGCCCTTGGCCATTATGACGTCGCTACCTTCCTCTGGGCCGTCGCCGCGGGCCTTTTGATCGGCGTTCCTGCTGCCTTGTTGAACTGGGCCTATCTTCGCCCCAGACGCGCAAGCGCGGTCGGCGTGCTTGGTCAGGCCCCGCCCGACAAAAGCGTGGCGCCAGTCGTCAAACGTTAAGCTTTCCTGAATGGGCCCCGGTAACCCATTGACAATAGTCGTTTTGGAAGAGTGTCCCTGCCCGGGACACTAGCGATTCTTTGCCACCGCCCGCCAGGCATGCAGCACGGGCTCGGTATAGCCCGAAGGCTGCTCCCGCCCCTTGAAGACCAGGTCCATCGCGGCCCGATAGGCCTCTCCATCGAAGCGCGGCGCCATCGGCCGATAGGCCGGATCGCCCGCATTCTGCCGATCCACCACCACAGCCATTCTGCGGAAACCCGCCACCACCTCGGCTTCGCCCACGACCCCGTGATGCAGCCAGTTGGCCAGCGCCTGCGCCGAAATCCGGCAGGTCGCCCGATCCTCCATCAGCCCGACGTCATGGATGTCGGGCACCTTTGAACAGCCGATCCCCTGATCGACCCAGCGCACCACATAGCCAAGGATCCCTTGGATGTTGTTCGCCACCTCCTCGGCAATCTCGACCTCCGACCAATTGGCCCCGCTGGCCAGCGGCAGGGTCAGCAGATCGTCCAGCGTCGCCCTCGGCCCCCCGGCGGCGATGCGGTCTTGTACCTCCCCCACATTGACCCGGTGATAATGCGTCGCGTGCAGGGTCGCCGCGGTGGGGGAGGGGACCCAGGCGCAGCTCGCCCCGGCCTGCGGGTGCGCGGCCTTCTGGGCCAGCATATCCGCCATCAGGTCCGGCATCGCCCACATCCCCTTGCCGATCTGGGCGCGCCCCTTCAGTCCGCAGGCCAGACCGATGTCGACGTTCCTGTCCTCATAGGCCTTGATCCAGGCCTGCCCCTTCATGCTGCCCTTGCGGACCATAGGCCCGGCTTCCATCGAGGTGTGGATCTCGTCCCCCGTCCGGTCAAGGAAGCCGGTGTTGATGAAGGCCACCCGCGCCTTGGCCGCGCGGATGCATTCCTTGAGGTTGGCCGACGTCCGCCGCTCCTCATCCATGATCCCCAGCTTCACGCTGTTCGGCGGCAGGCTCAGTGTTGTCTCGACTGCGTCGAAGATGTCGCAGGAGAGTGCAACTTCGGCGGGACCGTGCAGCTTTGGCTTCACCACATAGACCGAGCCATGCAGCGAGTTCCTCGGGCCCTCGGTCTTTTGCAAGTCATGCATGGCGCAAAGGGTGGTGACGAAGGCATCCATCAGCCCTTCCGAAATCGCGGCCCCATCGGGGTCCAGCACGGCCGGTGTGGTCATCAGGTGGCCCACGTTCCGCGCCAGCATCAGGGACCGGCCCTTCAGTCGGGCCTCTGATCCATCGGGGGCGGTGAAGTCGAAATCGGGGGCCAGACGGCGGGTGATGGTGCGGCCGTCCTTGACCAGCATCTCTTCCAGATCGCCACGCATCAGGCCCAGCCAATTGGAATAGGCGGCAACCTTGTCCTCGGCGTCCACTGCGGCAATGGAATCCTCAAGGTCCATGATCGCCGAAAGCGCGGCTTCCAGCCGGATGTCGGCAACGCCGGCGCGGTCCTGCGCGCCGATCCGGTGGCCCGGGTCGATCCGCAAGATGATGTGCAGGCCGTTGTTTCGCAAGATCACGGCATTTGGCGTGGAGGCGGTGCCACGGTAGCCGACGAACTGGCCGGGATCGCGCAGGGCGGGAAGAAGATGCCCATTTTCAATGCGATAGGCGGCGACATCACGGTGCGATCCCTGTGCAAGAGGCACAGCGTCATCCAGAAAGTCGCGCCCCCAGGCAATGACCCGGGCCCCGCGGTCGGGGTCGTAGTCCTTTGCCTTTGGCACGTCCCCCAGCGCGTCGGTGCCGTACAAGGCATCGTAAAGGCTGCCCCAGCGCGCGTTTGCGGCGTTGAGCGCATAGCGGGCGTTCATCACCGGCACCACAAGCTGGGGTCCGGAAATGCGGGCAATCTCGGGGTCCACCCCTTCGGTTTCGATGGTGAAATCCGGGCCCTCAGGTTCCAGATAGCCGATCGCTTCCAGAAAGGCGCGGTAGCCGGCGGCGTCATGGGGCTGGCCGCGCCGGGCGATATGCCAGGCGTCGATCTGGGTTTGCAGGTCATCGCGCCGGTCCAGCGCGGCGCGAATCCTTGGGTTCAAGTTCCCAACCGCAGCGGCAAAGCCCGCCCAGAAGTGATCCGGCGTGATCCCGGTGCCCGGCAGGGCCTGCAGATCGACAAAGGCGGCCAGCCGTTCATCCACCGACAAGCCGGATTTCATCACATGCGCTGCCATGGCTCGCTCCTTTGCATACCGCTGCACACAATACGTGCTCCTGCAGGGCAGGGGCAAGGGCTGCGACAGGGCCGATCCCCGGCAGGGGCGGAACACTAAGTGATCTGGCTAAGTTTTTACTTGCCGCCTCCGATGATCTACGATACTTAGCATTATGGCTAAGCATGACCCTGACCTTTCGCTGCTGTTTCACGCCCTGTCCGACCCGACACGGCGGATGATGCTGGGCCGATTGGCGCGTGGGCCGGCACCGGTGACGGAACTTGCCGCGCCGACGGGGCTTAGGCTTCCGACGGTGTTGCGACATCTGTCGGTGCTGGAAGAGGCGGGGCTGGTGACCACCCAGAAGGACGGGCGCGTCCGGTCCTGCGCCTTTGTGCCGCAGGCGTTGCAGCCGATGCACGACTGGCTGGCCGAACAGCGCGCGATCTGGGATGCGCGGCTGGACCGGCTGGACGACTATGTGATGACCCTGATGAAGGAACGGAACGATGGACCTTGACCCAAAGCTTTCTCCCGATCTTGACCCCGAGCTTGACCTTGTCCTGACACGGGACATCAACGCTCCGCGTGATGTGCTGTACATGTGCTGGACGACGCCGGAACATCTGGTCCATTGGTTTGTGCCAAAGCCGCATCGGGTGACGGCTTGCGAGTTGGACCCACGGCCCGGCGGTGTTTGCAACACGACCTTTGAGGTAGAGGGCAACCTGATGGAAAACAAGGGTGTCTACCTTGAGGTCATCCCGAACGAAAAACTTGTGTTTACCGATGCCTATAGTGAGGGCTGGAAGCCTGCGCCCGAACCTTTCATGACCGCGATCGTGACGTTTCAGGATCTGGGCGGCGGACGCACGCGCTATACCGCCGTTGCACGGCACCGGACCCCCGAAACGGCCAAGGCCCACAAGGACATGGGGTTCTACGACGGCTGGGGCACGGTGGTCACGCAGCTGGAAGCCTATGCGCAGGGCTTGAAATGACTGGCGGGGACGCGACCGGGGTTGAACCCTCGGGCACCGAGGATCGCACCATGGTGCTGGAGAGGGTCATCCACGCCCCTGTCGCGGTGGTCTGGGGCGCGTGGATGAACCCGGACACCTTGCCAAAGTGGTGGGGGCCGGACGGGTTTTCGTGCCGCACCGCGCGGATCGACCTGCGGGCAGGGGGCGACTGGGTCTTTGACATGATTGCCCCGGATGGCACGGTATATCCCAACCACCACCGCTTTGGCGCGATCCTGCCCGAGGCGCGGATCGAATACGCGCTGCTTTGGGGCGAGAACGGACCGAAGCACGCGGATGTCGTGGCGACCTTTGTCCAGGAAGGCGCGGCGACCCGGGTCAAATTGACGATGGTGTTCGTCACCGCGAAGGAATTCGAGGAGGCCAAAGGCTTTGGCGCGGTGGAGCTTGGGTTGCAGACTCTGGGCAAGCTGGCGCGGGTCGTGGGCAGCGACTGACGGGGCCCGGAAATTTCAAAATTTCCGGGGCGGAGCCTTTGAAGGCTCCGTCACGATTTCTTTGAAGACATCGGGCGCTTGGCGTCGGACCGGCACCTGTCCGAGCAATACTTCACCTCATCCCAGACCTTTTCCCATTTCTTGCGCCAGGTGAACGTCTTGCCACAGGTGGAGCAGGTCTTTTCCGGCAGGTCTGACTTTTTCACCCCCCTTGGCATGTCACAGGTCCAGGGTCAGCTGGGCCGGGGATGCACCGCGGCGGGGGCTGCGGTCGTTCACAAAGCGCGGATCGGCGCGGCTGGCGTGGCGGGTGACGATGCGGGCTGCGGTATCCGCAAAGCCGCTGGTCTTGCGCGCCTGCCAGATCGCGTCGCGCGCGGCGCGGGCGGCGGTGGCGACGTCGATGATCGGCTCGGGGTAGCGGTGGCCCAGAAGGCGGCGGGCGTCGGGCCATTTCCACGGTTCGTGCAGGAAGGCGTCGGGCACGGGCGCCAGTTCGGGCAGCCATTTGCGGGTGAAGGCGCCGGTGGGGTCTTGGTCCAGGCCCTGCTTGATCGGGTTGTAGATCCGGGGAATGTTGATGCCTGTCGTGCCCGATTGCATCTGCACCTGCGGCCAGTGGATGCCGGGTTCATAGTCGGTGAACATTCGGGCAAGGTGCGCGCCGCTGGCCTGCCAGTCGAGCCAGAGGTGATAGGACGCGACCGAGGTCACCATCGCCCGCATCCGGAAGTTCAGCCAGCCGGTCGCACGGACATAGCGCAGACAGGCGTCGAGAAACGGCAAGCCGGTTTCGCCGACGGCCCAGGCGTGGAGGCGGGCCGGGTCGTTTTCGCGCGGGCGCAGGATGGCGGTGGGGTGCAGATCGCGGCGTTCGATGGAGGGCTGATCCTCCAGCTTCTGGATGAAGTGGTCGCGCCAGGCGAGGCGGGACTGAAAGCTGGTCAGCGCCCCGCCCCAGCGGCCGCCGGGGCGTTCGGCTTGGCGCGCTGAGGTGGCCTGCACCACCTCACGCAGGGAAAGGGTGCCCCAGGCAAGGTGGGGTGACAGGCGCGAGCAGGCCCGTTCGCCCGTGAGCGGCGAGGACATGGCCGCCCGGTAGGTTTCGCCCCGGCGGGCTAGGAAGCTGTCAACGAGGTCAAGGCCACGTTCGCGCCCGCCCAGCTGGCGGTGGGGGCAGGGGTCCGGGGCCAGTTTCAGCGCGCGGGAGGTGGGGATCAGACCGGGCTCCACCCCGTCAACGGCTTGCAGGGCGGGGGGCGGCAGCACCGGCCCGGCCATGAACCCATCGCGTTGCCGGGCCCAACCATCGCGGCTGGCAAGGCGGCGGACGACGCCCGATTGCGGAAGTTCCGTCCAGATCACGCCCGCGCCGCGCGCCCAGGCCGCGACGCGGCGGTCGCGGGCATAGGTCCACAGGTTGCCGGTCTCTTCATGGCTGACGATGCGGTTGATCCGGTACTGACGGCAAAGGCGGTCCAGCACCGTCTCGGCGTCGCCCACCCTGACGACCAGCGGTGCGCCTATCGCCCCAAGGTCGGCCCGCAACCCGGTCAGGCTTTCGGCGACAAAAGTCCACTGCCGCGCTGAGGCGTCCGGTTGGGCCCAAAGGTCAGGCTCAACAATGTAGACCGGCAGCACGGGGCCCAACCCTGCGGCAAGCGTCAGTGCCGGGTGGTCATGGACGCGGAGGTCACGCTTGAACCAGACGAGAACATTCATGGAACAAAGAGATAGACCAACCGCCAGATTCGTAAAGCCGCAAAAGACTGTTGCTGGCAATTCCCTTGCGCCCGACGCACCAGCCCCTAGCTTGGCGTGAGAGGAGGACCCGCATGACCGCAGCGCAGAAGACCATCCATCTGGCCGACTATCAGCCGTTCACGCATCTGCTGGACGGGGTGGAGCTGACGTTCCGCCTTGCGCCTTCGGCCACGCGCGTTGTCGCAAGGCTGGCCTTCCGCCCGAACCCCGCGCGGCCGGGCCGCCATCCCCTGAGGCTGGATGGTGAGGGGCTGAAGCTGCTGTCGTGCCAGCTGGATGGCCAGCCCATCACGCCAAAGACCGACAAGCGCAGCCTGACGATCCTGGCCAAGGATCTGCCCCAGGGGCCCTTCACCCTGGAAACCGAGGTTGAGATCGCGCCTGACGCCAACACCGCGCTTGAGGGGCTTTACATGTCGAACGGCATGTATTGCACCCAGTGCGAGGCTGAGGGGTTCCGCAAGATCACCTATTACCCCGACCGCCCCGATGTGATGGCCCGGTTCAAGGTGCGGATCGAGTCTGACCTGCCGGTCCTGTTGTCCAACGGCAACCCGGTGGCCAAGGGCAAGGGCTGGGCCGAATGGGATGATCCCTGGCCCAAGCCCGCCTATCTGTTCGCGCTGGTTGCGGGCGATCTCAAGGCGCGGTCTGGCACGTTCCGCACCTTCTCGGGCCGGAAGGTGGCGCTGAACGTCTGGGTGCGTCCGGGGGATGAAGACCGCTGCGCCTATGCGCTGGACAGTCTGATCCGGTCGATGAAATGGGAAGAAGAGGTGTACGGGCGCGAGTATGACCTTGACGTGTTCAACATCGTCGCCGTCGATGATTTCAACATGGGCGCGATGGAGAACAAGGGGCTGAACATCTTCAACTCGCGCTATGTCCTCGCCAGCCCGGAAACGGCGACGGATGAGGACTATGCCCGGATCGAGGCGATCATCGCGCATGAGTATTTCCACAACTGGACCGGCAACCGGATCACCTGCCGCGACTGGTTCCAGCTTTGCCTGAAGGAAGGCCTGACCGTCTTCCGCGACCATCAGTTCAGCGGCGACATGCGGTCCGCTGCCGTGCGGCGGATCGAGGATGTGGTCGCCCTGCGCGCCCGCCAGTTTCGTGAGGATGCAGGGCCGCTTGCCCACCCGGTGCGCCCGGAAAGCTTTGTCGAGATCAACAATTTCTACACCGCCACGGTCTATGAAAAGGGTGCCGAGGTGATAGGCATGCTGAAGACGCTGGTGGGCGATGCGGCCTACAAGCGGGCGCTGGACCTGTATTTCGATCGCCACGACGGCGATGCCGCCACGATCGAGGACTGGCTGAAGGTTTTCGAAGATGCGACCGGACGCGATCTTTCACAGTTCAAGCTGTGGTATTCCGAAGCCGGCACGCCGCGTCTGAAAGTGCAGGACGATTGGACGGATGGGGTGTATACCCTGACGTTTGCTCAGGAAAACCCAGCCACACCCGGCCAACCCACAAAGCAGCCCAAGGTCATCCCGATCAACGTTGGTCTTTTGAACCCGAACGGCGACGAAGTGGTGCCGACGATCATGCTGGAGATGACGCGGGAAAGCCAAAGCTTCCGCTTCGAGGGGCTGGCGGCACGGCCGATCCCGTCCATCCTGCGGGGGTTTTCTGCGCCGGTCATTTTGGATCGCGCAGTGGCCCCTTCCGAACGGGCCTTTCTGCTGGCGCATGACACCGACCCCTTCAACCGCTGGGAGGCGGGGCGGGCGCTGGCCAAGGACGTGATGGTCGACATGGTGACCAAGGGCGCCGAGGTCAGCGCCGACTGGCTGGACGGTGTGGCGGCCGTGGTCTTTGACGAGAGCCTTGATCCGGCCTTTCGCGCGCTGTGCCTGCGGCTGCCGGCCGAGGATGACATGGCCCAGACCATCCACGCCGCCAAGCGGGTGCCCGACCCCGGCCGTATCCACGCCGCGCGGCGAGAGATGCTGGGGGCATTGTCGGTGCGTCTGGGTGAGAGGTTGCAGCGGCTATACGACAATCTGGATGATGGCGCACCGTTTTCACCGGATGCCGGTCAGGCCGGGCGGCGGGCCCTGCGGATCGCAGCGCTGGGCCTGCTGACGCGGCGGGATGGCGGCAAGATGGCCTCGCTGGCCTTTGCCCGGGCCAAAAGCATGACCGAATCCATCGGCGCGCTGTCTGCGCTGCTGGATATCCGGCAGGGGGCGGCAGAGGTGGCGGCTTTTGCCACGCGCTGGGTCGGTGATCGCAACGTAATGGACAAGTGGTATTCCCTGCTGATTTCCCATGCCGAGCCGGCCGAGGCGGCGCCCCTGACCGTGCGACTGACCGGCCGTGACGACTTTGACTGGCGGAATCCGAACCGCTTCCGGTCAGTCATCGGCGCTCTGGCGGGCAATCATGCCGGGTTCCACCATCGGTCCGGGGCGGGCTATCGGCTGGTGGCGGATTGGTTGATCCGGCTGGACCCGCTGAACCCGCAGACCGCCGCGCGGGTATCGACAGCGTTCGAGACCTGGCCGCGCTATGACGCAGCCCGCAGGCGCCGTGCGAAGGCGGAACTGGAGAGGATACTCACCACCCCGACCCTTAGTCCCGACCTGCGAGAGATGGTTGAACGGATGCTGGCGGGGGGCTGAAGATCAGCCAGCCCTGCAATAGGGCTGTTCGCTGGTCCAGGTTGCCATCGCAGCCCGCTTTTCCGAGCTGCGCAGGGGGGCCCAGTCGCGCCCGATGCCCCGGTTGCCGCCGCCCGCGACAAGGCCGTCCTTGGCGACTTGGGTCGACATGATCTCGACCGCGCATTCCAGATTGGATTCGCCGTCCTTCAGCGCGCCGACGGACGTCGCCTCGCAGCCGTAATTCGCGGCTGACCGGGGCGAAATCTGCATCAGCCCGATCCAGCGCCCACCCCCGCCCGAGGCGGCGGGGTTCCAGGTGCTTTCATACTTGGCCACCGCCGAAAGCAGGCCCGCCCAGAACGCACGGCGCGCCTCGATCGGGGCTTCGGGATAGGCGGGGCACCAGGTTTCGATGTCGGCAGGCACCTGTTGCGACAGAACCGAATCCTTGGTGGACAGGGCGACAAGGGTGGATTCGGTCCATTCCTCGCCTTCCGGATGGTGGTCCCAGCCCATCGGAGGGGCCACAAACGACATTTCATCGGACGGCTTGCTTTGCATGCAGGCTGACAGCGAAGTCACCAGAAGGACTAGGGAAATTACACGCAGCCTTCGGCCCGCGTCACTTGAACTCCACCGCATTTCCATCTTTCCGCCCTGATCTTTGTAAACAGTCCGTCAACAGCGGTGCTGGACACCGCCTCGGGAATGACTTGATGTTGATTACTCCGTCCCTTCTGCACGTGAAAACCCACGCTGGTCGCGGTCGGCAGGAACCTGCCGTTCCGCTGCGCCCGGTCGGGTTGGACCGGGGCTTTCAGGTCGACGGAATGACGGCTGAGCAGGTGCTGGGCCGGCTTGACGCCCCGGTGCTGCAGCAGGGGCCGGAAATGACCGAATGGCAGTGCATCCGGGCGGATCACACAGCCATGGCCGACGCCGGAGAATGGGCCGACCTGCTTGAGGCGCTGCGCTTTGCCGATCAGGACCGCACCATGGCCTCGGGCGGCCACCGCGTCGCGCCGCTGATCAGCCAGGGGATCCGCGCAGGCTTTGACGCTGCCATCTCGCGCAAGGACCTTGCCGCCGCGACGATCGAACTCACCCGCTTCGAAGCGGTGTTCGAGATGTTTCCCGAAGACTATGTCGCTGCGCATCTTCTGGCGCAGGTGCAGATCGATCTGGGCAGCGCCAAGCGTGCAGTGGCATCGGAAGGCCAACTGTCCCGCGATCTTTGGGCTGAAAGCACGGCGCATTTCGAAGCGGCCGAAGAATTGCTGGATGCCTTCGACCCGATCGAGGAGATGTCACCGCTGCTGGCGGCAACGCGCTATCTGCTGGTGCGCGGGATCGAAGATGGTGCCACCCTTTGCCGCGACTGGTACGAAGACTGGTGCGACCTAGACCCCGAAGACGCCTCGGCCCACGCTACGCATGCGATTCACATGCTGCCCGACTGGTTCGGGTCCCTTGCAGCTTTCGAGAAAGAGGCCCGCAAGGCCGCGGCGATGACGGACCATGCGACAGGGCAGGCGGCCTATGCGATCTTTCACATGACGGCACGCCAGCAGTTGGGCGACATGCTGCCGACGGTCGATCTGGTGCGCTTTCTGCGGGCGCTGACCGACTATCAGGCCGCGACCGGCTGCCAGCACCGGGCGAACATCGTCGCCAGCCTTCTGACAAACCTGATGCGCGACTACCGCCTTTGCGGCCCAACCTGTGCCTATCAGTTGACCAAGGTCCGCGCCGCCCTGTCGGACGTTCTGTGGAACCGCCTGCATGAAGTGCATCTGGACCGCTGGGAAAACGGTGCCGACAGCCTTGCCTTCGCCTTGGGCGAGGTTTTTGGTCCGGCGTTGAAACGGGGTGCCCGGATCTGCCGCCGGGGTACGGGGCTTGGCACCCGCGTGCCGCGCAACTGACGCCCCCTTGCCCAGCGACCGCGCCCGGCCTAAACCGGGCGTCAAAGTTGCTTCGGAGGCATGATGCTGGACCACGCCATAACCGCGCCCAAACCCAAGGTGATCGCAGGCGCCAAGGGTGATTGGGAACTGGTGATCGGGATGGAAATCCATGCCCAGGTTTCGTCGAACGCCAAGCTGTTTTCCGGCGCGTCCACCACCTTCGGGGCCGAGCCGAACTCCAACGTCGCCTTCGTCGATGCCGCGATGCCGGGGATGCTGCCGGTCATCAACGAATTCTGCGTCGAACAGGCCGTGCGCACCGGGCTTGGGCTGAAGGCGCAGATCAATCTGATGTCGGCCTTTGACCGGAAGAACTATTTCTACCCCGACTTGCCGCAGGGCTATCAGATCAGCCAGCTTTATCACCCCATCGTGGGCGAGGGCGAAGTGTTGGTCGAAATGGGCCCCGGCGTGGCCCGGCTGGTCCGGGTGGAGCGGATTCATCTGGAACAGGACGCGGGAAAGTCGATTCATGACATGGACCCCAACCTGTCCTTTGTCGACTTCAACCGCACGGGCGTCGCGCTGATGGAAATCGTCAGCCGTCCCGACATTCGCGGGCCGGAGGAAGCAGCGGCCTATGTGACGAAACTGCGCCAGATCCTGCGCTATCTGGGCACCTGCGATGGCAACATGCAGAACGGCAACCTGCGGGCCGACGTCAACGTCAGCGTCTGCAAGCCGGGCCAGTATGAGAAGTATCAGGCGACGCAGGATTTTTCCCATCTGGGCACCCGCTGCGAGATCAAGAACATGAACTCCATGCGGTTCATCCAGTTGGCCATCGACTATGAAGCCCGCCGCCAGATCGCCATTCTGGAGGATGGCGGATCCATCGTGCAGGAAACCCGGCTTTACGACCCCGACAAGAACGAAACCCGGTCGATGCGGTCCAAGGAAGAGGCGCATGATTACCGCTATTTCCCCGACCCCGACCTTCTGCCGCTGGAGATCGAGCAGGCCTGGGTTGATGACATCGCCGCGCGGATGCCGGAACTGCCGGACGCCAAGAAGACCCGCTTCATGGCCGATTATGGTCTGACCGACTATGACGCCGCCGTGCTGACCGCCGAACTGGATGCAGGCCGGTACTTTGACGACGTGGCCAAGGGCCGTGACGGCAAGCTGGCCGCGAATTGGGTGATCAACGAACTGTTTGGCCGCCTCAAGAAGGAAGGCCACGACATCAGCGAAAGCCCGGTCTCGGCGGCACAGCTTGGCGGGATCATTGACCTGATCACGGCGGGCACCATCTCGGGCAAGCTGGCCAAGGACCTGTTCGAGATTGTCTATACCGAAGGCGGCGATCCGGCGGCCATCGTGGAAGCGCGCGGGATGAAGCAGGTGACCGATACCGGCGCCATCGAAGCGGCGGTGGATGCGATCATCGCGGCCAACCCCGAGCAGGTGGAAAAGGCCAAGGCGAACCCGAAACTTACGGGCTGGTTCGTGGGTCAGGTGATCAAGTCCACCGGCGGCAAGGCGAACCCGGCCACGGTCAACGCGCTGGTCGCGGCCAAATTGGGGCTTTAGGCTACCACAAATTGCGGGTGGCGCAGCTGCGCCGCCCAGATGCTGCGGCTGTTGCCGGACAGGCGCGGTCGCTTTGGAAAACCGTTCCGTGATTTGAACTTGGTGGCAAAATCCCCTATCACTTGCGCAACGAAACCGGGAGAAACCCGATGCAGCGGTTTGAATACAAAGTCATTCCAGCTCCGAAGCGGGGCGAGAAGGCAAGGGGGGTCAAGACCACCGAAGACCGCTTTGCCCTGGCATTGACCAACCTGATGAACGACCTTGGCGCCGAGGGGTGGGAGTACGTCCGCGCCGACGCGCTGCCCTGTGATGAGCGGGTTGGCCTGACCGGCACCAAGACCACGTTCCAGAACGTTCTGGTGTTTCGCCGCGTCCTTGGCGCGGTCGAGGCGGCGGAGCGCCCCCCGCTGCGGCTTTTGCTGCAAGAGCCTGCTGCCGCGCCAACCCCCCGGCTTGGGCCGGCTGAGACGCCGCTTTCCGCAACGGCCCCCGCGGTCGGGCCGGTAAAGCCCAACCTTGCGGCCGAATGATCAGCCTGCGGCTTTCAGCGCCTGCGGCAGGGTCTCTTCAACACTATCAAGCGCCCGGTCATCGCCAAGGCTGATCCTGATGCATCGGTCAAGCGGAGCTACTCCGGGCATGCGGATGAAGACCCCCCGCGCGCCCATCTCTGCCAGCACTCTGCGCGCAAAGTCCCCGTCGCGGCCACAGTCCATGGTGACGAAGTTTGTCGCTGACGGAAGCGGCAGCAGCCCGTTGGAGTGGGCAATCCCCGAAAGCCGTGCTCGGGCGGCAAGGGTGCGGGAGCGGACCTCTGCCAGCCACGCCTGATCGGCCAGAGCCGCCAGCGCCCCGGCCTGTGAGAGGCGGGACATTCCGAAATGGTCGCGCACCTTGTCGAAGGCGAGCGCCAGATCGGGGTTGGTGATCGCAAAGCCCACGCGCGCGCCGGCCAGACCGTAGCCTTTGGAGAACGTCCGCATCCGGATCACCTGCGGATGATCCGGGGCGATCTGCGGCACCGTGCCTTGCGGGGCAAGGTCGGCATAGGCCTCGTCCAGGATCAGCAGGGTATGGTCAGGCAGATTGGCGACCATCTCCTCGATCACGGCGGCCGGATGGTGGCTGCCCATCGGGTTGTCGGGGTTCGCCAGATACAGCAACCGCGCCTTGGTGGTCCTGGCCGCCGCCAGAAGCCCGTCGATGTCTTCATGGTCGCCCTTGTAGGGCACGCGGGTCAGATTGCCGCCATATCCGGTGACATGGAAGTTGAACGTCGGATAGGCGCCCAGGCTGGTGACGACTGGGGTTCCCGGTTCCAGTGTCAGGCGGCAGATCAGGCCCAGCAGCCCGTCAATCCCCGGACCAACCGCGACATGCGCCGGGCTGATCCCAAGATGGGCGGCAAGGGCCTGTTTCAGATCATGGTTCTCCGGATCGCCATACATCCAGGCGCCAGCTGCGGCCTCCTCCATCGCCTTTATCGCCGCGGGAGAGGGGCCGAATACCGATTCATTCGCCCCCAGTCGCGCGCGGAAGGGGATGCCGCTTTGACGCTCCAGCGTCTCGGGCCCGGTGAACGGCACGGTGGAGGGAAGCGATACGGCATGCGGTGTCAGAAAACGGCTCATGCCGGAAAGCTGGCACGCGGCCCCTTCGGGTGCAAGGGGCTGGCATGCCCCCGCTTTCTCTTCTTCAAATATCCCCGCCGGAGGCTACTCCGGCAGGGCAAAGCACTGTCAGCCAAGGTCTGCAAGCCGGGCCAGAGCGGCGCGGAGCTTCTCGGCTTCCTCCTGCCGGGCTTCAAGGTTCGACTGCGCTTCCATCACCACATCCTCGGGCGCGGAACGGGCGAAGTTCGGGTTGTCGAGCCGGCCCTTGAGGCCCCCGATCTCTTTCATCAGCTTGTCGAGCGCCTTTTGCAGGCGGGATTTCTCCTCGGCGATGTCGATCAGGCCTTGCAGCGGAATCGCGAAGGCCGCGCCCTCCGCCGCGACCGCGATGGAGCCTTTGGGGGCAGGGCCTTCGGTCACATTGTCCACCCGGGCAAGGCGCTTGATCAGCGCCTCATTGCGCTGGAAGGCCTGCCGCGCCTGATCGGTCAGGCTGGTGGCCACAAGGTCGGCCTTTAGCCCCACCGGCACATGCACCTGCGCGCGGGCGCTGCGGATGTCGTCGATCAGGGTGGTGACGAAGGACATTTCCTGTGCGGCTTCGGCGTCGATCAGGCTGGCGGGCAGGGTGGGCCAGTCGGTGTGGACCAGCAGCTTCTCGCGCTTGCCCGTTGTCCCCCACAGCTCTTCGGTGATGAAGGGCATGAAGGGGTGCAGAAGGATCATCGACTGGTCAAGGACCCAGGCCATCGTCGCCCGCGTTTCGGCGGCATCAGGGCCGTCGAACAGCGGTTTGGCGAATTCGACATACCAGTCGCAGACCTTGCCCCAGACGAACTTGTAAAGCGCATCGGCGGCGGTGTCGAAGCGGAACTCCTCCAGCGCCGCGTTGACCTCGGCAAGGGTTCGGGCGGTTTCGCCGATGATCCACTTGTTCGCTGTGGCTGTCGGCGTTGGGGCAGGGCCGGTCGCGTGACCTTCCCAGACCCCGTTCATCTCGGCAAAGCGGCAGGCGTTCCACAGCTTGGTGCCAAAGTTCCGATAGCCCGCGATGCGCTGGGTATCCAGCTTCAGCACGCCGCCAAACGAGGCCATCGCCGCATTGGCGAACCGCAGCGCATCGGCGCCGTATTCGTCGATGATCTGCAACGGGTCGATGACGTTGCCAAGCGACTTCGCCATCTTCTTGCCCTTGGCGTCGCGGACAAGGCCGTGCAGGTAGACGGTGTGGAACGGGATGTCACCCACCACGGCCAGTTGCATCATCATCATCCGGGCGACCCAGAAGAACAGGATGTCCTGCCCTGTGATCAGGACCGAGGTGGGGAAGTATCTTGCCAGTTCGGGCGTCTGGTCGGGCCAGCCGAGCGTGCCGATGGGCCAGAGGCCGGAGGAGAACCAGGTGTCGAGGACGTCGGGGTCGCGGTACAGCAAGACAAAGTCCGCCTTACCATTCTTTAGCCAGCCGCTCTCTGGCTGTTGAACATCCTTGTCGCGTGGCAAGAAGGCCGCAGTCTCGTCCGCATCCTCGTACCAGCCGCGACCGTCCGCTTTTCCCGTCAAACCAACCCAAGAGACGCCGTAATACTTCTTGGCCAGATTAAAGGCTTCTTCTTCAGAGGCAGCGCAGAACGGGATTCTATCGGTGCTATCGAAGTCAACTCCGAAAAGGGCGTCGTCTTTTCGAGGCAGTCCATACCAAACCGGAATCTGATGCCCCCACCAAAGCTGGCGGCTGATGCACCAGGGTTCGATATTCTCCAGCCAGTGGTAATAGGTCTTCTCGCCCGAGGGCGGGATGATCTTCGTGCGGCCCGAGCGCACGGCCTCCAGCGCGGGTTCGACGATCTGGGCGGTGTCGACGAACCACTGGTCGGTCAGCATCGGCTCGATCACTACTTTCGACCGGTCGCCGAAGGGCTGCATGATCGGCTTGGACTCGACATAGGGCACCAGTTCCAGGTGCTCGGCCCCGGTTTCCTTGTCTACGGATTTCTTCAGGGTGGTGACCGCCAGCCCCTCTGCCGTGATCTGCTCCACCACGCGCTTGCGCGCCTCGTAGCGGTCCAGCCCGCGCAACTCGTCGGGGACAAGGTTCAGCGCGTCAATCTCGGCTTCCGTCTGCGTGAAGGGCTGTTCCACGAAACCGGGCGTCGCGTAGCCCTTGGCGACCAGCCAGGCGCGGGACATGCGGCCTGCAATCTCTGCCGCCTCGGCATAGGGCGCGCCATCGGCCCGCATCTGGGCGCGGGTATCAAGCAGGCGGTAGCAGGGAATGTCCGCCCGCTTCGCGACCGCATAGTCGTTGAAGTCATGCGCGCCGGTGATCTTGACGGCACCGGAGCCGAAGGCCGGGTCGGGGTATTCGTCGGTGATGATGGGGATCAGGCGGCGATGTTCCTTCGGGCCCACCGGAATTTCGCATAGTTTCCCGACGATTGGCGCGTAACGTTCATCTGATGGATGAACCGCAACTGCACCATCCCCCAGCATGGTTTCGGGCCGCGTTGTGGCGATGGCGATGTAATCCCGCGTCTCGCGCAGGGTCACGTTCCCCTCGGCGTCCTTTTCGATGTACTCGTAGGTCTGCCCGCCGGCGAGCGGGTATTTGAAGTGCCACATGTGGCCGGGGACTTCGGTATTCTCGACCTCAAGGTCGGAAATCGCGGTCTCGAAATGCGGGTCCCAGTTCACCAGCCGCTTGCCGCGATAGATCAGGCCCTTGTTGTAAAGGTCGACAAAGACCTTGATGACGGCGTCGTGGAAGTTGCCCTCTTCCCCGGCGGGGGCGCCCGGAGCGCCGGACATGGTGAACGCCTCACGGTCCCAGTCGCAACTGGCGCCCAGCCGTTCCAGCTGCGAGCGGATATTGCCGCGCGACTTTTGCTTCTGCTGCCAGACCCGCGCCAGAAACTTCTCGCGCCCCATGGTGCGGCGGTCGGGTTCCTGCTGCAGCGCCATCTCGCGTTCGGTCACCATCTGGGTGGCGATCCCGGCGTGGTCGGTGCCGGGTTGCCAGAGCGTGTCGTCGCCCTGCATCCGGTGCCAGCGGGTCAGGATGTCCTGCAGCGTGTTGTTGAAGGCGTGGCCCATGTGGAGGGAACCGGTAACATTCGGCGGCGGGATCATCACCGAAAAGGCCGGGCGGCCGGGCTTGGCATTCGCCCCGGCGGCGAAGGCCTTGGCGTCAAGCCAGGCTTTCGAAATCCGGGCCTCGGCTTCAGCGGCGTTGAAGGTCTTTTCCATTGGCATTGCGGGCGTCCCTGTCCTGTCGCGCGGTGTTTAGCGCGGGGGACGCCCAAGGAAAAGCGGCATCCGCTGATGAATTACCCAAGGAAGGGCAGGAAGGGCCGGCCTTGCAGGGCCTGGGCGAAAGTGAAGGCGACAAGCGCCACGAACAGCGCCGCTGTCGCCCAGACGATCCGCACCGCCTGTGCCGGGGCCAGCCAGACCGCCAGAAGCCCGGCGACGGGCACGAAATGCAGCGCATGGGTGGCGAGGAAATGCGCCACCCGCAGGTCGCCCGCATCACGCGACCAGCCCATCAGCCAAAGCGCGCGGGTCGATGTACCAACGAAATGCCCGCCATTGCCGGACAGGTATCCGGCGACGGGGACAGTCAGGAAGAACGTCAGGACCAGCCCAACGCCAACGGCCATCCGCAGGGCCGGGTCCAGCGCCGCGTCGCGATTGCGCAGGATCGAGATGCCCATGACAAGGCTGGCCGAGGTCAAGAGGACCGCGAAGGCGCCCATCACCGGGTAGACGGCAGCAAGCAGCGGGACGTCGGTGTTGAAGTGCGACGCGCTGTTCAGCATCGCGGCACCGGACAGCCAGACCACTTCCCCGAGGATCGCGATGACCACTGCGGCGGCGAACCAGCGCCATGGGCGGCTGTTTCGGGTGCTCTGCGGCATGTAGCGCGCAAAGAACGCCAGCGAGACCGTGTACACGCCAAGCGCGTAGTGGAACTTTATCGGCTTGATCCAAGGGCTTTCGCCCTGAAACAGGCGGGCGTCCAGGTTGAGTGCCGCGTAAAGCGGAACAAGGCCAAAGGTCAGAAACAGCGCCAGAACCGTGAAGGCCGGGGCATCGCTGGCCATGCGGTACAGGGCGGGAGCAGGTGATCCCGGGGCGGAACTGAGGGCGGTCATGCAATCGCTCCCGTCATCCGGGCCCGTGCGGCAAAGCTGCCGCGCAGGGCTGTGAAGGCAAGGAAACCTGCCGGCCCGAACAGGAATGTCAGCACAAGGCAGGGCAGGACGAGCAGGTGGTTGATCCCCTCGGCCCGCGCAGTGCGGGTGATCCACGCCCCGACGAACAGGTCGAAGGCCAGGTAGTGGACCCACCCCGCAAGGGCGACGCCCGGATCAGTGAACAGGGCCATCACCGCAGCAAGCGAGTCAAAGCCGCCCGGTGCGTCGGACCAGTGAACCAGGATCAGCGCAGTGTAGCCAATCGACAAGAGCACGGGCATGAGAAGGGCCGCCACCATATCGGCGATGCGCGGGGCAATCGGGGACAGGGCAAGCGTCAGCCAGCCCAGCATGGCCATCGGGCCGGTCAGTTGAAACAGCGCGTGCGGGTCGGGGGGCATGGTCTTCTCCTATCTTGACACTGTCAGGATAGGGGGCGGTTGCGCTCAGTCAAGGAAAATTTTGACAGTGGCAAGATGAGACGCTATTCGAAGGCCATGAGTGGTAACCCTCCAAAATTGCGCGATCTTGCATCGTCCTGCCCGCAGGTCGCGGAGCCGCGACCCTATCACCACGGCGACCTGAGGGCCGCACTTCTGGCCTCGGCAGAGGCGGAACTGGCCGAGCGCGGGATGGAGGGATTCTCGCTTCGATCCGTGGCAAAGCGCGCCGGGGTCAGCCATGCCGCCCCGGCGCATCACTTTGGCGACGCCCAAGGCTTGCTGACTGCGCTGGCCACGGAAGGCTTTCGGCAGTTCCACGCAGCCCAAACCGCGCGCGAGGCTGTCGCGGACAAGGATCCGGCGTCGCAACTGGTTGCTGCCGGCCTTGGCTATGTGGATTTCGCGATGGCGCGCCCGACCTTGTTTCGGCTTCTCTGGCAGTCAGAGCGACCAAATTTTTCGGACCCTGATCTGGAAGTGGCGGCGCGCGCTGCCTACCAGCATCTTGTGGATCAGGTCATGGCCGCCGGGGGCCGGTCCGGCGCGGATGAGGCCGCGGCATGGGCGGTGTCGCACGGTCTGGCCGACCTTCTCGCTGCGGGCCGCTTGAAGGGTCTTGGCAGCCTGCCCGCCGAGGCGCGCGATGCGATGGTGGCCGAAATCATCCGCCGTGTGCTGCCAAGCGCTGGCTGAAACACCTGTCGCAGGTCTGCTGATACCCAAGGCAAGACGACCCCGCCGTTACACCGCGCGGTCGATCTTCGTGCTCAGGTGGATCAGGCTTTCGGAACTGCGCACTCCGGTCATCGCACCGATCTGGTCCAGCACCTGATCCAGAACCTGGGTGTTCGGGCAGGCGACCTGCAGCAGAAAGTCGAAGCGGCCGGAGGTGGTGAAGACCCGCTCCACCTCGGCAATTGACCGCAGGCGGGTCAGGACGGCGGCCTGCGACCGCGGCTCGATCGTCAACAGGACGCTGGCGCGCAGCCTGCCTTCGCGCGCGCCTTCGCCCAGCTTCAGCGTGTAGCCGGCAATGATGCCGCTGGTCTCCAACCGCTCCAGCCGCGCCTGGACGGTGGAGCGGGCCACCCGCAGGCGCCGCGACAGGGTGGCCACCGACATCCGCGCATCGGCGCTGAGAAGGCCAAGTATGTTGCGATCCAGCTCGTCCATTCAATCTGCCAGTCTTTTCGTCATTATAACGAGCCTTCGCCGCATTTATACAGTTTTGTTCGGTGAGTTTGTACAGCATATGCCTCATCCTCCACTGCAGGAAAAGGGCGGCTCATACGCACCTGGCCTGGTTCACTTGAAACCACGCTGGTGCCCGGTCCCAAGCTGCACAGGGAAGGGCGAAGCGTCTTGTTGGCAAAGGGAAATACGCCGATGGGACTTTCCAAAACGATCTGGACCAATCCGACCGAATATCTGCGGACCCAGCAGCCCGAAAACCCGGTGCTGTTCTTCGCGCCCTCGGCGGCGCAAGCGGCGGCGCGTCGCTTCATTGACGGCTTTCCCGGCATGGTCACCTATGCGGTCAAGTCGAACCCCGGCGAAGCGATGGTCGAAAACCTGTCCGCAGCGGGGATCCGCGGCTATGACTGCGCCTCGCCGTTCGAGATCGACCTGATCCGCCGCCTCGCCCCCGATGCGGCGATTCACTACAACAACCCGGTGCGCGCGCGGCACGAGATTGCCTATGCGGTGTCCCGGGGGGTCAAAAGCTACAGCGTTGATTCGAAATCGGAACTTGCCAAGCTGATCGAGATGGTGCCGGTTGACGGCACTGAAATCTCGGTCCGCTACAAGCTGCCGGTGGCGGGTGCCGCCTACAACTTCGGTGCCAAGTTTGGCGCGACGGTCGAACTGGCTGTCGAACTGCTCAAGGACGTGGCGGCGGCGGGGTACATCCCCTCGCTCACCTTCCACCCCGGCACGCAATGCACCGATCCCCACGCGTGGGAGGCCTATATCCGCGAAGGTGCCAACATCGCCCGCGATGCAGGCGTGACTATCGCGCGGCTGAACGTCGGTGGCGGGTTCCCCAGCCACCGGATGTCGGCCATCCTGCCGCAGATCGAGGAAACCTTCGCCCTGATCGACCGGGTGACGTCCGAAGCCTTCGGCGACAACCGTCCTCTGCTGGTCTGTGAACCCGGCCGGGCGCTGTGCGGGGATGCCTTTGCCCTCGCCGCCCGGGTCAAGGCGCTGCGCGATGACACGCATGTGTTCCTGAACGACGGGGTCTACGGCACCCTGACCGAGCTGCCGATGATCGGCGTGATCGACCGGATCGAAGTGCTGTCGCCCGAAGGCGCCAAGCGCACGGGTGAGGCGCAGCCGCGCACTGTCTTTGGCCCGACCTGCGATTCGGTTGACCGGCTGCCGGGTGAGATTCCCCTGCCGTCAGACATGGCCGAGGGCGATTTCGTGATCTGGCAGGGGATGGGGTCCTACTCCACCGTCACAAACACCCGGTTCAACGGCTTTGGTGAGTTGCAGATGGCCACGGTTCTGGGTCTGAAGCTGTAAGCCACAACATTCGCGTGACATGCAAGCGCCCGGCTGGACATTCCCAGCCGGGCGCTTAGCCTTTGGATCGGAGGTGTCCTGATGGAACAACTGAAATTCGGGATTTCCCAACCGCTGAAGCGGCGCGAGGACGTGCGGTTCCTGACCGGCGCGGGCCGCTATGTGGGCGATCTGGTGCCGACGGACGCGCTTTGGGCGGCGTTTCTGCGGTCGGACCATGCGCATGGGCAGGTCGTCGCGCTGGATGTGACCGAGGCGCGCGCAATGCCCGGGGTGCAGCTGGTGCTGACCGCAGCGGACCTTTTGGCCGCGGGCGTCGTGCTGGGCATGAAGGGCGAACAGATCGAAACCCGCGACGGTGGGGTGGGAGCAGGGCCGGAACGGCCGGTTCTGGCGCAGGACCGCGTCCGTTTTGTGGGCGAAGCGATTGCGATGGTCGTCGCCGACACGCCCGAGGCGGCGCGGGATGCGATCGAGGCAATTGCGATAGATATCAACGCACTCGACCCCGCTCTTGATCTGAAGCCTCAAGAGCTGACGATCCACACTGAGGCACCGCAGAACCGCGCCTTTGATTTTGCCTTTGGCGATGTGGCCGGAACCGAAGCGGCGCTTGCCAAGTCGGCCCACCGCATTTCGGTTGAGGTGATCCACAACCGCGTCACCGCCGCCCCGATGGAACCGCGCGCGGCCTTTGCCGAATGGGACGGGGACCGGCTGCACCTTTGCGTCAACGGGCAGGGCGTCTGGACCCAGCGCAACGAACTGTCCCGGATGCTGGGCCTGCCGCGGGATCGGGTGCGGGTCACCAACCCCGATGTCGGCGGTGGCTTTGGCATGAAGGGGATGACCTACCCGGAATATGTCGTGGTGGCCGAGGCTGCGCGCCAGTTGGGTCGCCCCGTCGCCTGGATATCCACCCGCAGCGAGGCGATGCTGACGGACAATGCCGGTCGCGATCTTGTGGCGCAGGCAGAGTTGGGTTTTGATTCGGACCATCGGATCACCGCCTACCGCGTCGATCTGGTGACGAACCTTGGCGCCTATAACTCGCAGTTCGGGCAAGCGATCCAGACGGAGCTTTTCGCCAAGGTCCTGACCGGGGTCTACATGGTGCCGAACGCCGCGCTGCTGGCGACCGGGGTCTACACCAACTCGGTCCCCATCGACGCTTATCGCGGCGCCGGGCGGCCCGAGGCGATCCTGACGGTGGAACGCGCGATGGATCACGCCGCGCGGGTGCTTGGGGTCGACCCGGTGGCGCTGCGCGAGAAGAATGTCATCCGCACCTTCCCGCATATCACGATGGAGGGTGAGGTCATTGATGGTGGTGACTTCGCCGGGCTGTTGCAGACGGTGGCCCCGCGCGCTGCCGGATACGCCGACCGTCTGGCCGCCAGTCAGGCCAAAGGCCGGCTGCGCGGGCTGGGCGTTGCGTCCTATATCGAGGCAATCCTTGGCGCCCCGGACGAAATCGCCCGGCTGGTGCTGGATGAAGATGGGGGGGCCACCCTCTATGTCGGCACCCAGTCGAACGGGCAGGGGCATGAAAGCGTCTATTCCCGCATGGTCGCGGAAAGCACCGGCATCGCGCAGGATCTGGTGCGGATCGTCGAGGGTGACAGCGATCGCATCGCCCGCGGCGGTGGCACAGGCGGGTCGCGATCCGTCACCGTGCAAGGCACGGCGACCCGGGCGACCGTCGGTGCCATGGTCACCGCGTTTGAGGCGTTCCTTGGTCAGGAATGGGGGCTGGACGGGGTGGAATTCACCGACCACCGCTTTGGCGCAGCCGGCACCAACCTGCGACTGTCTTTGCCCGAGGCGGCAGCGCTTGCCCGTGCCAAAGGCCGGATGGACCTGATCGACCGCAGCGAAAAGATCACGCTGGACGGGCGGTCCTTTCCCAATGGCGTCCACCTTTGTGAGGTGGAGATTGACCCGGAAACGGGTGCCCTGACGTTGGACCGCTATTCCGTGGTGGATGATTTCGGCGTGCTGATCGCCCCCAATCTGGTTGAAGGTCAGGTCCATGGCGGGATCGCGCAAGGCTTCGGTCAGGCCGTGACCGAATGGCTGGTGCAGGATGACAGCGGTCAGGTCCTGACCGGCAGCTTCATGGACTACGGGATGCCCCGTGCCAGTGATCTGCCGATGTTCGGCTTTGCCGAACAGGGCGTGCCGACCCGGACCAACCCCCTTGGCATGAAGGGCTGCGGTGAGGCTGGGACCGTCGGCGCGCTGGCAGCGATTTCCAATGCCGTGCGCGATGCGCTGGCACCTGTTGGGGTGACCCGCGTCGACATGCCCTTCACGTCCAACCGCCTTTGGACCTGGATCACGGAGGCCCGCCACGCGCCTGTTTGACCGCCTTCGCAGCTTTTTCCGCCGGGGTGTCGAAGCCACGCAGGAACCGGCCCCCGCGCCAAAGCCGGGCTGGGTGCGGGGGCGTGTCGACCATGTGGTGATTCTGGACGGCACATTGTCCTCGCTTGATCCGGGCTGTGAGGGGAATGCCGGCCTTCTGTTTCGGCTGTTGCAGGAATCCGGCCCTCGGGCCAACCGGAGGCTCTACTATGAGCCGGGCATGCAGTGGGAAGGCTGGCTGCACGGCGTCGCCCTGCTGGAAGGGCGGGGTGTGGCCCCCCAGATCCGCCGGGCTTATGGCTGGCTGGCCAGCGGCTATCGTGAGGGCGACCGGATCTTCCTGTTCGGCTATTCGCGCGGCGCCTTTGCCGTCCGGTCGCTGGCCGGGGTGCTGGACCGGATCGGACTGGTCAAGCACGACTGCGCCACCGAACGCATGGTGACGCTGGCGTGGCGGCATTACGAACGTGCGCCTGACAGCCCCGCGGCCCGGGCCTTTGCGCAAGGCTTCTGTCATCAGCAAACCCCGGTCGAGATGGTTGGCGTCTGGGACACGGTCAAGGCGCTGGGTCTCCGGCTGCCGTTCTTCTGGATGTTCGCCCAGGATCAGCACGGGTTTCACAACCATCAGCTTGGGGCATCCGTGCGTCACGGCTTTCACGCCCTTGCCCTGAATGAAACGCGGGCCGCCTTTGCGCCGGTCTTGTGGGATTGCCCGCCGGAGTGGCAGGGCAATGTCGAACAGATGTGGTTTCGCGGCGCCCATGGCGACATTGGCGGCCAGATCGGTGGCTTTGCACCCGCGCGCCCTTTGGCGAACATCCCGTTGGTCTGGATGCTGGACCGGGCCGAGGCGCTGGGCCTGATGCTGCCCGAAAACTGGCGCGCCCGCTTTCCCTGCGATGCCAACGCCCCGATGGTCGGCACTTGGCGCAGCTGGGGCAAGGCCTTCCTCTTGCGCCGCCGCCGGGTGATCGGGCGCGACCGGTCCGAGCAGGTGCATCCGACCGCCGCCAAGTCGGCTGCCGGGCGTTGGCCGCAGGGGTTGCCCGCCGAATAGCCCTTCCGGCTTGCTCTTTTCGCAAATACTCTCCGGGGGTGCGGGGGTGGAAAACCCCCGCTTTTCCACGCTTGCAAGCATAAATCCGGGGCCATGCATGAGACACGTCACCGTCGCCGCCACGCAGTTTGCCTGCACATGGGATCTTCCCGCCAACGCCGACCGGGCCGAGGCGCTGATCCGGCAGGCGGCGGGGCAGGGTGCCAATATTGTGCTTGTGCAGGAACTGTTTGCCGCCCCCTATTTCTGCATCGAACAGCATCCCCGCTATTTCGATCTTGCCCAACCGGCCGAGGGGCATCCGCTGATCACCCGCTTTGCCGCCCTTGCGGCAGAGCTTGGGGTGGTCCTTCCGGTCAGTTTCTTTGAACGCGCGGGGCCTGCCTTCTTCAACTCAATCGCGATGGTGGATGCGGATGGCCGGGTTCTGGGCATCTACCGCAAAAGCCACATCCCGCAGGGTCCGGGGTATGAGGAGAAGTACTATTTCTCGCCCGGCGATACCGGCTTCAAGGTCTGGGACACGGCCTTTGGCAAGATCGGCGTCGGGATCTGCTGGGACCAGTGGTTTCCGGAATGTGCCCGCACTATGGCGTTGATGGGGGCGGAGATGCTGCTTTATCCCACGGCGATCGGGTCTGAACCCCCCGCGCCCGGCTATGACAGCCAACCGCATTGGGAAATGGTGATGCGCGGCCACGCGGCGGCGAATATCCTGCCCGTCGTCGCCTCGAACCGGATCGGGACGGAAACCGCACCTGACGGCCGGGACGTGACGTTCTACGGGTCGTCCTTCATCGCCGATCACACCGGGCTACTTTGTGCCAAGGCACCCCGCGATGCTGAGGCTGTGCTGGTTCACCAGTTCGATATTGATGCCATCGCGGCCCTGCGGGCCAGTTGGGGCCTTTTCCGCGACCGCAGGGTCGATCTTTATCGCCCGGTCGGCACGCTGGACGGGCGCAGCAGCTAGGCAATGAAAAAGGGCGGCCCGATGGACCGCCCCGATGTCATGCCGCGCCGGATGCCTTAGCGGTGGCGCAGGTCCACATAGTCGCGCGTGGTCGGCCCGATATACAGCTGACGCGGGCGGCCGATCTTCTGGGTCGGGTCGGCGATCATCTCTTTCCACTGGCTGATCCAGCCCACAGTCCGCGAAATCGCGAAGATCGGGGTGAACATCGAGGTGGGGAAGCCCATCGCCTCAAGAATGATGCCCGAGTAGAAGTCGACGTTCGGGTACAGTTTCTTCGAGACGAAATATTCGTCCTCCAGCGCGATTCGCTCCAGTTCCTTGGCGACTTGCAGCAGCGGATTGTTCTCGACGCCCAGAAGACCCAGCACCTCGTCCGCCGATTCCTTCATCACCTTGGCGCGGGGGTCAAAGTTCTTGTAGACCCGGTGGCCAAAGCCCATCAGGCGGAAGCCGGAGTTCTTGTCCTTTGCCTTGGCGATATATTCCGGAATCCGGTCAACGGTGCCGATTTCCTTCAGCATCTCAAGGCAGGCCTGATTTGCCCCGCCATGCGCCGGGCCCCAAAGGCAGGCAATCCCGGCCGCGATACAGGCGAAGGGGTTGGCCCCCGACGATCCCGCCAGACGCACGGTCGAGGTCGAGGCGTTCTGTTCATGATCCGCATGCAGCATCATGATCCGGTCCATCGCCTTTTCGAGGACCGGGTTGACCACATAATCCTCGGCTGGGACGGCAAAGCACATGTGCAGGAAGTTGCCGGAATAGCTGAGGCTGTTCTTGGGATAGACGAACGGCTGGCCGACCGAATACTTGTACGCCATCGAGGCGATGGTCGGCAGCTTGGCGATCATGCGGATTGCCGCAACCTCGCGCTGCCAGGGGTCAGTGATGTCGGTGCTGTCGTGGTAGAACGCAGCCATCGCGCCGACCACACCCACCATCGTGGCCATCGGATGCGCGTCGCGGCGGAAGCCACGGAAGAAATAGTGCATCTGTTCATGCACCATCGTGTGATTGGTCACCCGGTTGGTGAAATCGGCCAGCTGCGATGCCGTCGGCAGTTCGCCGTACAGCAGCAGATAGCACACCTCAAGGTGGGTGGACTTCTCTGCCAGCTGCTCGATCGGATAGCCGCGATACAGCAGTTCGCCTTTGTCGCCGTCGATATAGGTGATGGCGCTTTCACAGGCGGCGGTCGAGGTGAAGCCGGGGTCGTAGGTGAAGACATCCGCCTCGCCGTAAAGCTTTCGGATATCAAGCACATCGGGCCCGACCGTGGGTTTGTGCACGGGCAGATCATAGGTCTTCCCGTCCAGGCTCAGCTTCGCAACTTTGTCCGACATCATCTTTTCCCCGGTGTGGCAGCGCGTCCCATGGCAGGGGCGGCCCTTGGCTATCCTGCACCAAGCCTTGGTGCAGCTTCAAGACCGGGGGGCGCAGGTCACATGCACGCGTCCTTCAGCCTTGCAACGGTTTCATCCTGACCGATGACCAGCATCATGTCATAGACGCTTGGTGTGACACTTTTGCCCGCGATGGCCGCCCGAAGCGGGGCGGCAAGTTTGCCGAAGCCAAGGCCATTGTCGGCCGCGACCTGGGTCAGGATGGGCTCCAGAGCCTCTTTCGTCCAGCTAGCATTTTGCAGCTGCGGCGTCAAGATTTTCAGTATACCACAGGATACCGTATCAAGCGCCGTCGCGGATTTCTCGTCCGGAACAATTGGACGGGAAATCAGAATAAAATGCGCTTTTTGAATAAGTTCCGGGAATGTCTTCGCGGACGACTTCAGGAATGGCATCGCCTTGGCCATCATCTCCGCCTGTGCAGCGGTCAGCGCAGGAAGCCCCGCTGCGACCATGTAGGCGGTCAGTTCATGCAGCAGTGCAGCATCATCCGCCATGGCCATGTGGTGACCACAGGTGTTTTCCAGTTTCTTGAAGTCAAGCCGCGCGGGCGCCTTGCCGATCCCCGATAGATCGAACATCCGCTTGGCTTCCTCGGTTGTGAAGATCTCGGCATCGCCATGCGCCCAGCCAAGCCGGGTCAAGTAGTTGCGCATCCCCGCCGCCGGGTAGCCCATCGCCTGATACTCCTCGACCCCCGTCGCACCATGGCGTTTCGACAGCTTCTTGCCATCCGGCCCGTGGATCAGCGGAATATGCGCCCAGACCGGGATGTCCCAACCCATCGCGTCATAAACCATCTGCTGGCGCGCGGCATTGTTCAGGTGGTCGTCGCCGCGAATGACATGGGTGACTTCCATGTCATGGTCATCCACCACCACCGCCAGCATGTAGGTGGGCGTGCCGTCGGACCGCAGCACGATCATGTCGTCCAGCGTGGCGTTCTGGATCGTGACCCGGCCTTGCACCTGATCGTCGATCACCGTCTCGCCCGTCCGGGGCGCCCGCATCCGGATGGAGTAGGGCGCGTCGGGATAGGTCGCCGGGTCCGCATCACGCCAGGGCGACAGGAACACGGGGTAGCGGCCCGCAGCCTCCTCCGCTGCGCGAAAGGCGGCAATCTCTTCCTGCGTTGAAAAGCACTTGTAGGCCGTGCCGCGCGCCAGCATCTGGTGGGCCACCTCGGCGTGGCGGTCCTTGCGGGCGAACTGGCTGACCACCTCGCCGTCCCAATCCAACCCCAGCCAAGTCAGCCCGCGCAGGATGGCGGCCGTAGCTTCCGGCGTCGACCGCTCACGGTCGGTATCCTCGATCCGCAGCAGGAACTTGCCGCCACGCCCCCGGGCATAAAGCCAGTTGAACAGCGCCGTCCGTCCGCCGCCGATGTGCAGATAGCCGGTGGGCGAGGGCGCAAAGCGGGTGACGACAGGGCGCGAGGGGTGGTCAGTGGCTGCGGGCATCGGGCGTATTAACCTTTCGGAAACCATGGGGGGCCTAGGTTGCCTTGGGTCTTAGGCAATCATGGGGGCAAGGACAAGGTGGCCGCAGACCACAGGGGCATCCGCCTGATCCTGTCGCCGCTATATGCGCTGCAGGCGGCGCGGGGCACGCTGTTCCCATGGGTTGCAGTTCTGATGGGCTGCGGCGTTGCGGGATGGTTTGCCGTGGCGGCAGAGCCGGGGCTTGGCAGCTACAGTCTGGCGACAGTCCTCCTTTGCGCCGGCATCCTCCTTGGTCTGCGCGGGGCCGAGCTTTGGCGGCCGCTGGCTCTGGCCCTTGCGGCCCTTGCGGCAGGATGGCTTGCCGCCGGCATCCGGGCCCATGCCGTCGATGCGCCGATGCTGACCTTTCGCTACTACGGCCCGGTCGAGGGGCGGATCGTCGCCATCGATCGGTCCCAGTCGGATGCCCTGCGCCTGACGCTGGACCGCGTGGTCCTGCGCGAGGTGCCCCCGGACCGCTCGCCTGACCGGGTGCGCGTCTCGCTTCAGGGCGACCAGCCCTGGCTGCGCCCGGCCCCCGGCCAAGTGGTGGTGCTGACCGCCTCACTGGCCGCGCCGGAGGGGCCGGTAGAGCCGGGGGGCTTTGACTTTCGCCGCATGGCGTTCTTTGATCGGCTTGGCGCGGTGGGCTACACCCGAACCCCGGTCCTTGTGTTGGAAGAGCCTGAAAGCGGCACTCTGCCCATCGACCGTTTGCGCCGCCATCTGACGGCAGGAATGCTGGCGCAGATGAACGGCCAACCGGGCGCCTTTGCCGCCGGGGCAATGACGGGCGACCGCTCCGCCATCACGGAAGAGACGGTGCAGGCCCTGCGGGACAGCTCGCTTGCGCATCTTCTGGCGATCTCGGGCATGAACATGGCCTTTCTGACCGCCTTCGTCTTTGCGCTGTTTCGCTATGGTCTGGCGCTTGTGCCCTTTGTGGCCTTGCGGGTGAACACCAAGAAGGTGGCGGCGGTGGTCAGCCTTGGCGTGGCCGCTTTCTATCTGCTGTTGTCCGGGGCGAATGTCGCGACGGAACGCGCCTTCATCATGATTGCGGTGTTTCTGGGCGCGGTGCTTCTGGACCGCCGGGCCCTGACCCTGCGGTCGGTCGCCGTGGCCGGGGTGATCCTGCTGGCAACCAAGCCGGAAAGCCTGCTGGAGCCCGGCTTTCAGATGTCCTTCGCCGCAACCATTGCGCTGATCGTGGGCTTTGCGGCGCTGGATGGCAGCATCTACCGCCAGAAGCTGCCGCGTTGGGCGATGCCGGTCTTTACGCTGGTGTTAAGCTCCGTCATCGGCGGCTTTGCGACAGCGCCCTATGCGGCGGCGCATTTCAACCGCTTCACCGACTACGGGCTGTTGGCCAATGTGATGACGGTCCCGGTGATGGGGGCCGTCATCATGCCCGCAGGCGCGGTCGCGGCCCTGCTGGCGCCGCTGGGCCTTGCCTGGCTGCCGCTGTGGGTCATGGAACAGGGCGCGCGCTGGATCCTGTTCGTTGCCCATTGGATCGCGGGGCTGGAAGGGTCAGTCACCGCGATCCCCGAGCCGGGGCCATGGGTGTTGCCGCTACTGACCATGGGGGCGATCTGGATCATCCTCTGGCGGGAACGGATCCGCTGGCTGGGCCTGATGCCGGTCGTTCTGGCCTTCGGGCTTTGGACACAAGCCGAACGCCCGCTTTTGCTGGTCTCGGGCGATGGCAAGCTGATCGGGCTGGCCTCACCCGACGGCCGGGTCCTGTCCGCGCCGCGGGGGGGCGGATTTGCCGCCGAAAGCTGGCTGGAGAATGACGGTGATCTTGCCGGCCAGACCCTTGCCGCCGCGCGCGAAGGGTTCACCGGGCCTAGGGGTGAACGCTGGTTCCAGATCGGCGATCTTTCGGGCGTCGTGCTGTCGGGCAAAGGCGCCGCAGCAGCGGTTGGCCCGGCCTGCGCAACCGGGTCCTTGGTCATTCTGGCCGAGGTTGCGGACCCGGTCCCAGAAAACTGCCGCTTGATCGATGCAAAAACCCTGCGGGCCACGGGTCCCTTGGCCATCTGGCCCGGGGAAGGGGGGCTGCAGATCGTGGTGACAAAACAAGCCAAGCGGCTGTGGTCAGGCCCAAGGCGCGCTTACGATCTGCCTGACCTGAGGTCTGACGCAACAGCCCCTGTGGATCAGTAACTACGGATCAGGCCCACCAAGCGCCCCTGCACCTTAACCAGATGATCGGGGAACACCCGCGTCTCATACGCCGGGTTTGCCGCCTCAAGCGCGATCATGTTGCCACGGCGGCGAAAGCGCTTCAGCGTTGCCTCGTGGTCTTCAACCAAAGCCACGACGATATCGCCATTCTCGGCCGAGGATTGTTCGCGGATCACCACGATGTCACCATCGTTGATCCCCGCCTCGATCATGGAATCGCCTTTGACCTCAAGCGCGTAGTGCTGACCCTTGCCCGACAGCATCGACCCCGGCACCGCAACGTGGTGCGACACTTCCGAGATCGCCTCAATCGGAACACCGGCGGCGATGCGGCCCATGACCGGCAGTTCCATGGCGTGGACGGCAACAACCTCCATCGCGGCGCGGGGCGGGTCACTGCGGTTTCCGTCAATCACCCGCAGGGTGAAGCCGGGCTTTTCCATCGCATCGGGCAGCTTGATGATTTCCAGCGCCCGCGCCCGGTGGGCAAGACGGCGGATGAACCCCCGTTCTTCCAGCGCGGTGATCAGCCGGTGGATCCCGGATTTGGACCGCAGGTCCAGCGCATCCTTCATTTCATCGAAGGACGGGGGAACGCCGTCCCGATCCATCCGGGTCTTGATGAAATCGAGAAGTTCCAACTGTTTGCGTGTCAGCATGTCCGGCCCCCGACCTTGCGTGTTAACACAATGTTCTGCCCGTGTTCCCGATTTGTGTCAAGGATTTTTCGCCAAACCCTACAGCGGCAGGTACTGCACCATGCTGCCAGCGCTGCGCGGGCCATCCGCCACCGGTCGGATCAAAAGGGCGTCCGCTGCCCCAAGGATCGACAGAAGTGCTGAATCCTGCCGGTCGAATGGCGTGATCGTCGGAAGGCCGTCGGCGACCGACAGTCTGGCCCGCATGTAATGCGCCCGGGGACCGTTGGCGGGCAGATCCACCGCCAGTCGCGCCTGAAGCGGCCTTGGTGCCGGCGCAGGATCGCCCAGCATCGCCCGCACCATTGGCAGCAGGAAAAGATGCCCGCACACGATGGCCGACACCGGATTGCCCGGCAGCCCCAGCATCGGCACCCCGTTCAGCCGCCCGGCGATCAGCGGCTTGCCAGGGCGCATCGCGATCTTCCAGAACGCGCGCTCCAGCCCCGCGACCCGGCCGACAAGATCATGCTCGCCAACCGACGCGCCGCCGATCGTCACGATCAGGTCCGCATCCTCCGCTAGCGCCAGCACCGTCGCAAGCTCCGCCTCGGTATCGCGGGCGATTGGCAGAAGCCGGGCGGTGCCGCCCTCCGCCTCGACCATCGCCTTCAGCGCAAAGCTGTTCGACGCGATGATCTGGTCCGGCTGCGGGTTTTCGCCCGGCATCACCAACTCATCCCCCGTGGCGATCAGCGCCACGACCGGGCGGCGGGTCACCGGGACGGCAGGAATGTTCATCGCCGCCAGAAGTGCTACGTCAGCCGGGCGCAGGCGGCGGGGGGCAAGACTGTCCCCCACACGGAAATCCTGGCCCTGCGGGCGGATGTGGGTGCCAGTATCAGCCCCCGCGCGCAGGGTGATCCGGTCGCCGCTACGGTCCACATCCTCCTGAATGACCACCCGTGTGGCCCCGTCTGGAATCGGCGCGCCGGTGAAGATGCGCAGCGCCTCGCCCGCCGCCAAAGTGCCGGTAAAGGCGTGGCCGGCCCCAGCCTCGCCCACCACGGCAAAGCTGTCACCGGCCAAGGGGTCGCCTTGCACCGCATAGCCATCCATGGCCGAGGCGGCAAAGGGCGGCTGGTCGCGGGTGGCGACGGCGGGCGCACACATCCAGCGCCCGGCAGCCTGGGCAAGGGGGACGGTTTCGGCGGGCAAGGGTGCCGCCATGGCAAGACAATGCCGCAAGGCATCTTCAACCGAAATCATCACTCTGCCTCGTAACGGCCTGATTTACCGCCATCTTTGACGACAAGACGGATCCCGTCGATCTGCATCGACCGCTCCACCGCCTTGACCATGTCATAGACCGTCAGCGCCGCGACCGACACCGCCGTCAGCGCCTCCATCTCCACCCCGGTCTGGCCCGAGGTCTTCACCGTGGCCGTGATCCTGATCCCGGGCAGATCGCTGTCCGGCGTCAGGTCAAGCGCCACCTTGGTGATCGGCAGCGGGTGACAAAGCGGGATCAGATCGGCAGTCTTCTTGGCCGCCATGATCCCGGCCAGACGGGCCACGGCCAGAACATCGCCCTTCTTGGCCCGTCCTTCGGTGATCAGCGTCAGGGTTTCCGCCGTCATCCGCACTTGGCCTTCGGCGATGGCGATCCGGTCGGTAACCGGCTTGCCCGACACATCGACCATATGGGCCTGTCCGTGATCGTCGAAATGGGTCAGCCCGCTCATAGCCCGCCCTGCGCGGTCAGCGGGCGCGACAGGATGGCGCGCGTGGCAGCGGCCACATCGGGCTGCCGCATCAGGCTTTCGCCGATCAGGAAGCACCTCGCACCGTACTGGGCAAGGTCGGCAAGGTCATCGGGGGTGTAAAGCCCGCTTTCAGCCACGATCAGCCGATCTTCGGGCACCCTGCGCGCAAGGCGGCGGGTGGTGTCCAGCGTCACTTCAAAGCTGTGCAGGTTGCGGTTGTTGATCCCGATAAGGGGTGATTTCAACAGCGCGGCACGGTCCAGTTCTGCCTCATCATGCACTTCGATCAGGACATCCATCCCAAGGTCGAACGCGGCCTGTTCCAGTTCGGCCGCCTGACCATCGTCCAATGAGGCCATGATCAGCAGCACACAATCGGCAGTCAGCGCGCGCGACTGGGTGACCTGCCATGGGTCATAAAGGAAATCCTTGCGCAGGCAGGGCAGGTCAACGGCGTCATGCGCGGCCATAAGATAGGCGTCGGCGCCTTGGAAGGATGGACCGTCAGTCAGGACGGAAAGGCAGGTCGCCCCGCCAGCCTCATAGGCCTTGGCCAGTTCCGGGGGGTCAAAGTCGGCACGGATCAACCCTTTGGAGGGGCTGGCTTTCTTGATCTCGGCGATCAGACCATAGCCGCTTGTGGCGGCGTCGCGCAGGGCGCGGGCAAAGCCGCGCGGCGGGGCGGCGGCTTGGGCGGCAGCCTCAAGATCGGCAAGGCTGGTGCTGGCCTTGAGTTTGGCCACCTCCTCAAGCTTGTAGGTCTTGATGCGGTCAAGGATCGTGCTCATCAGGGCCCCCTCAGGCATTGGTCAGGCGGGCAAGCGCCTGAACCTTGGCGCGGGCAGCGCCAGAATCGATTGACGCGCGGGCCTGGGCCACGCCTTCAGACAGGCTGGCGGCATGGTCTGCGACCACAAGGGCGGCAGCCGCGTTCATCAGGACCGCATCGCGGTATGCCCCCGGCGCGCCGTCGAGAAGCGCCCGGAAGGCGGCCGCATTTTCGGCCGGCGTGCCGCCCAGGATCGCCTCGAACGGGTGGGGGGCAAGCCCTGCATCCTCGGGGTGCAGCGTGAAATCACGCACTGCGCCCTCCTCGACGGCCGACACGCTGGTCGGCCCCGCGATGGAGATTTCGTCGGTCCCGTCAGAGCCATGCACCAGCCATGCCTTGACCGACCCGAGTTTCAGCAGGGTTTCGGCCATCGGGCGGATCAGTGCCGCCGAAAACGCCCCGGTCAGCTGACGCTTCACCCCGGCGGGGTTGGTCAGCGGGCCAAGGATGTTGAAGATCGTGCGGGTGCCAAGTTCGGCGCGGACCGGCATGACATGGCGGATCGCGGGGTGGTGCATCGGCGCCATCATGAAGCCGATCCCGGCCTCGGCCAGACAACGCTCCACCACCTCGGGGCCGACCATGACGTTCAGGCCCATCTCGGTCAGCGCGTCTGCCGCACCGGATTTGGAGGAAAGATTGCGGTTGCCGTGCTTGGCGACAGTGACCCCCGCGCCCGCCACAACGAAGGCCGTGGCGGTGGAGATGTTCAGCGTGCCCTTCCCATCACCGCCGGTGCCGACGATGTCCATGGCCCCCTCCGGCGCGGTGACGGGCAGGCATTTCGCCCGCATCACGCTTGCGGCGGCGGCGTATTCGTCCACCGTCTCGCCGCGTGTCCGCAGCGCCATGAGGAAACCGCCCATTTGCGCGGGTGTTCCCTGACCTTCGAACAGGGCGTTGAAGGCGGCCTCGGCCTCGGCCCGGGTCAGGGGGCGGGTGGCGGCGATGCCGATCAGGGGTTTGAGAACCTCACTCATGCCGGAACCCTGGCGCGGGCCTCGTCCAGAAAATTGCGCAGAAGCTGGTGGCCGTGTTCCGACGCGATCGACTCGGGGTGGAACTGGACGCCTTCGATCAGATGGTGCTTGTGGCGCAGACCCATGATCGTGCCGTCTTCCAGCCACGCGGTCACCTCCAACTCGGGCGGCAGGCTTTCACGTTCGACGACGAGGGAATGATAGCGCGTGGCCTGAAACGGCGACGGCAGGCCGCGAAACACGCCGGTGCCGGCGTGGTGCATGGTTCCCATCTTGCCGTGCACGATCTCGTGGCAGCGGATGACCTTGCCGCCAAACGCCTCGCCAATGGTCTGGTGGCCAAGGCAGACGCCAAGCAGCGGGATTTCGGCGGCGGCGGCGGCCTTGGTCAGCGGCAGGCAGATCCCGGCGGCGGCGGGGTCGCAGGGGCCGGGAGAGAGGACGATCACCTCGGGCCGCATCGCGACCACATCCTGCACCTCAAGCGCGTCGTTGCGCTTGACGACCACCTCGGCGCCAAGCTCGGCCAGATAGTGGACGAGGTTGTAGGTGAAGCTGTCATAGTTGTCGATCAGGAGGAGCATGGCCAAGCATCCGTTCGGTCGGGATAAGGGGTTATCGCCGATGCCGGGGGCGGTGTAAACCGGGGGTTGGGGCGGTGTCCCGGGAAGGGACAAAAGTCGGGCGCAACAAAATCAAGGACTTGTCCGATGGCGTTTACATGGTCTTTACCATGTGGCGGGCGCCTTGTTGTCTTCGGTTGCGCCGTGCCGGGACCAGTGTCGCAAGACCGCAGGACAGGCCGGGTTTTCAGTCGTGGCGGAACGCGTCGTCGTCGCAGAGGTAAGGGCCGGTCTCGATGGCGATCAGGGACACGGCCATGCGACCCGGGTTTTCCAGACGGTGGCGCTGGCCGAGCGGGATCAGCGCGGCCTCACCCTCACCCACAAGGCGCGATTGGCTGCCCAGGGTCACTTTGGCGGTGCCTTCGACCACGACCCAGTGTTCGGTGCGGTGGAGATGCGTTTCCAGCATCGTCGCCTCGCCCGGTTCCAGACGCAGGGTGCGGACGCGGAAGCGCTTGCCTTCGACGATGGTCCCGGCCGAGGGGGAAGTCGCAGGGCCATTTTCCCGGAAGGCGGCGGCCGGGGCTTCGGCGAAGCCTGCGGGGTGTGATGAATTCATGAAGCGGCTCCCCTTGCCTGACCCCTGCAAGGTCGACAGAAAATGGTTAGCGGCGGGTTAACGCTGGGGCCAGTTCGGGGCGATCCGGATGAAGAGGCTTTGCCCCCCACCCCCAGCCCGTCCCCACGGTCGGGGAAGGGGAGGCGCAGGGGACAGGCCGTCTGAGGAAATTCACCAGTCAGGCGGTTTGGGGCGGCTTTCAGATTGAGCGCCGTTCGGCGCGAAGACCTTTTGTCTCGCCTTTCTGCGTGAAGGACGCAGAAAAGCTCGGGTCGCCTCCGGCGGGGATATTTGGCGAAGGGAAAGCGGTGGTCAGGGAGAGCGGTGGTCAGGTGAGGCTTGTGCGCTGCGCCGCGATCAGGCTTTGCAGGCGGGTTTCGTCGATCGGGAGCTTGCCCGACCACATCTGCCGTGCAAGGTCGAGGAGGGCCAGCCGTTCAGCGGTCGGTGTACGCACGGCGTCGATGCCGGTGCCAGGGGCGTACATATCGCCGTGGTCGCGGGTATTGGCCCGGGCGCGGGTCAGCGAATAGGGCCCGTTCGGGCCGCCGCGGACGAGGTCGGCGTCGGTGTCGTCCTGGCCGTCATCCTCCCACCAGCAGACCGGGCAGATGTCGTAGCCTCCGCGTTCGGTCAGCGTCGGCAGTTGGCAGCAGGGGCAGGGCAGGCGCGCCATCTTACGTCCAGTCCAGCACTACCTTGCCCGACAGGCCTGAGCGCATGGCGTCAAAGCCGTCGATGAAGCGGTCGACCGGGAAGCGATGGGTGATGACCCGGCGGATGTCGAGGCCGTTTTCCAGCATGGCGATCATCTTGTACCAGGTCTCGAAAATCTCACGCCCGTAGACGCCCTTGATGGTGATGGCCTTGAAGACGATCCTGCTCCAGTCCACCGGGGATTTGCCGGGCGGGATGCCCAGCATGGCGATGCGACCGCCCATGACCATGTGTTCGACCATCTGGTCGAGCGCCTGCTGACTGCCGGACATTTCCATCCCGACATCAAAGCCTTGCGACATCTTGAGCGATGGGTAGACCGACCGCAGGTCCGTCGTGGCGACGTTCACGGGCACCACGTCGGCCACCTGTGCCGCAAGGTCCAGCCGGGCCTGGTTGATGTCGGTGATGACCACATGCCGCGCGCCGACATGGCGGGCGACGGCGGCGGCCATGATGCCGATGGGGCCTGCGCCGGTGATGAGGACATCCTCGCCGATCAGGTCGAAGGAAAGCGCGGTGTGGACGGCATTGCCCAAGGGATCAAGGATCGCGCCGATTTCATCGTCAATCGCATCGGGCAGGGGGACGACGTTGAAGGCGGGCAGGCGCAGGTATTGCGCGAAGGCCCCGGGTTCGTTGACGCCGATGCCACGGGTTTCGGGGTCAAGGTGGAACTTGCCCGACCGGCTTTGGCGGGAGGTCTTGCCGATCAGGTGGCCTTCGCCCGAACAGCGCTGGCCGATGGTCAGGCCTTCGACATTGCGGCCGATCTCGACAATCTCACCCGCGAATTCGTGGCCGGTGACAAGGGGCACGGGCACGGTCTTCTGCGCCCAGTCGTCCCAGTTCCAGATGTGGATGTCCGTGCCGCAGATGCCGGTCTTGTTGATCTTGATCAGCACGTCATCGGGCCCGATCTCAGGCACCGGGCGGGTTTCCATCCAGAGGCCGGGTTCGGCGCGCGCTTTTACCAGAGCCTTCATTTCATTGGTCATTTCAGAACTCCGGTGGCTTTGCCTGCGGCGGTGAAGGCGTCGAGGGCGACGTCGAGGTCTTCGGTCGTAAGCGCCGCGTTCATCTGGGTGCGGATGCGGGCTTGGCCCTTTGGCACGACCGGAAAGAAGAACCCGGCGACATGGACGCCGCGCTGGAACAGGTCGGCGGCCATGGCTTGCGCCAGTTTTGCATCGCCCAGCATCACGGGGATGATCGGATGATCGCCCGGCAGGAGGGTGAAGCCTGCGTCGGTCAGGCCCGCGCGCCAGTAGGCGGCGTTGGCGGTCAGTTGCGCCCGCAGGTCGTCTGCCGCTTCCACGATCTCCAACGCGGCAAGGGCAGCGCCGACCACGGCAGGGGGCAGGGCGTTGGAGAAAAGGTAGGGCCGGGCCCGCTGGCGCAGAAGGTCGATGACGGGCTGGGGACCGGCGATATAGCCGCCAAGCGCGCCGCCAAGCGCCTTGCCCAGCGTGCCGGTCAAAAGGTCCACCGCCACCCCCGCCCGCGCCGGGGTGCCACGGCCCTGCGGGCCGACAAAGCCGGTGGCGTGGCAGTCATCCACCATGACCAGCGCGCCATATCGGTCGGCCAGCGCGCGGATGTCCGGCAGGTTGGCGAAATAGCCGTCCATCGAGAACACACCATCGGTGGCGATCAGGATGAACCTTGCGCCATCGGCGCGTGCCGCCTTCAGCTGGGCCTCAAGATCCCCCATGTCGGAATTGGCGTAGCGGTAGCGCTTGGCCTTGCATAGGCGGATGCCGTCGATGATGCTGGCGTGGTTCAGGCTGTCCGAGATCACGGCGTCTTCCGGGCCCAGCAGCGGTTCGAACAGCCCGCCGTTGGCATCGAAACAGGCGGCGAAGAGGATGCTGTCCTCCTGGCCAAGGAACCGCGCCAGACGTTCCTCCAGCTGACGGTGCAGGTCTTGCGTGCCGCAGATGAACCGGACCGAAGCCATGCCGAACCCGTGGTCGTCCATCGCGGCCTTGGCGGCGGCGATCAGGCGGGGGTCGTCGGCCAGACCAAGGTAGTTGTTGGCGCAGAGGTTCAGCATCTGCCGCCCGGCCATCGCCACATGCGCCCCTTGCGGGCCGGTGATCAGGCGTTCGCGCTTGATGAGCCCCTCAGCTTCGATCCCGGCCAGGGTTGAGGAGATGTGGTCCAGGAATGCAGTTTTGTCCGTCATCACAGATTCCCCTCCGGTTTCACGGAATATTGCAGATCGGTGGCCGTCCGTCAACTTAGCGGATGAATTTCCGTTAAAGCGGCGGGCGTCTTTCTCTTCTCCAAATATCCCACGGGGGTGCGGGGGTGTGAAACCCCCGCTTCCGGCGGTTCAGCTGTCCTGCACGATCAGGATCGCGCGGGCGGGTCCGTCCAAGGTGGCAATCTCGTGCTGGCGGTCTGCGGGGTAGCGGGCCACGTCGCCGGGTCCCAGCGCCTCGACCGCCTCGCCCGATCCGACGGAGAGCCGCCCTTCGAGCACGGTCAGATGCTCACGGCAGCCGGGGCTGTGGGCGTCTGATGTCAGGCGGGCACCGGTGGCGAAGGCCAGTTCATAGACCTCATGGCTGCCGACGCTTTCGGGGGCGGAGAGGATGCGGATATGGACGCCGCTGCGGTTGATGACCGGGGCCGATCCGGCGCGGGTTACCTCGATCCCCGGGGCGGGGCGGCCTTCCAGAAGGCCTGCGAAATCAAGCTGTAGGGCCTGGGTCAGGGCCCAGAGCGTGGCGACGGTGGGGCTGCTTTCCCCGCGTTCGATCTGGCTGACCATGGACCGGCTGACCCCGGACAGTTTCGCCGCCGCGTCAAGCGACAGCCCGCGCGCCTTGCGCGCGGCCCGAAGGCTTGCGGCAAGGCGGTCGTGGATATCCGAGCGGGTGTTCATGCGGGCAGAGTGACGGGGCAGGCCCTTTCCGTCAACTCAGGTGCCGCAGTAGGTGACATAGCTGCCAAAGCCTGACGGGGCGGGCAGCATGAAGGTTTCGTTTTCGACAAAGGGCTGCTGGATGGCAGACAGAAGGGCGTGGAAGGGGGCCATGTCACCGGCGGTGGCGGCGGCCAGGGCCTCTTCCACCTTGTGATTGCGGGGGATCACGGCGGGGTTCGCCTGTGCGAGGCGGTGGGCCACGCCATCCCCGGCACGGGCTTGCCAGCGGGGCAACCATGCCTCCATCGCGCGGAAATCCTCTACAAGCGGGCGAAGCTTTGCCGGGTCGGCCAGACGGCGGAAGGTCAGGGTCCAGTCGGCCCCTTCCATCGCAGCCAGCAGGTCGTCAGCAAGGGCTGCGTCGCCTGCGTCTTCGCCCGGAAGGCCAAGTTTGTGGCGCATGACGGTGGTCCATTCCGTCCGGTAGCGGCTGGCGATGCCGTTCAACAGATCATTGGCAAGGTCGACCGCACGGTCTGGATCGGGGTCGATCAGCGGCACCAGCGTTTCGGCCAGACGCGCGAGGTTCCAGCCAAGGATCAGCGGCTGGTTGGCATAGGCATAGCGCCCCTGATGGTCGATCGAGGAAAACACCGTGCCGGGGGCGTAGCCTTCCATGAAGGCGCAGGGACCATAGTCGATCGTTTCGCCCGAGATGGCCATGTTGTCGGTGTTCATCACACCATGGATGAAGCCAAGCCCCATCCACTGCGCAATCAGCTTGGCCTGCCTGCCGATGACGGCATCGAGAAAGGCAAGGTAGGGCTGGTCTGCGGTTGCCAGCGCCGGGTCATGCCGGGCGATGGTATAGTCGGCCAGCGCCTTAAGTTGCGCCTTGTCGCCCCGGGCGGCGAAGAACTGGAAGGTGCCGACGCGCAGATGGCTGGAGGCGATGCGGGTCAGGACCGCACCGGGGAGTTTGGTTTCGCGCCAGATCTCTTCGCCCGTGGCCACAACGGCAAGGGACCGGGTGGTTGGGACGCCAAGCGCGGCCATCGCTTCGGAAATCAGATATTCCCGCAGCATCGGGCCGATTGCGGCCTTGCCATCGCCCCCCCGGGAAAACGGCGTGCGGCCGGATCCTTTCAGTTGAAGATCGAAGCGGCGGCCATCGGGGGCAAGGATTTCGCCCAGAAGATGCGCCCGACCGTCACCCAGCTGCGGGGAAAAGCCACCGAACTGGTGACCGGCATAGGCTTGGGCGATGGGGTCCGCCCCCGGGGGCAGGGTGGCGCCGGAAAACCAGCTTGCGGCATCCGATTCGTCCAGCGTCAGGCCAAGGTTGGCTGCAAGCGGGGCGTTCCACGCCAGAAGGCGGGGGGCAGGTGCCGCATCGGGTGCCAGACGCAAATAGGCGCCGGGAAGGTCGCGCGCATAGCTGTTGTCGAAGGTAAGGGTCATGTCCGCTCCACTTTACCGCATCATATGCGGGTCAGAGGGGCAGGGGACAAGGCCATGAAGAAAAGTGGTGTGGTGGAAGTGGTCGGGGCGGAGGGATTCGAACTCTCGACCTACGGTACCCAAAACCGTCGCGCTACCAGGCTGCGCTACGCCCCGACGAAGGACCCCATAAAGGGAAACCAGCGGATTGAAAAGCCTTAGTCTTCGCAGGGCCAGACGGCGCTGTCCGACGGCACGGCGGGGTGGCGCAGATCGGCACCCGGGGCGATGCCCAGACGTTCGGCAAGGCCGCCGTTGATTTCCAGGACGAAGACCACGCCCGGCCCGCCGTCGATTGGCGTCAGGTCGCCCGGGACGGCATCGGAATGCACCTGCGTGACGCGGCCGGTCCCGTCGGCAAAGATCATGTCCAGCGGGATGAGGGTGTTCTTCATCCAGAACTGGGCGCGGCGCGGGCTTTCGTAGACGAACAGCATGCCAGAGCCTGGGTCAAGCTGCGGGCGGAACATCAGCCCGCGCGCCCGTTCTTCCGGCGAATCTGCCAGTTCAACCGCAAAGCTTTCGCGCCCGTCGGCCCATCGCAGATCAACCCGGTCCGGCGCGCAGGCCGCCTGCGCCAGCGCCGCCATGGGCGACATGGCAAGGAAAGCGGCAAGCCACAGGGTGCGCATCAGGTTGTGCCGCGCGTGGCGGCTTCCCACGAGACGACCTGCACGGCCATCCGGCCCCGGCGACCGTCGATGATGCGCAGGGCGACAGCCTCGCCCGCGCCGAGATCGGCAAAGCCCGAGACGCGCAGCACTTCTGCATGAATGAATACGTCTTCGGCACGGCCAAACACATTGGCAAAACCGAAGCCCTTGCCCTTGTCGAACCACTTGACGCGGGCAGGCTCCATCGGGAGGGCCAGGATGTCGGCCCCCAGCATCTGCCCGGCTTCGTCGGCAAGCGGAAACACCACGCCTTCCGGCGGGTCTATGCGCACGACTTCAACGGCTTGCACGCCGCGTTGGGTCTGCTGGACGCGCACAACGATGCCCGCGCCATCGGCCACTGAACCTTGGCCATAATTCCTGAGCACGTTCGCGTGCAGCAGGATATCTACTTCTGTGTCGTCGGAAACAATGAAACCAAATCCTTTGGAAGGATCAAACCACTTCACCCGACCATGCACGATCTGCATGACCTCTTCGTCGTCCGTCATATGCAGAGCCTTCTCCCCAGAATGAGCCCTTGAGCGCGTCAAATGCGACGATAACTTGGGCAGGTTCAAGTGGGAATCCGCACCAGTAAGGTAGCGTGTGACCTAACTGTGTCAAAACTAGGGATTAAGTCTTTGGGTCGTCCAGGGTGACTCAGGCGTTTCGCGCGACCAGCGGAACCGGTCGTGCAACCGGAAGGCACCGTCGGCCCAGAATTCGATTTCCAGCGGCAGGATGCGGAATCCGCCCCAGAAGGGTGGGCGCGGTGGGTTCGGGCCCTTGGTCACGCCGACCTTCGCGGCCTCGGCCATCAGCGCTTCGCGTGAGGACAGCGGCCGGGACTGTTGCGAGGCCCAGGCGCCAAGCCGGGACTTGAGGCTGCGGCTGGCGTAATAGGCGTCCGCCTTCGGGCCGTCCTCACGTTCGGTCAGGCCCCGGACGCGGATCTGGCGGCGCAGGCTTTTCCAGTGCAGGACGAAGGCCGCCTTGCCCGAGGCGGCGATTTCCTGGCCCTTGCGCGAGTCGTAGTTGGTGTAGAACACGAAGGCCTGGCTTTCGATTTCCTTCAAAAGCACCATCCTGACGTTGGGCAGGCCGCTGGCATCCACCGTGGCCAGAGCGATGGCATTCGGGTCGTTGGGTTCCAGACCCTCGGCCTCGGCCAGCCAGCTTTGGGCCAGCGCGAAGGGATCGTCGCCTGCGAAGATGCCGTTGCGGTCCACCCTGAAACTCCTTGCCGAGGTGCTAAGGACCTGCCTTGAAGGAAAGCCCGGCTTCGCCTACACGTCGAAACCAAAGCAAAGGTGGGCTAGGGGTCAGGAATGTCAACCGGACTGATGCAAGGCAAGCGCGGGCTGATCATGGGCCTTGCGAACGACAAGTCCATTGCCTGGGGGATCGCTCAGGCGGTTGCCGGGCAGGGGGCGGAACTGGCCTTCTCGTATCAGGGTGAAGCGCTGAAGAAACGGGTGGAACCTCTGGCCGCCAGCCTGGGGACGCCGAAACTCTTCGAATGTGACGTGGCCAGCGACGCCAGCATCGACGCGCTGTTTCAGGCACTGCAGTCTGAATGGGGTCAGATTGACTTTCTGGTCCATGCCATCGGCTTTGCGGACAAAAGCGAACTGCGCGGCCGCTATGTCGATACCTCGCGGGCTGGGTTCACGCTGGCGATGGACATTTCGGTCTACAGCTTCACCGCCGTCTGCCAGCGCGCCGCCGCGATGATGGGTCCGGGTGGCAGCCTGCTGACGCTGACCTATTTCGGCGCCGAAAAGGTGATGCCGCATTACAACGTGATGGGTGTGGCCAAGGCCGGGCTTGAGGCATCGGTCAAGTATCTGGCCGAGGATCTGGGCAAGGACGGCATCCGCGTCAACGCGATCAGCGCCGGGCCGATCAAGACGCTTGCGGCCTCTGGCATCGGCGACTTCCGCTATATCATGCGCTGGAACGAGCTGAACTCTCCCCTGCGCCGCAACGTGACGCAGGAAGAGGTGGGCAAGGCGGCACTTTACCTGCTGTCGGACCTTGGGTCGGGCACGACGGGCGAAAACCTGCATGTCGATGCGGGCTATCATGTCGTCGGCATGAAGGCGATCGACGCGCCGGACATCGACATCGTGACGGGGAAGAAAGAGGGCGGTCAGTGACGCTTTCCGCCTTCATGATCTTCGTGGGCCTCGTCGTCTTTGCGGCGATCTCTCCGGGGCCTGCGGTGATCATGTCGGCGCGGACCGGGCTGACCGAAGGCATGCGCACCGGGTTCCTGCTGTCGCTGGGCATCGGGGCCGGGGCGGTGGTCTGGGCCAGTGCAGCGATGTTCGGGCTGAACCTTGTGTTCGCCGTGGCGCCCGCGCTTCTCTGGGCGCTCAAGATCGGGGGGGCGGCCTATCTTCTGTGGATGGCATGGCAGCTCTGGCAGGGTGCGACGTCGCCCATCGCCACGGGCGAGGGAAGATCTGTGCCGCGGTCCGGCCTGATGGCCTTCCGGCTGGGCCTGTTCACCCAGCTTGCGAACCCCAAGCCCGCCGTGATGTTTTCCGCCATCTTCCTTGGCACCGTGCCGCAGGGCACGCCGCTTTGGATCTACCTTGCCCTTCTGGCCGTGATCTTCGCGGCCGAGACGCTGTGGAACACCCTTGTCGCCCGCATCTTTTCGCTGGATCGGACGCGGACCCGCTATATCAGCCTGAAAACCATCATCGACCGCAGCTTTGGCGGCTTGCTCGCCCTGCTGGGGATCAAGATTGCCGCCACCTGAAGGAGTGCGACCCATGTCTGCCGAACGCCTGCCGCATGAAAAGGGGTTCCATGTCAGCTGGGACCAGATCCACCGCGATTCGCGTGCGCTGGCCTGGCGGCTGGATGGCAAGGGCCCGGGTGAGGGTGGGGCGTGGAAGGCCGTGGTCGGCATCACCCGGGGCGGATTGGTCCCGGCGATGATTGTCAGCCGCGAGCTGGACATCCGGGTTGTCGATACGATCAGCGTGAAAAGCTACAATCATCAGGCCCAGACCGAGGCGCGGGTGACCAAGTCGCCGCAGGAAGACCTGATGGGCGACGGGACCGGCATCCTGATCGTCGATGATCTGGTCGATACCGGCAAGACCTTGGAACTGGTCCGCAAGCTTTACCCGCGTGCGCATTTCGCAACGGTCTATGCCAAGCCCTCGGGCAAGCCGATGGTTGACAGCTATATCACCGAAGTCAGTCAGGACACCTGGATCTTCTTTCCCTGGGACATGGCCTTGCAATACGTCCAGCCGATGCGCGGCACTGACTGACCGCTCTTCGTCGCATTTCATGCGCTCATCGCGAGGGCGCCCCACGACGAGAAGCGAAGCGCACGAGGAGTTTGCCACTTGACCCTGCCCCTGAACCCCGCCTTCGCCGCGACTGAACCGCCGCCGGTCATGGAGGCGCGGCGCTGGCTTTTGGGCGTGACGCATCCCGCCGACCGGCCGCTGATCAACGTCAGCCAAGCCGCCCCGGTTGAAAGCCCGCCGCTTGGCCTGCGGCAGGCCTTGGCCGAGGCGGCGCTGAACGATCCCAACGCGCATCTTTATGGGCCGGTGCTGGGCCTTCCGGCGCTGCGGGAAGAGATTGCGATGCAATGGTCCGCCGCCTACGGGGGGGAAATTGCCGCAGCACAGGTGGCGATCACCCAAGGCTGCAATCAGGCCTTCACCGCGATCATGGCCACACTGGCCGGTCCGGGGGATGAGGTGATCTTGCCGACGCCGTGGTATTTCAACCACAAGATGTGGCTGGACATGGCCTCGGTCACCACCGTCCCGCTGGACACGGGCGCCACGCTGATCCCCGACGCCGAGGTTGCGGCGGCGCTGATCACGGAGCGGACGAAGGCGATCGTGCTGGTCAGCCCGAACAATCCGGGCGGGGTGGAATATCCGGCAGAGACGCTGCGTGCCTTCCGCGATCTGGCGCAGGCCAGGGGCCTGGCCCTGATCGTGGACGAGACCTACCGCGATTTCGACAGCCGGACTGGCGCGCCGCATGATCTGTTCACCGATCCCGACTGGGCCGGCACGTTCATCCATCTGTACAGTTTTTCAAAGGCTTACCGGCTGACCGGGCACCGGGTGGGGGCTGTCGTCGCCTCGGAGGCGCGGCTGGCCGAGGTGGAGAAGTTTCTGGACACCGTCGCCATCTGCCCCGGCCAGCTGGGCCAGATCGGCGCGCTTTGGGGGATGCGGAACCTTGGCCAGTGGGTGGCCGGGGAACGCGATGAAATCCTGTCGCGTCGCCGCGCGATGACCGAGGGGTTTCATGCCCTGCCGGGGTGGAAGCTGCTTGGCTGCGGGGCCTATTTCGCCTATGTGGAGCACCCGTTCGACCTCGCCAGTGACGCGCTTTGCAAGCGTCTGGTCAGCGAAGCCTCGCTTTTGATGCTGCCGGGGACGATGTTTCAGCCCGAAGGGTCGGCGGCCGGCAAGCGTCAGATCCGCATCGCCTTTGCCAATGTCGATGCCACAGGCATTGCCGAGATGTTCCGCAGGCTTGCGGCCTTCACGCCCTGACCGAAACGTGACCTTCAGCGATTCCGGGCCTGGGTGATCTTGATCTTGCCCCCCCGACCCCTTCGCTCTATTCACCTTGGCCAGTGAAACCCAAAGGCAGACCCATGGCGAAGACCCCGGACGACGAAGTGAAGCGCCCGAAAAGCAAGGCCAAAGAGGCTGCCGTCTGGGTCATGCTGTCGATGCTGATCGTGGGCCTTGGCGGCTTTGGGGTCACCAGCTTTTCCGGCGGGGTCACCACCGTGGGCCAGGTCGGCGATGCCGAGATCACCACAGATGATTATGCCCGCGCCTTTCAGGGCCAGCTGAACGCGTTTTCGCAGCAGATCGGCCAGCCGGTTTCGGCACAGGAGGCGCTGGCCTTCGGGCTGGATCGGCAAGTGCTGCAGGGTCTGATCGTGCGGGCCTCGCTTGACAACGAGGCCGAGCGGGTGGGGCTGTCCGTTGGCGATGCGGTGGTGGCGGCGGAACTGACGGCGATGGACGCGTTCAAGGGTGTGGCCGGAACCTTCGACCGTGAGGCGTATCGCTTCACGCTGGACCGCAACAACCAGTCCGAGGCGGAGTTTGAGACGGGCCTGCGCCGCGACATCACGCGGGAATTGCTTCAGGGCGTCATCGTCGGCGGGTTCACCGCACCTGCGCCGCTGACCGACACGCTTTATGCCTGGGCCGCCGAACGGCGCGGGTTTTCCATGCTTCGGCTGGGCGAGGCGGATCTGACGACCCCGGTGCCCGAACCGACCGAGGCCGAGTTGACGGCCTATCACTCGGACAACATCGCGGTCTTCACCAAGCCCGAGGCCAAGCGCATCACCTACGCCGCCCTGCTGCCCGAGGCGATTGCTGCAGAGCAGCCGGTGGATGAAACCGTCCTGAAGCAGATTTATGAAGACCGGATCGAGGAATTTGTCGTGCCGGAACGTCGGCTGGTCGAACGGCTGATCTATCCCGATCAGGCGGCGGCGGATGCGGCGCGGGCGCAGCTTGACGCAGGCGAGGCCTTCGAGACCCTTGTCACCGCCCGTGGTCTTACGCTGGACGCTATCGACATGGGCGACGTGACCCGCGAGGATCTGGACGATGCGGGCGAAGCGGTGTTCGCCACGCAAGAGGGGGCCGTCGTCGGCCCCTTGCCGACCGATCTTGGCCCGGCGCTGTTCCGGGTCGCGGCCGTCCTTGCCGCCGAGGAAACGACCTTTGAAGAAGCGCGCGAGACTTTGGCCATCGAAATCCAGACCGACGCCGCACGGCGGCTAATCTCGGACAAGGTGGAGGTGGTCGATGACCTTTTGGCCAGTGGCGCCACTTTGGAAGACCTTGTCGCCGATGCAGGTCTGGCGCTGGCGACGGTGGACTATGTGCCGGGACTGCAGGGCGATGAGGTGATCGAAGGCTATCCCGCGTTCCGCGCCGCAGCGGATGCAGTGGCCGAGGGCGATTTCCCCGAGGCGATCATTCTGGAAGATGGCGGCCTCGTGGCCCTGCGTCTGGACGAGATCGTGCCCTCGGCACCGATCCCGTTTGACGAGGCGCGTGAGGATGTGGCCGCAGCCTGGCGTGCCGATGCCTTGACCAAGGCGCTGTCGGACCGCGCGATTGAGATCAAGGCCGCGATCGAGGGCGGTGCGACCATCGGCAGCTTCGGCATTGTCGACGTGACCCCGGAAACCGCGCGTGACGGGTTTATCGCCGGGACGCCGGACAGCCTGCTGCCGGATGTCTTCAAAATGGCCGAAGGCGATGTGCGGGTGATCGAAGCCGGTGATTTCGTTGCCGTCGTGCGGCTGGACCGGATCCTGCCCGCCGCCAGCGAAGGCGCCGATGCCGAGGCGCTGAAGGCGGCGCTGATGGCGCAGGCGGAACAGGCCATCGCGTCGGACGCGTTCAACGCCTTCACCACGGCGCTGACGTCGGAAGCGGGGATCAGCATTGATCAGGCGGCTATCAACGCCGTTCATTCGAGCCTGCCCTGATGCAGCTGTCGCCGGACTTTGCCACGTTCGAGGCCGGCTGGGCCGCGGGCAAGAACCAGATTGTCTGGGCGCGGCTGGCGGCGGATCTGGATACGCCGGTCAGCCTGATGCTGAAGCTGGGCGATGCCCGGGCGGAAACCTTCATGCTGGAATCGGTGACCGGGGGTGAGGTTCGGGGGCGCTATTCGGTGGTGGGCATGAAGCCCGACCTGATCTGGCAGTGCCACGGCACGCAAAGCCGCATCAACCGCGAGGCGCGGTTTGACCGGCAGGCGTTCACCGACCTTGCGGGGCACCCGCTGGAAACGCTGCGGGCGCTGATTGCGGAATGTCGCATCGAGATGCCCGAAGGTCTGCCGCCGGTGGCTGCGGGTCTGTTCGGCTATCTGGGCTATGACATGATCCGGTTGGTTGAACATCTGCCGGACATGAACCCTGATCCGCTGGGCCTGCCTGATGCGGTGCTGATGCGCCCGTCGGTCGTGGCCGTGCTGGATGGGGTAAAGGGCGATGTGACCGTGGTGTCGCCGGCATGGGTCGGGTCTGGCCTGTCGGCGCGGGCGGCCTATGCGCAGGCGGCTGAGCGGGTGATGGACGCGCTGCGCGACCTTGACCGCGCGCCGTCAGCCGCGCGGGATCTGGGCGAGGTGGCACCGGTCGGCCCGCCGCAGTCGAACTTCACGCATGACGGCTACAAGGCGGCGGTGGAAAAGGCGAAGTCCTACATCCGCGCCGGTGACATCTTTCAGGTCGTTCCCAGCCAGCGCTGGGCGCAAAGGTTCGAGCTTTCGCCCTTCGCGCTGTACCGGTCGCTGCGCCGGACCAACCCGTCGCCCTTCATGTTCTTCTTCAACTTCGGTGGGTTTCAGGTGGTGGGCGCCTCGCCGGAAATCCTTGTCCGCCTGCGCGACGGCCAGGTGACGGTGCGCCCCATCGCCGGAACGCGCAAACGCGGGGCCACGCCGGAAGAGGACCGCGCGCTGGAGGCGGACCTGCTGGCCGACCCCAAGGAACGGGCGGAGCATCTGATGCTGCTGGACCTTGGCCGCAATGACGTGGGCCGGGTGGCAAAGGTTGGCACCGTGCGCCCGACTGAGACTTTCATCATCGAACGCTACAGCCACGTCATGCATATCGTGTCGAACGTGGTGGGCGAGATTGCAGAGGGCGAGGACGCCCTGTCCGCCCTTCTCGCGGGGCTGCCTGCCGGCACGGTGTCCGGCGCGCCCAAGGTCCGCGCGATGGAAATCATCGACGAGCTGGAGCCGGAGAAGCGCGGCATCTATGGCGGCGGCGTGGGCTATTTCGCGGCCAATGGCGAGATGGACTTCTGCATCGCGCTGCGGACGGCCGTGCTGAAGGATGAGACCCTGTATATTCAGGCTGGGGGCGGCGTGGTCTATGACAGCGACCCCGAGGCCGAATATCAGGAAACGGTGAACAAATCCAACGCCTTGCGCCGCGCGGCCGAGGATGCGGGCCTGTTCACCCGTCGCGGGAATACCTGAGGGCCACTCATCCAGCCCTGACACCCGTCTTATTCGATCGTCAGCACTGCGGTCAGCGGGCCGATGGCAACCGTCGCGGCGCGGCCTTCGACCGTCCATTCCAGAAGTGCGGCCACCGTCTCGGGCGAGGCGGTCCCTGCGACGGCAACCCGTCCGTCCTGCCCGGCCTTGAACACGGCGCGGTCCAGCACACGGCGGATCGCGGCACTGTCCGCGCCCGCTGACGCGAGATCGCGGAACACCACGGCTGCAGCGATATCTTCCCGGCGGGCGACCTGATCGGCGGCGTTGAGGCCTTGATCCCAAGTGAGCAGGCCGCGGCCCTGCGCGCCGACCACGGGCACCACAAGGCTGGCCAGCGGGCGGCGGTTCTGGAACACCACCTCGGGCAGGTCCATCACGGCGACGGCTTCGGGCAGGCCCTGCGCCATCGACTGGAACGCCACCTCAAGGTCGGATGCCTGCGCGCCGTCCGCAATGCCGGTGGCCAGCATCACCACCTCTTTGCCCGCCGCGCGGTAGATCGCGGCGCGTTCGGGGGTGGCGGGGTCCATCGGGTCGAGCGCGAAGCTGACCGGGAAGGGCAGGGCGGCCAGCCCTTCGCGGTCAAGATCGGCGGTGCCGGGGTCGATCAGCACGATGGCCAGCACGGGCTTGGCATCGGGGTTCTCGAAGGTGGCCGCGAATTGGGCGATGGGGCGATCGTCGACGGGGGCTGCTTCAGCCTCGGTCGGTTCGGCTTCGGCTTCGGTGGCGGGCGGGTCGCCGATGCGCGGCAGACGTCCGACGATCACGCCATCGGTTGCGTCGCCAAGGCCCGGGGCTGGTTTGAAGACCGGCCCTGTGTCGGCGTCCGGTTCGGGCAGGATGGCAACTTCGGGCTCTGGAAGCGCCTCGTCCGTGCCGGTGCCGGGCAGGGTGTCCGGCTTGTTGCCGGGCATCTCTGGGGCAACCGTGCCGGGCAGGCGGGCGGTTGCGCTGTCGTCAAGCGCGGGGGCGGGCATGCCGTCGGCAACCGGGGCTTCGGGCTGGGGTTCAGGAGCAAGCTCCGGCTCCACCTCGGGTGCTGGTTCGGGCAGCGGAGCGGCCTCGGGCGCGGCTTCTGCCAGGATTTCCGGTTCGGCGGCTTCTGGTTCGGCTGGCGCTGTTGCAGCAACCTCTGGTTCGGCAGCCACTGGGGCCGCGGGGGGGACGGTCGCCGTGGATTGGTCAAGGGCCGCAAGGACGGCATCCACATCAAGCTGCGGCAGGGCCAGCGGCGCAGGCGGTACGTCGGGCTTTGGGACCTCGGCCACGGCGGGCGGGGTGGTTTCGGCGGAACTGTCTGGGGCGGGGGTGGCGATCACCGGCGGATCGGCGGCTTCGACGGCGGCGGTTGCCGGGGGAGTTGGTTCCGGTTCAGGTGCCGGTTCCGGGGCAGGCGGGGCCTCGGCAACCGGTTCGGCGACGGGTGGGCTGTCGCTGACGGTGTCTTCCGCTTCGGCTTCGGCTGCGGGGAGTGTCGGTTCCGCCGGGGACGTGGCCGGGACTTCGGCTGTGGTCGCCCCATCTGCGGCGTCTGCGGTGGCGGCGTCGGCGGTGGGGGCAGGGGCTACGTCCGGGGCGGGTTCAGGCGTGGGTTCCGCTTCTGCTGTCGGGGGCGTGGCGGCGGCTGGTTCGGCCGCTTCGGCATCCGGTTCTGGCACGGCCTCGGCCTGTTGGTCGGGCGCTGTGGTTGCCGCTGCCGGAACAGGGTCGGGGGCAGGGTCGGTCGCAACGGGGGCTGGGTCGTTTGCTGCAGCCGAGGGTTGCAGCGGGAACAGAGCCGAGCCGATGACGAAGCCACCCGCAACCAAAGCCCCGCCCGAGAGCATGCCGAAAACGAACTTGCCGACCACTGCCGCCTCCGAGTTTGCGTCTTCCTGGACCCGTCTGGCCTGGGTTTTCCCCAAGCTCTCGGCTCCGGCCCGGTAGACAGGGGCCCAACGCTATTTTCCGAACCAATTCCACTATAACGCGAGGAATGTGCAGGTTCATCCCTTTTTAACGCTATCGTCAACAAGTTGCCGGTCCGTGGCCTTGCTGCCATGACCGTGCGGGAGGGGGCTGTCCAGATTGCGCAGCGTGTCAAACCCTGCGCTTATTCCGCTGGGGCCGAAGCGACACTGGGGGCGGGTTCGGCAGGTGCGGGACGGGAGCCCGCAGTTGATGGGGGGAAACACCTGATGCAAGCAACACCCGGTCCGATCAGGGACACGCCGAACCTGTTCATTCCGCTGGCCGATGGCTGCCAACTGGCGGCGCGGGTCTGGATGCCGGAGTCGGCCACAGATGCTCCCGTGCCTGCGATCCTTGAATACATCCCCTATCGCAAGCGCGATGGCACCCTGCCGCGGGATGAAACCATGCATCCCTACATGGCGGCGCGGGGCTATGCCTGCATCCGCGTCGACCTGCGCGGGACTGGCGACAGTGACGGAATCCTGACCGATGAATACACCCAGCAAGAGCTTGCAGACGCCTGCGAGGTGATCGGCTGGCTTGCGGCGCAGCCATGGTGCTCGGGTTCGGTCGGGATGATGGGCAAAAGCTGGGGCGGGTTCAACGGCCTGCAGACAGCGGCCCTGCGCCCGCCTGCGCTGAAGGCAGTGGTGACGGTCTGTTCCTCGGCCGACCGGTTCGAGGATGACATCCACTTCAAGGGCGGCTGTCTTCTGGGCGAGAATGTCGGCTGGGGTGCGGTGATGCTGTCCTATTCCTCGCGCCCGCCGGACCCGGACTTGTGGCCGGACTGGCGCGCGCAGTGGCTGCGTCGGCTGGAGGCGGATCAGCCGCTGGCCCCGGTCTGGGCCGGGCATCAGGCCCGCGATGATTACTGGAAGCACGGGTCGGTCTGTGAGGACTGGTCGGCGATTGCGGTGCCCGTTCTGTCAATCGGTGGCTGGGCCGACAATTACATGAACACGGTCAGCCATCTGGTCCGCAACCTTGCCGTCCCTGTGCAAGGGATTGTCGGCCCATGGGTGCATCAGTATCCGCATATGGCCGTGCCGGGCCCCCGGGTGGGCTTCCTGCAGATCGCCCTGCGCTGGTGGGACCGCTGGCTGAAGGGCATCGCGAACGGGGCCGAGGGCGACCCGGCCTATCGCGCCTATGTGCTGCATTCCGCCCCGCCCGACGCCAGTGCGGCGCAGCGACCCGGGCATTGGGTGGCTGAATCAACGTGGCCATCAGCCCGTGTCACGCAGACGTCGCTGGCCCTGTCGCCCAGGTCTGTGCTGGGCGGTCCGGGTGGTGCGCTTGATCGGCAGATCGCCACGCCGCAGACGCTTGGGCTGGCGGCGGGAGAGTTCTTTCCCATGGGTCTGGATGCCGAGATGCCGGCGGATCAGGCTGGGGATGATGCGCGCGCGGTCTGCTTCGAGACGCCGCCTTTAGTGGATGATCTGCAACTGTTCGGGGCGGCGCGGCTGACCCTGCGCCTGATGTCGGACAAGCCGAAGGCGCTGGTCATCGCGCGGCTGTGCGACGTGGCCCCTGACGGGTCATCGGTCCGGATCGCGCATGGGATGCTGAACCTGTGCCACCGCGACAGCCGTGAGGCACCTTCGCCCGTGCCGATGGGCCAACCGCTTGAGATCGGGGTGACGCTGGACCAGATGGCCTACCGCCTTGCGCGGGGGCACCGGCTGCGGCTTTCGCTGTCAACGACGTACTGGCCCTTCGTCTGGCCCAGCCCCGAGGCGGCCACGCTGACGCTGCTGGCCGGAACGCTGGACCTGCCCTGCCATGACGGGGGCACCGGGGACGACTGGGTTCCGCCACCGGCGGAGTCTGGCCCTGCGTGGCGGCACCGCGTCTTGCGGGCCGGAACGGCTGCGCGACGGGTGGAAACGGACCTGATCGGGGGGCGGGTGACGCTGGTGGTCGAGACCGACGAAGGCGACAGCGAAAACCTTGACCACGGTCTGGTTTCGGGGGGGACGATGTCCGAACGCTGGTCGATCCTGCCCGATGACCCGCTGTCGGCACGGGCCGAGATTGCATGGCAGCAGCGGCTGTCGCGCGGCGACTGGTCGGTCCGGACCGAGGCGCTGACCACGATGTGGGGCGATGCGACCCATCTGCATTTCCACAGCCGACTGACCGCATGGGAAGGCGAGACGGTGGTTCACGATCGGTCAAGCGCGCACAAAGTTCCACGCGACTTTGTCTGATGGCTTTTACACTCCTGCGTAAAGTTAACGTTGCCGCAAGGCACTTCATCGGGTTATTGATTCGTCAGTCAAAGAAAAAAGCACCTACAGGGAGACCGTCATGAACGAAGAACTCAAGTATCTGCTGTCGCGCGCCGCAAAGGGAACCTACAGCCGACGCGCGTTTTTGGGCCGGGCGACGGCGCTTGGCATGTCTGCTGCGATGGCGAACACGGTTCTGGCCACGGCGGTTCGGGCGGAGGGCCCCAAGAAGGGCGGCACGCTGAAGATCGGCCTGCAGGGCGGGGAAAGCACGAACTCGCTTGATCCGGCGCTGGCGGCAAGCCAAGTGCCCTATTCCAACCTGCGCATGATCGGCGACCCGCTGGTCGAGGTGGACGGCGAAGGCAATCTGGAAATGCGGATCGCGGAATCCGTGGAAAGCAGCCCGGACGCCAAGACCTGGATGTTCAAGATCCGTCAGGGGGTGGAGTTTCACAACGGCAAGACCCTGACGCCGGATGACGTGCTGGCCACCCTGCAGCGCCACAGTGATGAGGCATCGCAATCCGGTGCGCTGGGCATCATGCAGGGCATCGAAAGCATGAAGGTGGATGGCGACTATGTTGCCGTGTCGCTGGCGACGGCGAACGCCGACCTGCCCTACCTTATGGCGGACTATCACCTGATGATGCAGCCCGGCGGCGGGCGGGAGAACCCGGCCGACGGCATCATGACCGGGCCTTACAAGTCCATCGTGAACGAACCCGGCGTGCGCCATGTGTATGAGCGGTTTGCAAACTACTTCATGGACGACCGCGCCCATGCCGACAGCGTCGAGATTCTGGTGATCAACGACGCGACCGCGCGCACCACGGCGCTGCAGTCGGGTCAGGTCCACATGATCAACCGGGTTGAGCCGCGGATCGCTGACCTGCTCAAGCGCGCGCCCGGGGTTACGGTGCAGAACGTGTCGGGCCGTGGGCATTATGTGTTCATCATGCATTGCAACACCGCGCCCTTCGACAACAAGGACCTGCGGCTGGCGCTGAAATATGCCATCGACCGGCAAGAGATGCTGGACAAGATCCTGATGGGCTATGGCGGGCTTGGCAACGACATCCCGATCAACGCGGCCTACCCGCTGTTCGACGATACGATGGAACAGCGGATGTATGACCCCGACAAGGCGGCCTTCCATTACAAGGCCTCGGGTCATGACGGATCGCCCATTGTGCTGCGGACATCGGACGTGGCTTTCCCCGGTGCCATCGACGCGGCGGCGCTGTTCCAGCAGTCGGCGGCCAAGGCCGGCATCACGCTTGAGATCAAGCGCGAACCGGGGGACGGCTACTGGTCCGACGTGTGGAACGCGCAGCCGTTCAGCGCCTCGTACTGGGGTGGGCGGCCGGTGCAGGACCAGATGTATTCGACGGCCTACCTGTCGAGCGCGGACTGGAACGACACCCGGTTCTTCAACGACGGCTTTGATGCACTGCTGCTGCAGGCGCGGGGCGAACTGGACACGGCCAAGCGCAAGGGCCTGTACAGCGAGATGGCCCGCATCCTGCACGAGGAAGGCGGCCTGATCTGCCCGATGTTCAACGATTTCATCGATGCGCACGGGCCGGACACGCTGGGCTGGGTCAATGACCCGAACGGCGAGATGATGGGCGGCTATGCCGGTGTGAAATGCTGGTTGGCCTGACGGCGGGATGCATCCCGTCGTAAAGCTTATCGCCCAGCGCCTTGCGCTGGGCCTCCTGCTCCTCTGGGCGGCTTCGGTGCTGATCTTTGTCGGCACCGAAATCCTGCCGGGTGATGTGGCGCAGAACATTCTTGGCCAATCCGCCACGCCGCAGGCGCTTGAAAACCTGCGCGCCCAGCTTGGGCTGAATGAACCGCCGCTGACCCGCTACTTCTCGTGGTTCGGCGGGGTGCTGCAGGGGGATCTTGGCACGGCCCTGTCCAACGGTCAGGACATCGCCACTTCGATGGGGAAGCGGCTGGGCAACACGCTGTTTCTGGCGTTCTGGGCGGCGGTCGTGGCCGTACCGCTGGCGATTGTGCTGGGCATCATCGCGGTGCGCTATCGGAACCGTTGGCCCGACAAGGTCATTTCCACCTTCACGCTTGCCACGGTTTCCGTGCCCGAGTTCCTGCTGGGCTATATCGCGATCTTCTTTCTGTCGGTGCAGGTCCGCTGGTTGCCATCGCTGGCGACGATCCATGACGGAATGTCACTGGGCGAAAAGCTGCAAGTCATCGCGCTGCCAGTGCTGGTGCTTGTGCTGACCGTGCTGGGCCACATGATGCGGATGACGCGGGCGGCGATCCTGAACGTGATGGAATCGGCCTATGTCGAAACGGCCGAGTTGAAGGGCCTGCGCCCGATCAACATCATCGCGCGCCATGCGTTGCCGAACGCGATTGCGCCGGTGGTCAATGTGGTGATGCTGAACCTTGCCTATCTGGTCGTCGGCGTTGTCGTCGTCGAGGTGGTCTTTGTCTATCCCGGCATGGGCCAGTACCTTGTGGACCATGTCTCCAAGCGCGATGTGCCGGTGGTGCAGGCCTGCGGTCTGGTCTTTGCGGCGGTCTATATCGGGATGAACCTGATTGCTGACGTGGTGTCGATCCTGGCGAACCCGCGACTGAGGCATCCGAAATGAGCCCGACATGAGAATGCCCATTTCCGCAATGATCGGGATCTTCTTCACCGCCAGCTATTTCATCGCGGCGTTGTTCGCCGACTGGCTGGCCCCCTACGGCATGGCGGAAATCGTGGGCGATGTCTGGGAGCCGTGGTCGGCTGAGCATCTTCTGGGCACCGACGGCATCGGTCGCGACCTTCTCAGCCGGATGATCTATGGCGGCCAGACGACAATCTTCGTGGCGGCAACGGCGACGGTGCTGAGTTTCTCGCTCGGGTCCATCCTTGGGTTCACGGCGGCGGTGCGCGGGGGCTGGATCGACCAGATCCTGTCGCGCATGGTTGATCTGATGATGTCGATCCCGTCGCTGATCTCGGCGCTGGTCGTGCTGTCGGTGATGCCGGTGACCCTGCCCGTGCTGATCCTGGTGATGGGGGTGTTGGACGCCACGCGCGTGTTCCGCCTTAGCCGCGCGGTGGCGGTGGACATCACCGTGATGGACTATGTCGAGGCAGCGCGTCTGCGGGGCGAACAGCAATCCTGGATCATCTTCCGCGAGATCCTGCCCAATGCGCTGTCGCCGCTGGTGGCAGAAATGGGGCTGCGGTTCATCTTCATGGTGCTGTTCATCTCGACCCTGTCCTTCCTGGGTCTGGGCGTGCAGCCGCCGCTGGCCGACTGGGGCGGCATCGTGAAGGAAAACAAGGAGGGAATCGTCTACGGCATCCCTGCTGCCCTGTTGCCTGCCATCGCGATTGCGACACTGGCGATATCGGTCAACCTTGTGGCTGACTGGGTCCTGAACCGCACCGCAAGCCTGAAGGGGGGACGCAGTGGCTGAACCCCTGCTGGACATCAAGGATCTGAAGATCGAAGCGACGTCCTACCCCCCGGGCGAGGCGCCGCGCAATGTGACGCTGGTCGAAGGCGTGTCGTTTCAGTTGGAAAAGGGCAGGGTGCTGGGCCTGATCGGGGAATCCGGGGCGGGCAAGTCGACCATCGGCCTGTCCTCCATGGCCTATGGCCGGGGGGGCGTGCGGATCACGGGCGGGAGCATCCAGCTGAACGGGCGGGATCTGCGCCAGACCGACGCTGCAGGGTTGCGTGCCGTCCGGGGCCGGGACGTGACCTATGTGGCGCAGTCTGCTGCCGCCGCCTTCAACCCGGCCCGCCGCCTGATGGAGCAGGTCATCGAGGCGACGCTGCGCCACGACCTCGCCTCGCAATCCGAGGCCGAGGCGCGGGCGGTCGCCCTGTTTCGCAAGCTGGGCCTGCCGGACCCGGAAAGCTTTGGCACCCGCTATCCGCATCAGGTGTCGGGCGGGCAGTTGCAGCGTGCGATGACGGCGATGGCCCTGTGCCCGAAGCCCGATCTGGTGGTGTTCGACGAACCCACGACGGCGCTGGACGTGACCACCCAGATCGACGTGCTGGCGGCGATCAAGGAAGCGATCCGCGATACTGGTGTGGCAGCGCTTTACATCACGCATGACCTTGCGGTCGTGGCGCAGGTTGCCGATGACATCATGGTGCTGCGCCATGGCAAGATGGTGGAATATGGCACCACCGAACAGATCATTACCGCCCCGCGTGAGGACTATACCCGCGCGCTGGTGTCGGTCCGGTCGATCGAACATGAGGAAAAGGCCCCGGCTGACCCGATCCTGACAGTGTCGCATGTGACCGCGCGCTATCGTGGCACGAATTTCGACGTGTTGAAGGATATCACCGTGGACCTTCCGGCCGGGCAGACGCTGGCTGTGGTCGGGGAAAGCGGGTCGGGCAAATCTACCCTTGCCCGGGCGATCACCGGCCTGTTGCCGCCCAGTGCGGGCAAGATCACTTTTGCCGGGCGCACTCTTGCGCCCGCGCTTAAGGACCGGAGCAAGGATGATCTGCGCGAGTTGCAGATGATCTATCAGATGGCCGATACCGCGATGAACCCGCGCCAGACCGTGGGGACAATCATCGGGCGGCCGCTGGAGTTCTACTTTGGCCTGACGGGCGAGGCCAAACGCCAGCGCCTGCAGGAACTGCTGGATCAGATCGAAATGGGCGCGGGCTACATCGACCGCTATCCGGCCGAGCTTTCGGGTGGTCAGAAGCAGCGCGTCTGCATCGCACGGGCGCTGGCCGCAAAGCCGCGCCTTATCATCTGTGACGAGGTGACCTCGGCGCTTGATCCGCTGGTTGCCGATGGCATCCTGAAGCTGCTTCTGAACCTGCAGCAGCGCGAACATGTGGCCTATCTGTTCATCACCCATGATCTGGCGACCGTGCGGGCCATCTCGGACCGGATTGCGGTGATGTATCGTGGCGAGGTGGTGCGTTATGGCCAGAAGTCGGACGTGCTGGCCCCGCCCTTTGACGATTATACGGACCTCTTGCTGTCCTCGGTGCCCGAGATGCGGCTGGGCTGGCTTGAGGAAGTGATTGCCAACCGCAAGATGGAGAGTGGTGGAAATTGACCACGGGAAAGCTGCTGCTGATCATCCTCGACGGGGTCCCTTACGCCAACTGGCGCCGGTTGTTCGGCAATCTGGAAGGCTGGGTGGCCAGTGGCGAGGCGCAGGTCTGGAAGATGCGGGCGGTGCTGCCTTCGACCTCGGCCTGTTGCTATGCCTCGATCCACACGGGCGTCTCGCCGCAGGTGCATGGCATCACCGGTAATGACACGATCCGGCGGATCGACCTGCCGGACATCTTTTCCGAGACCAGCAAGGCCGGTGGCCGAACCGGTGCAGTCGCCCATTCCTTCTGGAGCGAGTTCTTCAACCGCGCGCCCTTCGATCCGGTCCGGGATCTGGAATATGATGAACCGCAGGCCAGCCCGATCTCGCACGGGCGGTTTCATACGATGGCGGGCTACAACCTGATCAATCAGATGACGCCTTCAGATGCCGATCTGTTCGCGACCCTGACCATGCTGTGTGAACGTCACGGGATCGACTATGGCATGCTGCACACCTGCACGCTGGACAGCATGGGCCATCGGTTCGGCCATGACTGCACCGAGATGGACCACGCCTGCTACGCGATGGATGCGATGCTGGCGCCCTTCATCCCGCGGTGGCGCGCTGCGGGGTATGAGGTGATTGTCACCGCCGACCATGGCCAGTCGATCCGGGGGCATCACGGCGGGGCGGGTGCGGATCAGCAGGACTTTGCGCTGTACTACTTCGGCGCTGGCAAGGGGCCAAAGCCGGATGTGCTGCTTGACCAACTGGCGCTGGCGCCGACGATCCTGTCTCGGCTGGGGGTTAAGGTGCCAACCAGCATGAAGGCCCAGCCCTTCCTGTCCGTCAAGGCGTGACCGGGACGCCATCGCGCAAGTCCCGGATCGCCGTCGTGATGCGGCTAAAACTGGCGGCGGCGCGCGGAACGCTGTGGCGCGCGCGCAGATAGCCGTGGACAAGGCCGGGTTCACGGACCCACATCGCCTGACCGCCTGCGTTCTGGATCCGCGTCGCATAGTCAGAGCCGTCGTCGCAGAGCGGGTCACACTCGGCGCTGAAGATCACGGTGGGCGGCAGTCCGGCAAAGTTCTGATCCCGCAAGACCGCGGCTGTCGGGTCATCCTGCGGCTCGGGGCCGTCGTACCTGATCCGGGCGTAGAACAGCACGTCGTCGCGGGTCAGCATCGGGGCGTTGGCGTGGGTCAGATAGCTTCCGGCATTCCTGTCGCCCCCGAGACCGGGGTAGATCAGCACCTGACCCAGCAGGCGCACGTCCCCGCCGCGCAGGGCATGGCTGACCGAGGCCGCCAGGGCCGCCCCGGCGCTGTCCCCGGCCAGCACCAAAGGCCCATGGTCGCCATGCAGCGCCTGCACTGCGGCCAGACAGTCGTTGAAGGCTGCTGGGTGGCGGTGCTCCGGGGCCAGCCGATAGTCGACCGAGACCACCCGCATGCCCGTCGCCGCGCAGATTTCGGCGCAGACGTCATCATGGCTTTCAAGACCGCCCACCACGAAGCCGCCGCCGTGCATATAGACAACGGTGCCGACCATGCCGGGGGTTTCGTAGACGCGCAGGGGAACGCCGGAGGCAGACCCGTCCCGGGCTGTCACGCCTTCAGGATAGCCCGCATGGAAGGCACGGCACATGCGGTCATAAACGGCGCGTTGCTGGGCCATGGTCAGGCCGACGGCGTCCGCCGGATAGAAGCGCGCGGTTTCGGTTATGAAGGCCCAAGTCGGGGCGTCGATCAACTGGTCATAGTCGGGGTCTGAGCTGGGTGCGGAAGCGGTCAGGTGGCGGGCGTCTTGCATGGCTTTTGCTTTCTGACCGTTCGCAACAGTCGCTTGGTCCGTGCTGTCTTGCCCGGTCCCTTGTCCCTGAAGGGCATGGCCGCCCTTGGCAGACTGTACCGATGAATTGCGCCGTATCCTAGCAAACTTGCCCGCGATGGGGGAGGTCGCTTCGCCACCATGGACCACGACGACGCAAACGCCCGTATTCAGATTTCCGGTGGAATGCAGGCGGATCGGCGTGCGTCTGACTGCACCCATAGAGGCTTCACTGCGAAGGAAATTCTTCAGGAGGCGTGCAACTTTTTACAGAAGTAGTCCGTAGCTACACAACCGGAAGTCGTAGCGCTATAGTGCTGGGATTGGAAACAACAGAAGCAAGAGACACGCAGTGACCAAAAGCACCCCGTCGCCGCTGTCCTTGGCAGCCGCTCTCAACGCCTTTGTCGTTACTTTCGGCGTGCTGTTTGGTGTGGTGACCGTCTACCTTGTCCTTGATCGCGCCAGAGTGTTCGAGACTCAGGCACTGACGGATGCCGTTCAGGTCCGGGGCCGACATGCGGCAGACGATCTGGCACGGAACCTGAACGACACTTGGCGCATGCTGGCCGCGGTCAGGGACAAGGCGTCAGCGTCCGATCCGGACATGATCCGGGGCATGTTGACGGCCGTGGTCGGCGATGGACTGCGCGTATCTTGGGCAGGGTTTGCAGAGCCGAACGGTCAGGTTCGCATGGCATCGGATGACTTGCTTTTGGGGGCTGACGTGTCATCGCGGCCCTGGTTCCAACGTGGCCTTTCGGGAAGTTTCGCGGGCGATGTGCATGAAGCCGTCCTGCTGAACGATCTTCTCGGCGGGACGGAGGCCGATCCATTCCGTTTCATCGATCTTGCCGCACCTGTCATCGGAGCCGATGGCACGGTCGATGGTGTCATCGGTCTGCATATCGATTTCTCCTGGGCCGAGGCCCTGCTTTCCGAGACCGCAGAAGAGCTTGGGCTTGACCTTTTCCTGGTCAATCAGGCGGGGGAACTGATCCTGTCGACCGATCCATCCGTCAGCAGCAGCATCGAGTTGCAGGCCTTCCGCGCGGCTGCAGCTGGCGTCGCTTCGACCACTGTCGAGACCTGGCCCGACGGTATCCGCTATTTCGCAACGGTCATTCCCGAGGTCCAGTATGATGATCTGCCCTCGTTCGGTTGGCGCATCGTGGCGCGGATCGCCCCCACGTCCTTTGATCAGGCGCAGGCGCAGTTGCTGCGGTCTGTCGTGATCGTGCTGTCCGCGGTCGGGCTGCTTCTTCTGGTCATGACAGCGGCCTTCAGCCGCTGGTTCCTGCAGCCCTTCCACGACCTGGCCGAGAACGCCCGGCGGATGGCGGAGGGGTCGGACGAATACCCGTTCGAATCGCGGCGGACCAGCGAACTTGCCAGATTGTCGGCAGCGCTGGCGCGATTGCAGTCAAGAGAGACGGCAGGTCCTTCGCCGGGCGTGACTTCTGCAGCGACCACGCCCCTTACGCCGAAGGAGAAATAGGAATGCGCTACTTTCGTCTCTTGTTGGGTGTGCTTGTCATTGCTGGAACGATCTGGATCATCATCGGCGAACAGATGTCGGGTGCCAGCGCCGACGCCTTTGTCAACGCGCGGCTTGCCACGGTTCGGGCTCCGGTTGCGGGGCGGCTGACGATACCGGAACGCCCGCTTGGATCATCCGTGGGGGCGGGCGAGGAACTGGGCACGGTCGCAGACAGCCTGGCCGATGCGATCCGGTTGAATGATCTTGTCATGGAAGAGGCCATCGCCGAGGCCGAACTGGCCGCCGTGCGCGCACGTCTTGACACTGTTGACGACCAGATCGAACCGCTGTCGCTTCGACTGTCAGCCTACACTGGCGCCCGCGTGGCCGAGATTGAGGCGCGGCTTGCACATGCGCGGGACCGGCTTGCGCTGCTGGAGTCCGGTACGCAGGTTGAAACGAACCTGTCGGATCTTGCCGCAGGGGCGCAGCTGGGCGAGGGGTCTGATCCGCGGCTGCCCGGTCTTGCCTTGACCTATGCGCGGGAACGGGTCGCCGTGCTTGAGATCGCACTGGACGCGGCGAGGAATGGGGTTTTCCTTGGCGATGGGTACAATGACGCCCCCTATTCGGAACAGCGACGCGCCGAAATGGTCACGCTGCGCGACGGTCTGGCCGCAGATGTTGATCTTGGATCGGCGCGCCTTGTCGCAATCAAGACGCGGATCGCACAAGAGCAAGTGCGGGCAAGCGCGCTTGGGCGCGCCGCCCTGATCGCGCCGGCAAGTGGCGTGATATGGGAAGCGCTTGCTGCCGATGGCGAGGTTGTTCAGCGCGGACAGGACGTGTGGCGGCTGGTCGATTGCGGGTCAGTGATCGTCAGCCTGTCGGTGACGGAAAGCATCTACAACAGCTTGCAGATCGGTGACGCGGCGGTGTTTCGGCTGTCGGGCGACGGGCGCAGCTTTCCCGCCACCGTTCTAAGGCTGGCAGGGTCGGGGGCCCGCACGATCTATGACAACCTTGCGGTGGCCCCAAGCCAGAAGCATCTTGAACGCCATGACGTGACACTGCTGGTCCCGGCCTTGCGTGACGACCCGTCGCTTTACTGTCTGGTTGGTCGGTCCGGCCGGGTCTTCTTTGACCGTCGCCCGCTGGATCTGGTCAGGAACCTTTGGCAATGATCGCCGCCCCGCACGGCTGGGACGGCCGCTGATGCCGCCGGTCTTTCTCGGCGACGCCGCTTCAGGTGCCATTCCGATGCTCTTGGTCCTCGGCTTGGCCATTCTGCTGCCGCTGATCATCGACCCGTCGCGCACCAGTCACCGCGTTCCGCTGTTTCTGGTCGCTGGCATACTTGCGTTGCGCTACGCGTGGTGGCGGCTGACCGAAACGATCGCGCCGATTGGCTGGACATGGGATTTCGCGGCGAGCTGGTCCTTGGCGGCGTTCGAGATGGCCGCGCTTTTAGGGTCATTGTCCGGTTTCGTGTTGATGTCGCGTGTGCGACAGCGGACAGCCGAGGTTGAAAGGCATCGCGGCTGGTGGGGCGATGCACCCTTGCCAAGGGTGGCCATTCTTATCGCCACCTACAACGAGTCGCTTGAGGTGCTGGAGCGGACAATCGTCGGTGCCTTGGCGCTGAACCACCCGGCGAAGGAAGTCGTCGTGCTGGATGACGGTCGGCGCGACTGGTTGCACGACTACTGCAACAGGCAGGGTGTGCGGTATCTGCGACGGGCGGACAACAAGGGGTCCAAGGCCGGCAACATCAATGCGGCCCTTCAGGTCCTTCGATCCGATCCGACACCGCCAGAGTTCATCGCAGTCCTTGATGCCGATTTCGTGCCACACCGGGGGTTCATCAGCCGCTCGCTGGCGCTGTTTCATGACCCGACCGTGGGCTTGGTGCAAACGCCCCAGCATTTCTTCAATGCCGATCCGATCCAGCACAATCTGGGCCTCAGCCGATCATACCCTGATGAGCAACGGTTCTTCTTTGACCACATGCAGCCCTCGCGCGATGCCTGGGGCATCGCAATCTGCTGCGGAACTTCGTCGATGGTGCGGCTTGCAGCGCTTGATGCGGTCGGCGATTTTCCGACGGACAGCGTGACCGAGGATTTTCTGCTTACCGTGGTCCTGCAGACGGCGGGCTACCAGACCGTATACCTGAACGAACCCCTGACCGAGGGTCTCGCCCCCGAGGGATTGAAGGAATACGTGACGCAAAGGGCGCGTTGGTGCCTTGGGCAGATGCAGATCGTGCGCAGCCGGTTTGGCCCCCTTGGGATGTCCACACTGCGTCTGAGAGACCGGTGGAGCATGCTCGACGCGACGCTTTATTGGGTCGCCTCGTTTCCGTTCCGGATCGCGGCACTTGTCTACCCGCTGCTCTACTGGTTCTTCAACATTACCGTGGTGGATGCCGAAGTCGCAGACGTTCTGAGCTACTTTGGAACCTATTTTGTTTGGGTGACGATGGTGATGAACACCTTGTCGCGGGGTCTGATCGTGCCTGTCATTCATGACGTCAGCCAGTTGCTGGGTGCGATCCCCATCACGCGCGCGGCCTTCGTGGGCTTGCTGCGGCCGAGGGGGCATCCGTTCTCGGTAACGGCCAAGGGCGGCGATCGAAGCCAGGTGACCGTGCAGTGGTCGTTGATGTTTCCCTATCTCTGCCTTCTGGTTCTGACGCTTGTCGGGCTGTCCTTGGGGATCATGTTCGACAGCTTTGCCTTCTACGACGCGGGGGACGGCAAATCGGTCATCCTGTTCTGGACGATCTATAACGCCATAGTTCTTGCCGTTCTGGTCATTGCCTGTGTGGAACTGCCCCGGAACGAGCGTCACATTGCCGATAAACCCGAACGGGCGATCTTTGTGGCCGAAGGAAAGCCGGGCCGGGTGTGGCTGGTCGGGATGACGCAGAATTCCGCGCGTATTCGGGGGCAGGTGCATCCAGCAGGAACGCGCGGGCTGATGCGCATCCGAGAGGTGGGGGATGTTCCGGCAATCGTGCTTGAACCGACGATTGATGGCGGTCGCGTGGCGTTGCTGCCCAACGAAGAGCAGCAGCATAACTTCATGCGTCGCTTCTACACCGAGGGCGAAGCGCCCGGCGTGATCGCTGTCAAATCGACAGCGTTGCTGAATGACCTTGCCAGACGTTTTTCCTTTTCCTGGGGCAGGCCATGACCGCACGATCCGTGACACCTGCGCGCGACTTCGCGTGGTCGCCCTTGCTGCGCGCTGCGGACTGATCGCCCCTGGGCCTTACAGTCGCAAAGCTGCCCCCGGCAGGAGCTGTGATGTCCTGCATGGCGCGAAACCGGCCGTCCAGGTTGACCGCGTTCATCTGAGAACCGTGGAACCGCAGGCCCTGCATTCTGGTCCGGATGTCCTGCTCCAGGCCGCCGCCTTGCCCCGGGTCGCATTCCGCTGCGCAAACCGATTGATTAACGCTCACATTCAGGCGAGATTTCCGTCCAGCGGCAACACATTCAAGTAATGTCGGATGTTCGGCTCAGCTCTTTGCGACGTTCACGCTATCCAGGTTGCCGGCAGGAAAGCCCCCGATGAAGATCATTGTCCATTTGGGCCAAGGCAAGACCGGAACCACGGCCTTGCAGGAATCACTGCATGCCGCAGCCACGGAACTGCGTGCGCACAAGGTTCTCTACCCTCAATTCGGGCACGGTTTCATCGCGCACCACTTGCTTTTGCCGCTGTGTGGCGATCCGAACCGTTTGCCGCCATGGAACTTGGAGACGCTGGGGGGGCCCGAAGCCGCTGTCGAAATCGCGCAGGTGGCGTGGCACAAGACCCGCGAAGACATTCGACGCAATCCGCCAGAGCTTCTGGTTCTGTCCAGTGAGTATCTTTTCCGCACGGCCGAGACCGTCAAGGCTCGCCTCTTTGGCCGCCTGTCGGAACTGTCCAGCGATATCACACCAGTGATTTACGTTCGGCATCCGGTCGACCATTGTCGGGCTCGGTTGCAGCAATCGTTGAAGCATTCTAACCGGCACTTTCGCCCGGTGCATGAGAATCTGAGGCAGCTCATACACGGCACTGATGCGGTGTTCGGCCGAAGTACCGAACTTGTAGCTTTCGCCCGGAACGAGCTTCATGGAAACGACATCGTCTTTGATTTCGCGACCCGCTTTCTTGCGCCATGGGTGCAGGCTGCGAACCTCAAAAGCTTGAACGCCAATGTCGGTCTGTCCGCGGAAGCCTTGGTGTTGCTGGCCCATTTGCGTGCGGAAGCTGGTGGATCCTACGAAGCCTCGCGGCACGTGGAGCGCCTGATCCCGCAGCTGGAAGCTTTGGATAGAAGCGATCCCCCGACGCAACCATTTACCCTTCTGCCCGAGGTGGCGGAGGCCGCGCTGCGCTCTGCCACCAGCCATCGCTGGCTGGTCGAGACAGGCAAGTTGCATATTCCGGGTCTCGACGTTGATAAGATCGACGGCGCCGCCCCACCGGACTGGATGCGCAGCGCACCGCCCGAGTCCCTTTTTCTACATGATCCCGAACGCCTGGATCGCCTGCGCAGATCGATCGAGCTGCAACAGTCTACAGCCCGATCGATGACGGGACCGAGCACCGCATCGAACAGGCGATCCGGGTTAGGGGATCGGCTGTTGCGCTTCCTGCATCGGAAACTGGACTCGTTGCAGTATCTGAACGCTAGCGCCGCGCCGGGCCGGGGCGTCCGCGCTGAAGTGACGGAAGAGCGTGGAGTGAATGATCCGCTGCAGTCTGCTCTTGCCAAATCACTTGCGCCCAAAGGTGAGGGTCAGTAGCGGCGGGGACTGTCTCGCGTTCGTCTGATGGCGGATAGGGCGTGTGCGCCCCTTGTGCGTCACACTCGACGGCTGGTGGCTTAAGGCATTGTCCAAGGTGTGGATGGAGGCGGGTACCGGAATCGAACCGGTCTTCACGGATTTGCAATCCGCTGCGTAACCTCTCCGCCAACCCGCCGCGATGAGTGGGGATTCGATACCGGATCAGGCGTGCGGCTGCAAGTGGCTGATCGCGCGGAAATGGACTAACGCAGAAGCCTGTCAGTCTTGGTCGCGACCCGTTCCAGATGCCGGGCACGGCTTTCGGCGGTGGAACTGTCCATCAGGTAATGTGCGGCAAAGACAGTGCGGCGGCGCGGCGCGCATAGGAGCCCGATGCCGCGCGTCAGCATCCGTTTGCCGGGGCTTCCGACGAAAGTGGTCAGCCACCAGCTTGCGCCGCAGGTGGTGAACACACCTAGCCGGCGGATATGCGTGAGGCCTGGGCGGATGGTGCGGTTGACGCCGTTGGGCATCAGGAACGCGACATCGGGCAGCATGGTGCGATCCAGCCAGCCTTTGAGGATTGCGGGCAGGGCATACCACCACGTCGGGTAGATGAAGATCAGCGTATCGGCCCAGTGCAAGTCATCCACATCCCCCGCCACGATTTCGCGGTTGCGCGGGGTGTCGAGGTAGCCCTCCCACTGGGCCAGGCTGAGGGTTGGGTCGAAGGCGCGGGCGTAAAGGTCGATCACCCTGACCTCGGCCCCTTTGGCTGCAAGGCGGGACAGGACGGTATCCCGGACGGCCGAGGTGAAGCTGCCCTCTTTCGGGTGGCAATAGACGATCAGGGCGCGAGTCATAGACGGTCCATCTCATGCGCCACGCGGGCGAGAAAGGCCTTGCGGCCGGCGTCCGTCACCCGGTTCATGTCGTAAAGCGCCAGATAGCGCAGCCGGTCGGGGCGGCAGATGAAGCGGATGACGCGGGTGAACATCTTCTTCGGCGGGTTCCCGGCAGCCCAGGCGCGAAAGGGCGTGGCCCCATAGCTGGTCACGACGGCCAGCTTGCGGATATGGGTCAGGGCCGGGGCGACAAGGCCGTTCTCCAGCGTGAAGGACACGCCGGGCAGGTAGACCCGGTCGAAGTATCCCTTCAGGATAGCCGGAAAGCCGAAGTTCCAGACCGGGTAGACAAAGACCAGCGCCTGGGCCGCGCGCAGCCGGTCGACGTAGCCCTGAACAGGCGCGGTGTTGTTAGCGGTGTTCTGATAGCCCCGGCGTTCGGCGGCGGTCAGCACCGGATCAAACCCTTCGGCGTATAGATCGCACAGGTCCACGTCCCACCCCCGTGCAGTCAGGCGGTCAACGACTACCTGCTTCAGCGCCGCAGAAAAGCTTTCCGCGCAAGGCTGGGCAAAGACGACCAGAACGCGGGTCATCAGGTTTCGCGCTTCAGCGCACTTTCGTGCCATTTGCGCAAAAGCATGTGTGACAGGAACGACAGGCCGGCAAAGATCACCACCCCGGTGACGGCAATGAGGAGAAGTGCCGCAAACATCCGGGGGGCGTTCAGCCGGTAGCTCGCCTCAAGGATCCGGAAGGCAAGGCCCGACCCGATGCCGCCCGTCCCCGCCACATATTCCGCGACAATCGCCCCGATCAGGCTAAGGCCCCCGGCAATGCGCAGACCCCCAAGGAAGTAGGGCAGGGCCGAGGGCAATTGTAGATAGCGCAAGCGTTGCCAGCGGCTGGCGCCGTAGATCCGGAACAGATCGCGCAGGTTATGGTCGGTGGAGTTGAGGCCAAGTGTGGTGTTGGCCAGGATCGGGAAGAAGGCCACGATCCAGGCACAAAGCAGCAGCCCCGCCGTCCGACTGTCGACATAGATGAAGATCAAGGGCGCAATCGACACGACTGGCGTGACCTGCAGGATCACGGCGTAGGGGTAGAACGACATCTCGGCAAAGCGGCTTTGGTTGAACAGGACCGCAAGACCGACGCCCCCGATCACCGCAACGGCAAGGGCCATCAGAGTGATCTGCAGCGTGACCAAGAGCGCCTCGAACAGCATGGCCCAGTCCTTGACCAACGTCTCGATCACCTTGCCGGGGCTGGGAAGGATGTAATGCGGGATCTCGTTCCAGACGACCAGCCGGTCCCACCCGACGATCATGATGACAAAGACCAGCGCCGGAAGCACCCATTTCGCAACCCGGTCGATCCGGGCATTGCGCAGGCGGCGGGCTTCCTCGGGGTCAAGCGACAGGGAGTCGGGGGCTTTGCCAAGGTCTGTCACGGTCATGCCGCCTCTCCCATCGCGCGGTGCAGGGCCTTGCTGGTCACTTGGCAATGCGCGGCATATTCGGCCGAAGTCCGGAACACCTCATCCCGTGGATAGGGGGCGGTCACGGTCACCTCTTCGATCACCCGGCCCGGACGCGCCGCCATCACGATGATCCGGTCGGACAGGAACACGCTTTCAAACACGGAATGGGTGACAAAGATCACCGTGCAGCCGATCCGTTCGCGCAAGGCCAGAAGGTCGGTGTTCAGCTTGTGGCGGGTGATTTCGTCCAGCGCGGCAAAGGGTTCATCCATCAGGATCAGGCGCGGGTTGGTCACCAGCGCCCGCGCGATGGACACCCGCATCTTCATGCCGCCCGAAAGTTCGCGCGGATAGGATGCGGCAAAGGCCGACAGACCGACCAGTGACAGGGCCTGATCCACCTCATCCTTCGCGGCGGCAAAGCTCTTGCCGCGCAGGCGGAACGGCAAAAACACATTCTCGGCCACCGTGGCCCAGGGCATCAGCGTGGGTTCCTGAAACACCACGCCAAGATCGCCCGCACCTTGCCCCCCGTCCCAGCGGATGCGGCCCGCTGTCGGCGTAGACAGCCCGGCGATCAGCCGCAAGGCCGTGGATTTCCCGCAGCCGGACGGACCGAGAAGCGATATGAAATCGCCTTCATGCACGGTTAGCGACATGTCCCGCAGCGCGGTAACAGTGCCGTTGAAGACCTTGCCCACCTCGGCAAGCTCCATAAGCCGGGGGCGTTGGCCAAGCGGCAAGATCGGGCGATGGATCAGGTCTGTCATGCGCGGTGCAAGGTCGGGTGGGCAATCGCGCCCACCCGACGCAAGGTCCTACATCTTCGGCTTCAGGTCCATCCCCACGCCCTTGTTCACAAAGGTCGTGTTGATCGTCGCGGACCAGTCCAGATCACCCGAGACGACGCCCGCCGCGACCATCTTGTCGAAGAAGTCCTTCACCTTGGCCTCGTTCATCGCGCCGATCCCCATGGTTTCGGTATCGCCCGAATCCACGATCCCGGCCGACTTCATCTTCTCGATGGCATAGGCGATGGCCTCATCGGTCATTTCCGGATTGTCGGCCTTGATCATCGCATTGGCGGCGCTGTTGTCGTTGTACAGGTAATTGTACCAGCCCTTGATCGACCCTTCGACAAAGCAGGTCACCTGTTCGGGCTTGTTGGCCACCGTGTCAGCCATCGTCTCGATCAGCGTCGAATAGGTCGAATAGCCCGCGTCGGCGATCAGCCAGACATCCGGCTCCCAGCCGGTTTCCTTGGCGACGAAATAGGGCTCCGAGGACAGATACCCCTGCATCCCCCAGGTTTCGTTCGCGATGAACGGGGCCGGGTTGTAGGTGTAAACCTCGCGCTGCTCATCCGTGAAGCCATAGGCGGCCTTCATCCACTGGTAGAAGGACGCATAGCCCTGATCGCCGATCAGCAGCTTGTCGAGGGTCTTGAGCTCCTCAAAACTCGAAACCTTGCCGGGATGGGTCAGGATGACCTGCGGCTCTTTCTGGAAGCTGGCGGCCACGGCGACGATCGGAATGCCCTCCTGCGCGGCGCTGAATGCCTCCAGCAGGTTGCCGCCCATGTGATAGTCGACCTTGCCCGCGATCATCAGCGCGCGGTTGTTCACCTGTGGCCCGCCCGGCTGGATCGTCACGTCAAGCCCGCAGGCGGCATAGGTGCCATCGGCGACCGACTGGTAAAAGCCGCCATGTTCGGCCTGCGCCAGCCAGTTCGATCCAAACACCACGGGGACGTTCTGGGCCATCGCCGGGGCGGAAAGGGCGATGATGGCAGTCAAGGCAGTTGCGCAGGCAGCGCGGGCCTTCAGCGTCATGATTGGGTCTCCTGTCGGATTGGGGAAATGTCACGTCAACTCTGTTGTCGAAGCCTAGAACGCAGCCTTGGCAAGGCGAGGGGGCAATGCCGCTTTGGCCTGTATTTCCCGTGGAAAAGCCGCTTCAGCGGGCAGATCCCGTGGATGGATGCTGAAAAGTTACGCAGAAACGCCTGCAGGGCAAGAAAATCATTGCTATGTCTGGGCAGTCCCTGCACCCGGACGCACCCTTTCGCCCGAAGGAGAAATCCATGCGCATGCTGTCCCCGCCCACCATCGCACCGCCCTTTGCGGCCTATGCCCATGGGGTCGAGGTGCCGCCCGGTGCGCGGCTGGTGGTGACCTCGGGCCAACTTGCGCTGACGGCGGATGGCCGCGTGCCCGAGGGGGCAAGGGCGCAGGCGGACTTGTGCTTCCAGAACTGCACCGCGATCCTGGCCGAAGCAGGGATGGGCCCCTCCGACGTCATCCGCATCAATGCCTTCGTCACCGACCGCGCCCATATGCCGGGCTACATGGCCGCCCGCGATGCCTGGCTTGCCGGTATCCCCCGCCTGCCGGCCTCCACTCTGGTGATCGTTTCCGGCTTTACCCGGCCCGAGTTTCTGGTCGAGGTTGAAGTGACCGCTGCCGCGATCCCGTGACCGCGACAATTGCTCTTTCAGAAATACTCCACGGGGGTTTGGGGGGGTGAAACCCCCAATGACCAAGCCGGTTGGCGCGCCTGCGCGCCAGAGGCGAGACAAACTCTTGCGCGGAACGCGCTCAATCTGACAACCGGCCGTGGTCAGTAGCCGGTCATCTCCAGATAGCCGCGCCCGCTGTGGCTGCCCGTCACCCACACTGGTCCCTCCCAATAGGGGACCGAAGTCGCCATCCAGGCCGCAGGGTTCAGCGCGTCCAAGGTCACGTCCAGCCCCCGCTCGGGCAGGCGCAGCCGCCAGCCGACCGGCACCTCGCGGTTTGCGACGGTCGCCTTGTCCAGCGGCTCGGCCTGCAAGGCCCCCGGTTCCAGCGGCGTTGCCGTGCCATCCGCCGCGATCCAGGTGCCCGAGGTGAAATCCCCATCCCCGCCGCGCAGCACAAAGCCCATCAGCTTTTCGCCCCCGTCAAACGACAGCGAGAACCAGTCCCATCCCGTCTGATCCGGCGCAAGCGGTTGCGATGACCATTCCCGGTCCAGCCAGGCTTGGCCGGTGACCGCCACCTGACCGCCGGGCAGGTCCAGCATCCCCGTCACGGCATAGAAGGGCTGCGAGTAATAATGGCTCGCCTGTCCCTCCGCCGATTTCACCGAATAGCCGGCGTCTCCTTGCAGGACCAAGGGACCCTTTGCAGTCAGGTCCAGCGCATAGCCGAAGCCGTCGCCCCCTGCGCCCAGCTTCAACCGGTCAAGCGCATCCTCCCCCGGCCCGGCGGTTGAGGTCATGTGCCATTCGTCAATCCAGGCCCGGAAGGGCGCGCCGTCGCCCAAGGTCACCCCGGCCTGACCGACCCCACCCCGCGCGAGCCGTTCGGCCACGAAATGCTCGGTCGCGGTCGTGACGGCCGCATGGCCCATCCAGACCTGCGGGCTGTCCCAGCCAAGCCCCTCCACCGGTGCGGTCGCACTGCGGAACAGGGTCCACTGCACGCCATATTCCGCCCCATCCGCGCCGGTCAGATTGGCGGTCAGGTACCACCATTCGATGCGGAAATCCGGATGCGCGCCATGGTCGGCAGGAAACTCCAGCACCTTTGCGCGGTCGGGCAAGGCGAAGCCATCCACCGAAGCCCCCAGATCGGCAAAGCCCTGCGGAAAGGCGGCCCCGCCCAGCCCAAGCGTCAGCCCCAGCAGGAGGACAACGGACTTAGCGTTCATTGGCAAACACCCTCAGCAAATCCGCCGGTCGCCGCCGCATCAGCGTGACAGCCGGTCCCAGCCCCGCCAGCCCCCCGGCGGCTGCTGCGGCCAGAAACACCCCAAGCCAGTCGCCCGGAAAGGCGAGCATCGGCAAGCGCCAGCCGAAGGCTTCGACGTTCACCACCGCCAGCAGCACCCAGGCCAGCGCCAGCCCCAAGGGCAGTGCCACCGCCGCCGTCAGTAGCGCCAGCACAACGGTCCGCGCAAGGTCCAGCCGGGCAAGACGGGCCTGCGTCAGCCCCATCGCCCAGACCGGCGCCAGTTGCGGCAGGCGCAGCGCAGAGAGGGTCACCAGACTTGCCAGCATCGCCACCCCCGCGACCCCCAGCGTCAGCACATTCAACGCCCCCGTCACCGCGAAGGTCCGTTCAAACACCCGCAGGGAAAAGGCCTTGATCCCGGCCTGATCGACCAGCGCCGTATCGCCCAAGGCAAACTCGGCGCGCAACGCCGTGGCCAACCCGGGCGCCTCAGCCACGGGCACCCGCAGGGCAAAGCGCAGCTCCTCCATCCCCGGAAACCGCGCTCGAAACGCCTCAAGTCCGATGATCGCCTGCGGCATGGGGTTGCCATAGTCCGAATAGACCCCCGCCACCGGCAACGCGCCGCCGGGCAGCGAAACCGGCGCGCCAAGTCCAAGATCCGCGCGCCGCGACAGTTGTTCATTCACCAGCACGCCTTCGCCCCGCGCCACCACGTCCCAGACATCGGGCGTGGCAGTCAGCAAGGGCCAGTTGTCGCGATAGGTCGGATGGTCAGCGATTCCGTAAACCTCGCCCGGCTGGCCGACCAGCGAGGTGTCCGCCGCGACGATCGGCAGGATGGCATCGACCCTCGGCTCCAGCCACGCCCGCATCGCCGCCGCCTGATCCGGGCTTTCGGCGGTCAGGTAAAGCTCGGACGCAAGCCGTTGATCCAGCCAGCCGGTAAAGGTGGCGCGGAAGCTGCCGACCATGGTGCCCACACCGACATTGGCCGCCAGCGCGAGCAACAGCGCCATAAGCGCCAGCGACAGGCCCGGCAATTGCTGGCGCGCATCGGCCCAAAACCACTCGGCCAGCGCCCCCCGCGCCCGCGCAGCAGCCAGCGCCAGAACGGCGGCAAGCACCGCAGGCAAGACAAGTGCCGCCCCAAGGAGGAGCCCGGCCAGCACGGCAAACCCGGCCCAAAGGCCTGATCCGAACCCCAAAGCAAGGCCCGCAACCGCCAGACATCCAACCCCGACCACCGCCTGCCACTGGCGGGTCTGCCCGGCTGCCGCCCCCCAGGCATGGGCCCCCGCGCTGGCCAAGGGCGGCAGCCGCCAGACCTGCCACAACCCCTGACCCGCCGCGATCAGGGTGCCCGCAACCGCCATCGCGATCCCCGCCAATACCCATCCGGCCCGCAATTCCAGCACTCCCGGCACGGCAGCGCCGTAAAGCCCGCCCAGCGTGGCCGCCACATCCGGCAACAGCGCCGCCGCCACGGCGTAGCCAAGCGCCACACCGGCAAGCCCCGCAATCAGCGCAAAAGCCAGCATCTCGGCCAGCACAAGCGCACCAAGCGTCCGCGCGGGAACCCCAAGCGCGCGCAGGGTTCGAAACATTGGGCGGCGTTGTTCGAAAGCCAGACCAATCGCCGCGTGGACGATGAAGATGCCAACGGCAAAGGCAAGGGACCCGAAGGCGGTCAGGTTCAGATGGAAGCTGTCGGTCAGCCGGGCAAGGTCATCCTCCCCCGTCGCCGCGCGCCGCTCCAGCCCCGGGGGCAGGCGGCCGGGGAGGGTGCCATCAGGGTCGATCAGCAGGGCAGTGATCTGTCCGGTCGTGCCCAGCAGCCGTTCTGCCGCTGCGATGTCGGCAAGGACAGTCATCGGGGGCAGGTCAGGGGCAGGTTCCACCGCAAGACCCTCAAGCGCCGCAGCCACGCCGGGACGTGACAGGGTTTCGGGGGCCACCAGAACCAGCCGCCCGCCCAGGAAGTCACCCAAGCTGTCGCCAGCCACGCCCGGTATCCCCGGCATCGCCGCGCCGCGCGGCAGGGTCAGGGGCTCGACCCCAAGGATGCGCAAGCCGTCCAGCCGCCCCTCAAGCACAGGGGACACCGTCCAGCCGCCCCTCCGCAGTTCGGCAAAGCGGGCCACAGTCAGATTGCCGTCGCTGGCCACGATCCGGTCCAGCCGATCCTGCCCCAACACCCCCGCCGCCCGGTCATAGGCCGCCCGCGCCTCGGCATTGATAGCCTGCACGCCGGACCAAAGCCCGGTGGCCAGCGCAAGGCCCACCAGCAGCATCGCCAGTTGCAAGGGGTGCCGCCGCCAGTGCGACATGAGGGCGGCCAGCGCGGCGCGGATCATGGGGCAACCTTTCCGGCCCGCAAATGCAGCCGCCGGTCCAGCCGCGCGGCCAAGCGTTCGGAATGGGTCACCATCAAGAGGCTTGCCCCCGCTTCGGCGACCAGCCCCAGCATCAGCCCGATGACCGCATCGCCGGTGGCTTCATCAAGGTTCCCCGTCGGCTCATCCGCAAGGATCAGGGCCGGGCGTGCGGCGAGCGCCCGGCCGATGGCGACGCGCTGTTGCTGGCCACCCGAAAGCTGCTCAGGGTAGCGATGCACAAGCGCTGTCAGCCCCAGCGCTTCGGTCAGATGCGCGGCCCAGATGCGGTCATGCCGTCCGGCCAGACGGGCCTGAAAGCTCAGGTTGGCGGCCACGTTCAGCGACGGGATCAGGTTGAATTGCTGGAAAACCAACCCGATCCGGTCTCGCCGGAGGGCCGCGCGCCCCGCGTCGTCAAGGCCGCCAAGCGCTGTGCCTGCAACCGTGATCGTGCCGCTGTCCACGGCGTCCAGCCCCGCCACCAGATGCAGCAGCGTGCTTTTGCCGCTGCCGGATTCCCCGGTCAGCGCCAGGCTTTCCCCCGGCCCAAGGTCAAGACTGACGCCCGACAGCACCGCGACCAGCCCTTCGGCGGTGGGATAGGACTTGCAGACCTGATCGACGTGCAGCACTTGGTCGTTCCCGTTCTAGGCTCTTTGCGTGGTATCTAGCGTTGCTGCTCCAGCCTCAACCCGTTTCCCTGTCGCAGGGGGGGCGTCTGGCTATAGCGGGTGGCCGCCTCTGGCCCTAAGGCCAGGGCGGCCGATCCCCGATGATGCCGCGCAATCATGTGATCGAAAGGACGCCCCATGGAAGGCCTTGCAGGACTGAACGACATCGCCAGCGTGGTCGAGGCTGACCGTGCCCATGTCTGGCACCACCTGTCGCAGCACAAGCAGTACGAAACCGTCGACCCCCGCGTGATCGTTGAAGGCAAGGGGATGCGGGTCTGGGACGCCAAGGGGAAAGAGCATCTGGATGCCGTGTCCGGTGGAGTCTGGACGGTCAACGTGGGTTACGGCCGGGAATCCATCGCCGATGCCGTGCGCGACCAACTGGTGCGGATGAACTACTTCGCCGGGGCTGCAGGGTCGATCCCCGGGTCGATCTTCGCCAAGCGGCTGATCGAAAAGATGCCGGGCCTGTCGCGCGTCTACTACTCCAACTCGGGGTCTGAGGCGAACGAGAAGGTCTACAAGATGGTCCGCCAGATCTCGCATCGCCACCACGGGGGCAAGAAATGGAAGATCCTGTACCGGGAGCGGGACTACCACGGCACCACCATCGCCGCCCTCGCCTCCGGTGGGCAAAAGCAGCGCAACGCCCAGTATGGGCCCTTCCCGGATGGCTTTGTCGAGGTTCCGCATTGCCTGGAATACCGCAAGCAGTGGGACGTGGAAAACTACGGCGAACGCGCCGCCGATGCCATTGAGGAAGTCATCCTCCGCGAAGGCCCCGACACCATCGGCTGCCTCGTCCTGGAACCCGTCACCGCCGGCGGCGGCGTCATCGTCCCGCCCGAGGGCTACTGGCAGCGCGTGCAGGAGATCTGCCGCAAATACGACATCCTCCTCCACATCGACGAGGTCGTCTGCGGCGTCGGCCGCACCGGGACCTGGTTCGGCTACCAGCACTACGGCGTCCAGCCCGATTTCGTGACGATGGCCAAGGGTGTGGCCTCCGGCTACGCGGCGATCTCCTGCACCGTGACGACCGAAGCCGTCTTCAACATGTTCAAGGACGACGCCTCGGACCCGATGAGCTACTTCCGCGACATCTCCACCTTCGGGGGCTGCACCGCAGGCCCGGCGGCGGCGCTGGAGAACATGAACATCATCGAACGCGAGGGGCTTCTGGCCAACACCGTGGCGATGGGCGACTATGCTTTGGACAGCCTCTCGGCCCTGATGGACAAGCACAAAGCCATCGGCGAGGTGCGCGGCAAGGGGTTGTTCCTCGGCGCCGAACTGGTGGCCGACCGGGACACGCGTGAGCCTGCCGACGAGAAGAAGGTTCAGGCCGTCGTCGCCGACTGCATGGCGCAGGGCGTGATCATCGGGGCCACGAACCGGAGCGTGCCGGGGTTCAACAACACCCTGTGCCTGAGCCCGGCGCTGATCGCGACGAAGGATGATATTGATCAGATCACCGGAGCGATTGGGGCGGCGTTGGGACGGGTGTTTGGGTAGGAGTTGAGGGTTTGTGGGCAGGGAGGGTGTCCCGGAAGGGGCACCCATGTAATCAGTTTGACCAGTCAGGTGATCGACCGCACTCGCGCCATAACCTCCTCTGCCAGTTTTTGGATGCCTTCTCCGTTGTTTAAATAGCTGAGGTAGCGGATAGGCCTTAGATCAAACGGAACGTCATCGTGAGATTGGGAAATTAGGATCACCTGTTTTCCAAGTGTGTGGGCGATCCCCGCTTCATAGAAGACGTTCGGGTTTTTTCTTGATAGATCGCAAATAACCACAACCGAGGTACAGATCAACTCAATGATGTCTGTCATAACATGGGCGTGAACCCACATGTCGTCCGCCCGGCGACAGGTAAAGCCATCTGCTTCAAGAACTGCCTTAATGCCTTGATATACTGAGTTAAATGAGCCATCAAACGGCATCATGAAGGAAATCAATTTGGGATCAATGGGCTTCGCACTTAGCTGGAACACGCTTGGCTTAGGTTGATCAAGCTTTGCTCGCTTAAGCAGGATCTCAAACAGATCAACGTCTTTAACAGCCCAATGATTTGTACCAAACTCCCAGTCATGCATATCCAACTCGGTCTGCATTTCTTCAATGTCGGCATTTGTGAGCTTTGGGAGGTCAGAATCTATAGTATAATCAATCTGAAAATCAGCGCCTTTTCGAGTTACCCGCGAGATCCATGCGATTCTGGCAATCTCGTTCGATCTCCCTTCTTCCATTAGAAGTGCGGGAAATCTCATTAGGCTATCGAAGTCGATTAAGTCGCCCTTTGTGAATTGGCTTTCCAAATCCTTGGAGGTATATCCAAAGACGCGCTCTGCAAAGATAAAGCCACGACGATCATCATTGACGCGCCCAGAAACAATTAGATTGAACATTTGGCCTCCGATTCATTGCCTCATCTCATATACGATTAGTTGAGTTGTCACAACTCAGGCTGCATTCTTTCCAGTAAGGTGGGTGCCAACTTTCCGCTCCCTCGATTTGACCGGCATGGTTGACGGCTTCCGATCTCCACGCGCGTAGAGATGGAAGGAATACGCGTTGAAGACGGGAAAAAGCCGTCAAATCCACCCCAAAACCGCCCCATATACCCAGCGTTCTCAAAGGCATGCGAATGCAGAAGGGGGCCGTTGCGGCCCCCTTGAACTTTTCTGCTGTAACTGTTTCTTGACCGGTTACTCGGGGCAGACCCTGACCTACGCCACCCCATACCGCAGGCGGGCTTCCTTGAAGCTTAGCAGCTTGCCCTCAACCGTATCCCACAGGTGCAGGTTCACCGACCGCAGGCTTTGGCCGATTGTCAGGCGTTGCGCCTCGGCGAGGGTCCGGTGGTCACGGATCACTTCGGGCAGGCGGTAGAACGGGATGCGGGAATAAAGGTGGTGGACGTGGTGGATGCCGATATTGCCGGAAAACCAGCGCAGGGGTTGCGGCAGGATGTAGTGGGAGGACCCCTCCAACGCGGCATCGTGCAGTTGCCAGTCGTCGCCCTTTGACCAATGAGTTTCCTCAAACTGGTGCTGGACGTAGAAGAGCCAGACCCCAAGGGTCGCAGCGATCAGCGATGTCGGCAGGAAGATCAGCAGCACCGGCAACAGGCCGCCGAACCAGATCACCAGCCCGACGGCAATGCCGATCATCGCATTGGTGCCCATCGCGCTTGTCCAGTAGCGCCAGCCGGAATTCATCAGGCCGAAGGGCAGCCGGTTCTGCAAAAGGAACAGGTAGCTGGGGCCAAGCACGAACAGCACCACCGGATGGCGGTAAAGCCGGTACATCAGGCGGCCGAACCACCCCCGGGCGCGGTATTCGTCTATGGTCAGGGTCAGCACGTCGCCGATCCCGCGCTGATCCAGATCGCCGTGATGGGCGTGGTGGATCGAATGGGTCCGCTTCCACACGGCATAGGGCGTCAGGGTTAGCACGCCAAGGGTACGCCCCAGCCAATCCTGCGCGGTGCGATTGTTCAGGAAGGCCCCATGGCCGCAGTCATGCTGGATGATGAAGATGCGGACCAGAAACGCGCCGTTCAGGATCGCAAGACCAAGGGCCAGCCAAGCGCTGACCGAAAGCGCCATCCATGCCAGTGCCCAAAGGGCGAAGAACGGGACGAGGGTGGCCGCAAGTTCCCAAAGACTGCGCCTTGTGGAAGGTTCGCGGTAGCGGGCAAGGACCGCTAACCAGTCACGGGCCTGCCTGGGCGCGGGGCGGGGGGTAGACATCGGTTCGGGCATCAAGGCCTGTATCTGTTTGCCGGGATGGCTGCGGCAGCTGCGTTTGGCCTTCGCAGCTAAGCCCCAAGACAGGCGGACTAGTCAGGCCCTATTGGGTTAGGGGGTGTTGGCGCAGGTTTCAACAGCTTTGATGACGCAGGGACAGAGATCGGGCGCTTTGTCGGGTGCGAATGCTTGACTTCGTCCCTTTCGATGCGCCTTGATCTGGACTTATCGCTGGACCTATCGCTGGACCCGGGCGCCCATGGCCATTCCTGTCGAAGCCTTCTACCTGACCCCCGGGGCGAGCGGATCCTTGCAACAGCAGATCCGGGCGATGGTGACGCAAGGCATTCTGGCCGGACGCTTCCGGCCGGGCCAGCGGATGCCGTCGTCGCGCGGTCTGGCGGGCCATCTGGGGATCAGCCGGATCACCGTGACGCTGGCCTATGCCGATCTGGTCTCGGGCGACTACCTCACCTCGGCCGGGCGGTCGGGGTATTTCGTGTCCGAGACGGCCCCCCTTGCGCCGCAATTTCCGGTGTCTGCACCACAGGGCGAGGCGGTGGATTTTCGGGCGCTGACCGGCGGGCGGTTCAGTGGTGCCGCGCGGGTGGCGCGTCCTGAAGATTGGGACAGCTACCCCTATCCCTTCATCTACGGTCAGGCGGACCCGACCCTGTTTGACCACCAGAACTGGCGGCAATGCGCCTTGCGCGCCTTGGGCAAGCGCGATTTCGCGGCGCTCACGTCGGATTATTACGAACGCGACGATCCGCTGCTGGTCGAGC